>NZ_JBICRM010000020.1:0-173359 GCF_043197025.1 Nonomuraea marmarensis
CGGTCCTGCCAGCTCGTCGTCGATCTTCACGTACAGTGCAGTGAGAAGGGTCTCGAGGTTGTTCGTCACAAAACGATCATCGAGGCCCTTCCCCCTTTGCCGCAGAGCTTCGGACTTACTCGTCTAGGTGGTCAGGAGGTGCTGGCCCGCCGCGCCCGGCACGTAGCGCAGCCGCTTCTCCAGGCAGACCACCGCGCCGTGCGTGCGCCTGTTGATGAAACGTACCTCGTCGGCCAGCGCGCGCATGATCTGCAGCCCCCGGCCGTGATCGGCGCCCGGCTCCGGATCGACGATCTTGCGGGCGTCGAAGCCGCCCCCGGTGTCGACGACTTTGATGGTGCACGTGTGACCGTAGACCGTTGCGCTGACCCGGTAGTCGTCGCTCGGCGCCGCATGCTTGATCACGTTGGAGCACGCCTCGGTGAGTATCAACTCGATGTCGTCGCGGATCTGCGGCTCGACCCCGAGCGACCGCAGCGTGCCGTCCAGCAGCTGCCTGACCAGCGGCACGCTCGCCGCATCCCTGGGCAGCCGGAGGGCAATCATGGTCTCCACCGCGCCTCCTCCCCTGGACGCGTAAAATCCCCTGCCCTCGATCCAGGTGCGCCAATCGTCCCCTTTGGGGTAAAAAGTGCGGAAAGTTATGGTTCCAGTAGCCGCATGGCCACCTCCAGAGAGGCCTTGGTGATCTCCTCGTCCGAGAGCTCGCTCTCCTGCGTCAGCCACTTGCCCGCGTGCAGCGCGAACAGCGCCAGCGAGCGGCTGATGCGCTCGGCGGCGGTGGCCCCCGGCTCGTTCATCTCCGCCGTGAGCGCGAGCATGGTGTCGCGCATCTTGACGAGCTTCGGCTGTTCGCGCAGCGCCGTCTGGTTGCGCTCCAGGAACCTGGCCACCTCCAGATACCGGGGCCGCATGAGATTGTCCGCGTAGCGCCGCAGCAACTCGCGCCGCATCTCCGGGGTCTTCGGCTGGCTCCTGGCCCAGTCGAGGAGTTCCTCGACCTCGGCGGCACGGAGATCGACCAGGCTGGCTACGATGTCGTCCTTCGTCTTGAAATGGTAGTAAAGGGCGGCCTTCGTCACCCCGAGCTCCTCGGCGATCTCTCGCAGGGAGGTCGCTTCGTAGCCCTGCTCGGTGAAGAGCCTGAGCGCGATCTCCTGGATCCGGGTTCGTGTGTCTTCCCGCACCTTGCACCTATTTCGACTTGACGGCCGACAAGTAAGTATCTACCTTATTCTATGCTTGCCGGTCGGCAAGTAAGCAAGCGTAGAACAAGGGGGGTGTCTGGTGGCGGAGGCAGTCGGACGGCGCCGCGAGGTCATGGTCGTCCTGCCGGGACTGCTACTGGCCTTAGTCCTGGCCATGCTGGACAACATGATCGTGGGCACGGCCATGCCGCGCATCCTGATCGAGTTCGGCGGCCTGGCGCACATGTCGTGGGTCGTGACGGCGTACATACTGGGCACGACCGTCTCGACGCCGATCTGGGGCAAGATCGGCGACCTGTACGGCCGCAAGAGCATCTTCATCATCTCGATCGTCATCTTCATGATCGGCTCCGCGCTCTGCGGCATGGCCGGCTCCTCGATGCTCGGTGGCCCGGAGAACGGCATGGCCCAGCTGATCGCGTTCCGCGCGGTGCAGGGGCTGGGCGCCGGCGGCCTGCTGGTGAACGTCATGGCGATCATCGGCGACCTGGTGCCGCCGCGCGAGCGCGGCCAGTACCAGGGCATCATGGCCGGCGTCATGTCGCTGGCGATGATCGCGGGCCCGCTGGTGGGCGGCTTCATCACCGACAATCTCGACTGGCGCTGGGCCTTCTACGTGAACCTGCCGGTCGGCGCGGTGGCGCTGGTCCTGCTGGTGCTGAACCTGCACCTGCCGCGGCTGCGCCAGAAGGTACGCATCGACTGGCTGGGCGCGATCCTGCTGTCGGTCAGCATCACCGCCATGGTGCTCATCACCACCTGGGGCGGCAACGAGTACACGTGGGGCTCCTGGCAGATCCTGTCCCTGGCCGTACTGGCCGTGGTCACGCTGGTGGTGTTCGTCGCGGTGGAGCTCCGGGCGGCCGAGCCCATCATGCCGCTGCAGCTGTTCCGCAACCGCAACTTCACGCTGATCTCGGCCATCGGCTTCCTGCTCGGCTTCGCCATGTTCGGCGCGATCAACTTCCTGCCGGTCTTCCAGCAGATGGTGCAGGGCGCCACGGCCACCAACTCGGGCCTGCTGCTGCTGCCGATGATGGGCGCCGCGATGGTCGTGTCGCTGTTCGTGGGCCGGGCCATCACCAGCACCGGCAAGTACAAGATCTACCCGATCATCGGCGGCGTCGGCATGGCCGCGGGCATGTACCTGCTGTCCACGATGGGCGTCTCCACGCCGGCCTGGATGACCGGCGTGTACATCGCCGTACTCGGCCTGGGCATGGGCTTCCTCATGCAGACCACGATGCTGATCGCCCAGAACAGCGTCGAGCAGAAGGACCTCGGCGTGGCGAGCAGCGCGAGCACGTTCTTCAGGTCGATCGGCGGCTCGTTCGGCGTGTCGCTGTTCGGCGCGATCTTCAACAACCACTTCCTGTCGGAGCTGACCGCCAGGTTCGGCCCGAAGATGGGCGAAGAACTGGCCAAGGGCGGCACCAGGATGGATCCCTCGATGCTCGGGCAGATGCCGGCCCCGGTCCGCACGGGGCTGCTGGAGTCGCTGGCGACCTCGTTGTCCGGCGTCTTCTGGTGGGCCATCCTGTTCGCGATCGTCGTGCCGGTGCTGGCGGCGTTCATCAAGGAGATCCCGCTGCGCGGCGGGAGCCCGGTGGACGCCTCGAAGGAGGAGGCGGCCGTCACCCCGGCGGCAGGCTGAACAGCTGATCCAGCGCGGTCATCCTCAACAGGCCGCGCAAATAGGGCGTCAACGCGACCACGTGCACCACGGCGTTGGCGCCCTCGGCCTGTCGCTGGAGGCGTACGAGGGCGGCCAGACCCGAGGAGTCGATGAAGCTGACCGCGGACAGGTCGACGTCGAGCCTGCGGTAGCCGTCGGCGAAGGTCAGGGCCGCGAGCTGGGAGGCCGAGTCCTGGTCGAGGCCGCCGCTGAGCACGAGCGCGACGGTGGTCGCGTCGGGTGTGGTGACCTCGATGTGCAGCGGCGTCCTGTCGAGCACGGACTCAGCTTAGCGACCGGCTCGGAGCTCGGGAAAAATGGGAGGCGCTGAGGCGGGTTATTTATGGACAATCCTCCCTATGCACACCATCAGGCCACCGCGTGTGGAAGACGCCGCGGCCATGTACGAGCTCATCGCGGCCTATGAGACCGCGGTGATCGGGGCGCCGGACATGACTCTCGAGGACGTCGTCGACGAGCTGGTCGAGCCCGATTTCGACCTCGACAAGGACGGCTGGCTCGCGCATGACGCCGACGGCAGGCTCGACGCCACGTCCTGGGCGTGCCGCAACGGCGACAGCGACCTGGTGGACGTCGACGTGATCGTCCGTCCCGGCGTCGTGGGCCTGGCGGGGGAGTTGTGGCCCATCGTGCTCGAGCGCGCCCGCGAGCTGGGCGCCGAGCGCGGACACGACGGCGTCACCCTGCACCTCGGCGTCTACCGCGCCGACCAGGTCAAGCAGGCCATGGCCAAGGAGTGGGGCTTCGAGCCCGGCACCAGCTTCCACCGGATGCGCATCGACCACGACGGCCCGGTCGAGCCGCCCGCCCCGCCCGCCGGGCTCACGCTGCGCAGCGGCGAGAGCGAGGACGTGCGGCGCGAGGCGCATCTCGTGCACCAGAAGGGGTTCGCCGACCACTTCGGCTTCGTGGCGATCGACTACGACCGGTGGTACGAGCGCAGGCAGGCGCAGAGCATCACCGACTGGAGCCAGCTCACGCTCGCCGAGCTCGACGGCCGTCCGGCGGGGGTGGTGATCGGCAACAACCAGTTCCTCCCCGACCAGGACTGCGGGTACGTGGCCACGCTCGCGGTGCTGCCCGAGTTCCGGGGGAGGGGGCTCGGCCGGTTCCTGCTGCGCCACGCGTTCGCCGCCGACGCGGCCCGGGGGCGCCAGGGCACGATCCTGCACGTCGACTCCAACAACACGACGCCGGCGCTGGGGTTGTACGAGTCGGCGGGCATGCGCCCGGTCATGGCCATCGACGTCTGGCGCCGCCGCCTCTGACCCCGATCCCCGGGCGGCTACACGCGGTGGCGGGACAGGTGTTCCAGGACCGACTGGTTGGCCTCCCACCCGTCCGGGAACTTCACCGGCACCCCCAGCTGCACCGGCTCGGCCGACGGGTGCGCGTCGAGTAGGTCGGCGATGCCCGCCCGGGCCACCACCACGCACGCGTGCCGGTGCCGTGACGCCAGCACGCACAACCGTCCCGACTCCAGGTGGAAGGCCGTGGCGTCCCGGCGCCCCGACAGCGGGTGCAGCACGATCGTCACGTCGTACTCGCGGCCCTGCAGCCGGTTCGCGGTGTCCACCGTGATCTCCGCGGGCAAACCGGCCGAGCGGATGGCCGCCACCTGGTCCCGGTGGGCCGCCCCGACCGCGATGCGGTCCGCCGTCACCGGCCGCTCACCCTGCTCCGAGCTCGCCACCGCCCCCCGCTGGAGCAGCCGCGCCGCCAGCAGCGCCACCGCCCGCACGGCCTCCCCGTCGGTACGCACGGTGTGCCGGTTGGGCAGCTCCAGCAGCGCCCACCCCGACCTGGCCGCCTCCTCCAGCGCCCGGTCGTGCGCGGTCCCCATGCCGCCCGTCGTCAGCTCCAGCCGCCGCTCACCGGCGCCGGTGCCCGACCGGAACCCGGTGAACGGATAGAACGCCCGCGACACCACGGGCGCGGCCGACGCGGGCAGCCGCCACGACACCGGCAGCCGGTGCACGGGCAGGTCCGGGTTGTGCCGCAGCAGCACCGACACCGCGCTCTGCAACGGATCCCACGACAGCCCCGACCAGCGGTCCCCGTCCACGATCGAGAACGGGTCGAGCTGCCCGGGATCGCCCACGAACAACGCCCGCTCGAACAGCCCCGCGATCCGCAGCAGCTTGTCCGACCGCATCTGGTACGCCTCGTCCACGATCGCCCACGGCCACACCCGATCGCCGATCCACGCCCACTTGTCGGCGGTGGCGATGACGATGTCCGGGTCGCCCAGGTCCTGGATCCTGGTGCCGACCCGGACGCCGGGCAGCTCCAGCATGCGTAGCGGCGGCACGTACCCGCTCGCCGAGAGCCGTCCGACGGTCAGGTGCGGGTGCTTGCCGGAGATCCTGGCCACCAGGTCGTCGACCTGCTCGTTGGTCTGGGCGACGATCATCAGCGGCTCGCCGGTGGCCGCGATGTGCGCGGCGGCGCGTACCACCAGGGTGGACTTGCCCGCTCCCGGCGGCGAGTCGACCACGACGCCGCGGTGCCGGGGCAGATCGGCCAGCACGTTCCTGATGACCTGCTCAGGGGTCACGACCACTCCTCCTGGGCGTCCTCGTCGTCGGGCACGTACTCCTGCGGCGGCCCGCCGTGCGTCCACGGCGTGGCCTCGGCGTCGGGGAGGTTGGGCGAGCCCTGGAAGTCGTCGGTCAGCGAGGTGTAGCAGACCCGCTCGCCGGCCTCGGGCACGGCGCCGGGCGCCGCCGTCTTCCCCCTGCCCATGCCTTTGGTGATCTTCAGGGTGACGAGTCCTTCGCCGGCCGACACCAGCTCGGCGCCCTGGCCGCGGCGTTGCGGGGTGCCCAGAGACGTGCCGGGCGGGAGGCGTACCGGATCGTCGGTTTTGATCATCACCAGCGGGCGGAGCTTGCGGGAGCGGCCCTCGCCCTCGGTGTTGCCCGGGTCGGTCTCGACCACCTCGCCCGCGAACGCCTCGCCGGTCAGCCGGTATTCAGCCATGACCAGGGGGTCGTCGTAGGCGCGCTGGACGTCGTAGGCGGCCTGGGCGCGTTCCATGCGGGCCAGCTTGGCGGCGGCGGCGATCGCGCCGTCGCGCCTGGGCTGCGGTGGCGCGCCCTCCGCGAGGTGCGTCGCCATGCCGCTGAACGAGCCCCGGTCCTGCTCCCACCGCCCGGCCGCGCTCGCGCCCTCCGCCAGCCCGGACAGCAGGTCGATCGCCTGCCACATGAGCCGCCAGGTGGGTTCGAGCTGCGTGCGCAGCGCCTCGGTGATGCGCACGGGCTGCTCGCTCTCGATCGCCGGCGCGAGCACCTCCGCGTCGAACCCGGGATCGGTCGCGGGCCCGGCGGGCGGCCAGACGAGCGGGTCCTCGGCGTCGTCGCTCGGCCCGGTGGTGATCCAGCCGAGCAGCGCCGCCAGGTTGGCGTCCTCCAGCGCGCTCTGTCCGCTGGCCCAGTGCCTGCCCAGTTCCTCGGTCGCGGCCAGCATCAGCGATGAGCCCGGGTACGCCGCCCGTTCCCCGAAATAGGTCAGCCACCGCCCCAGCAGCGGCACCGACTCGGGCACCGGATAGGGCCCGTCGGTCCGGCGGAAGCGCGTCGAGCGGCCGAGCAGCCTGGTGAAGGCCACGCCCGCCTGGTTCGGCACGACGAGCTGCGGCGCGTCCAGCGCCCGCTCGTAGGGGTCGGCGTTCTTGCGCTCCACCGTCTCGGTGTCCGCGAGGAACCCCTCGATGTACGGCAGCAGCACCCCGGCCAGTTCGGCCGCCCAGGCGAAACGCAGGTCGCGGTTGCGCGGCTGGGTCACCACGAGCAGGCGCGGCCGTTCGCGATCGGTGCCGAGCATGGCGGCCAGCGGCGCGGCGGCCTCGCCCGACAACTTGAGCGGGATGAACACCATCGGCCGTACCGGCAGATGGCAGTGCCTGACGGTCGCGACGGGCTGTGCCATGCCCTCCTCCAGGGCACGCAGCCTCGCAAGGGAGGTCAGCAGGCTCATGTCGGGCGCCTCCGCGCGGGCGTGCTCACGTCAGGAGCCTCCCGCCGGCGAGAGGCACTCCCTGCGCAGGCGTTCGGCGTTGCGGAGCAGCCGGGCGATCTCCTCCTGCCCCTCGGCGGGGTCGCGGGCGCCGTCGGCCAGGCCGAGCGCCTCCGCCACGGAGGCCACCCCGCCCAGCTCGTCGCGCACCTGACGGCCCAGCAGGTCGGAGGCGCCCTCCTGGCGGGCCTCGTCGCGGCAGAAGAAGCACATGTCGCACGTGGACAGGCAGTCGGGTGCGTAGCGGGCGGTCGCCCCGCGCAGCGCGTCGGCCAGCTCGGCGACGGGCCTGGTGGGCCGCCCGTCCTCGCCCGGCCGCAGGTCGAACGTGACCTCCTCCGGCAGCCCGTCGAGCAGCCGGTCGAGCGCGGTCATCCGGGTCAGCTGGCGCCGCAGCACGGCGAGCTGCCTGCGCACGTCGACCAGGGTCGCGACCGGGCGGTTGGCGAAGTTCTCCGGGCAGACCAGGACCACGTCGTGCGACACCTTCAGCGGGTCGTGCCCCAGCTCCTCCAGCAGTCCGCGCAACGCCAGCACGTAGACGGCCGCCTGCCGCGCGGCCGCCGCCACCGCCGCCGGGTCGGCCTGGCCGTCGATCACCGCGAACGACTTGATCTCCACGATGTGGAACCGGCCGCCGAGCTGGAACGCCACCACGTCCGGCTCCAGATAGGCGGTGTGACCGGCGATCTCCAGGCTGAGCAGCGGGTGGTCGTACAGCGTGCCGACGTCCTGGCCGTCGCCCGCCGCGCGGTCGAACAGCGCGCGGGTGTGGGCGTGGCGCAGGTGGGCGCCGACGTTCTCCACGTCGTGGTAGGCCACCTCGGCGATCGGCAGGCGGAGCAGCTCGCGCAACATCCGCAGCAGCTCCGCGCACCCGTCGGCCTTGACCAGCGCCTCGAACACGTTGCCGCGCGTGATCGCGAACGGCGACTGCCCGAACGGCGCCGGGAACCCCAGATGCCGGGCGGCGGCGTCCTTGTCGATGCCCGCGCCGTCCATGAGCGCGCGGCGCGTGCAGCCGGGGTTGGCGGCCAGGGCCGCGATGGCGCGGGCGTCGTGCGCCTGCGGCGGCGTCGTGCCGCGCAACGCGTCGAGCCGGTGCTGCGTGCTCATGGCCTCCCCGCCGCTCCTCCAGACGACGGCGCTCCCTCGCGGTCACCTTCGCGCTTCAAGCCGCTCACTTGGCTGTCTCCTTCTTGATCGTGCTCAGCGTAGCGGCCCCGAACAGCCGGGCCACGTCACCGAGCTGCGCCGTCGCGCGTTCTGCCAGCTCGGCGCGATCCCGCGTGTCGCGCTCGGCGTGCACCCGTAGCTCGGCGCGGGCCGCCTCGGCCACCCGGCCGGGATCCGGCGGGCCGAGGGTGCCGTCGGTGGCGCCGGGGATGTTCCTGGCCATCCGGACGAGTAATCTGGCCGCCCGCCCGTCCCCGGTCTCGTGCTCGGCCACCGCGATGGCGCAGGTCAGGAAGTCGACGCGGGGGCTGAGCGGGCCGACCACGCGGCGCTCCAGCGGCCAGGTGCTGAGCGTGAGGAGGCCGCGGGCGGGAGAGAGGCGGTCGGTCAGCGCGGCGCACAGATAGTACGGCCGCCCGTAAGGTGACGACCGGAACGAGCGCTCCTCGTCTCTGCGCAGGCTGGTGAGCCGGCCGCTACGGATCGTACCGCCGAAAAAGGCGTCGCTGACGGCCACGATCAGCCTCGGCTGGGCGGCCGCCCCCAGCAGCCGCAGCCCCTGGTGCACCTGCTCCCGCACGGTGACCAGGCCCGTGGGCTCCGGCTCGGCCTGCGGCTGCTCGCCGCTCACGAGGGCGTCCCAGGCGTGCTCGGCGGATCGCAGCTCGGCGCGCAGGGTGCGGGCGGTGGCGCCGTCCTTGGTCCGCATGGCCGTGCGTACGCCGGCGCGCAGCTCGTCGATCCGCCGCTCGAGATCGTCCAGCCGGTCACTCATGGCGCGAGCGTACCAACAGTCCCAGCATTTTCCAGTAATTTCACGACATCGAAGCGATTGTGTGATCTACAACGTAAAGGCAGCCTCCTTTAGGCGGGCCTCGCCGCCACCCACATGCGGTCCTCCGTCAGGAACCGTTCCAGCCGCAGCCCTTCCGCGGCCAGTTCGGCGGACAGCTCGTCGTCGGTGCTTGGAGGAGAACGACTGGGTCCACACCTTGTCGTCGCCGTTGGAGTCGCCATAGGAGTAGCGCATGGTCGCGTGGTAGATGCCTGGCGACACCTCTTCCACGGCCGCCATCGTGATCGTGATGTCGCCGTCCTGCCTGCCCATGCCCGTCTGCCACCGGTCGTGGGCGTCGGCGGGCATCCACTGGATGAGCACCGCGCCCCCGGCCTTGACGTGCCGCGCGCAGGCCGCGAGCAGCTCGCGCCGGTCCGCGTCGTTCACGGTGTTCACGAGCTGGGAGGCCAGCATGACGGTGTCGAAACGCCGGTCGAGCCGCAGCTCCTGGACCCGGCCCAGCACGGTGTCCGCGCCGCGCACGCGGGCCAGCATCTCGGCGGACTCGTCCACGGCCACCACCTCGAAGCCGTGCTCGACGAGCGCGTGCGTCACCCGGCCGACGCCCGCGCCCAGCTCCAGGACGGCGCCGCCGGGTGGTGTCACCTGGGCGACGAGCTCGGGCTCGCCGCTGGGCGGGAGCAGGCTGTAGAAGTCGACAGGCGATCCGTCGGGGGTGATGGGCCCCGGGCCCGTGCCGGAGTTACGCATGATCCGAACCTATCCCCACGATCCAGGCGGCGCCGTACCACTGTGCACGGATCGCCAAAAGCCGTGCACGCAGCAACGACCCGCGCCCCGGGCGGCGCGGGCGCCATGCCCCAAAGGCATGAGCGTAACCGGCCGGGCAGGCGGGGACGAAGCCCGTGTGACCCGTGAGACTCGTCAGCTGATGGGAGCCGTCGCCGGCCTGGCCGCCCTCGCCCCCCTGTACTACCTGACCGAAGCGGCCGCCAGGGCCCTGCGTACGGGCAACGCCACGTTCGCCCCGTCGCCCGCGGGCCTGGGCTATCTGGCGGCCGTGGCCGTCCTCGTCACCCTCCTGACCGCCTGGCCCCCGGCGGCGTTCTCCTGCGGCCTGCCCCTGGCCGCGGCGGGCACCCTGTTCGCCCTTGACCTGGACGCCGCGCTCGGCGTGGCCGGCAACCTGCCCTGGTCGCGGGCGGGCGGCCTGCCATGGGAGCCGGCGGGCGCGCCGTGGGCCGAGATGGCCGAGCCCCCGGGCACCCTGGCGGGGATGACCGGCCTCTATACGCTCATAGGCGCGTTGCTGGTGCTCTCGTCGCTGCTGCCCGGCCGGTGGCGATCTATCCTTAGCGGGTGAGTGGACGGGATCCGGACCGGCGCAGAGCGCTGCTCGACGCCGCCGACCGGGTCATCCTGAGCGAGGGCCCCGAGGTGTCGATGGCGGCCATCGCCGCCGAGGCGGGCATCACCAAGCCCATCCTCTACCGCCACTTCGGCGACAAGAGCGGCCTCTACCAGGCCTTGGCCGACCGGCACGTGCGCACGGTCATCGCCCAGCTGCGGCCGAAGTTCGCCGAGTCGGGGGCGGACCTGCGGGGCAGGGCCAGGGCGGCCATCGGCGTCTACCTCGACCTGGTCTCGGCCAACCTCAACCTCTACCGGTTCCTGTTCCACCGGGCCAGCGCCGAGGACACCAGGATCCGCTCCCACATGACGTCGCTGGTGCGCAGCCTGGGCGAGGAGCTCGGCCGGACGCTGGCCGCCGAGCGCGTGGTGCCCGATCCGGTGCGGGCGCAGGTGCTCGGGCACGCGTTCGTCGGCATGGTGCAGACGACCGGCGACTGGTGGCTCGACCATCCTGAGGTGGACCGCGCGCAGGTGGTGGAGGGACTGGTGGACGTGATCGCCGCCGCGCTCAGCCCGCGGTATGCGAGAGGCGCGACATCCTGAGCAGGTCCCACTCGTTCTCGCACACCCGGCGCCCGATCGCGGCCAGCTCCACCGAGCGGGCGCCGCCGCGCAGGTGCCGCATGGTCTGCATGACGCAGATGATCCCCCACTTGAGCACCCCGAACGTCTCCCACCACCGGAGCGCCTCCCGGTCCACCGGCTGCCCGCCGGCCCGCTCGTAGGCGCCGATCAGGTCCTCGTACTCCCCGAACCCGCCCACCGGCAGCGGTGAGCCGAACCGCCACGCCTTCACGCACAACCACCCGAGGTCCTCGAGGGGATCGCCGAGGTGGGCCAGCTCCCAGTCGAGCACCGCCCTGATCCCCTCGGGCCCGACGATCAGGTTGCCGTTGCGGAAGTCGCCGTGCACCACCGTCCTGCGCGTGCTGCCCGGCCGGTCGGCGGCCAGCCGCCGCAGTGCCAGCTCGAACACCGGATGCGGCTCGCCGAGCTGGTCGAGCACGTCCCGCCACTGCCGCAGCGGATCCTGTTGCCCGTCCCGCGCGAGGCAGGACGGCGGCATGCGGTGGACGGCCGCCAGCGCCTGCCCGCACTGCGCGGCCAGCCTGGGCCGGGCCGCCCGGTAGGCGTCGTCCCGCAGGATCTTGCGCGGGATCGTCTCGCCGGAGACGCGGGTCATGAGGATGTACGACGCGCCGTCGGCCACGATCCGCGGCACCGGCACCCCGGCGTCGAACGCGGCCCGCATCAGCGCCGCCTCGGCCGCCAGGCTGCCACCGGCCTCCATGGCGGCGCCAGGGGAGTCGAGCCGCAGGACCAGCTCATGCCTCTCGAGGCCGGCGACGACATCGAGGGCCCAGGTCTCCCGCGACGCCCCGCCGGGCAGCCGGGCGCTGAAGGGAATCGAGGCCCCGGCCCCGAACACCTCGCCGACGACCGCCTGGACATCCGTCATCGCAGGCCGAACTCCCAGTTGCCGCCCGCCGCGTACGCGCCCAGGATCCGCCGCCCCACCGAGTCGATGTGCACCTCGTCGGGCCCGTCGTAGATCCGCCCGGCCCGCGCGTGCCGGTACATCCGGTCCAGCGGCGTGTCCGGGGTCAGCCCGGCGGCCCCGTACACCTGGATGGCCCGGTCGATCACGTTGTGCAGCATGCGCGCGCCCACCACCTTGATCGCGCCGATCTCCACCCGGGCCTGCGAGCCCGCGTCGACGGCCTCGGCGGCGTTGAGCGTGAGCAGCCTGGCGGCCTGGATCTCGGTGTAGGAGTCGAACACGTGCTGCCGCATGAGCTGCTTCTTCGCCAGCGGCTCCCCGAAGGCGGTCCTTTCGTGCATTCTCCGGCACATCAGGTCGAAGGCCCGCTGCGCCTGCCCCAGCCACCGCATGCAGTGGAAGATCCGCCCGGGTCCCAGCCGCTGCTGCGCGATGACGAACCCGTGCCCGCGCGTGCCCAGCAGGTTCGAGGCGGGCACGCGGACGTCCTCGTACCGGACCTCGCAGTGCGCCCCGTCGAGGCCCAGCACGGGCGTCTCGCGGACGATCCGGTAGCCGGGCGTGTCCGTCGGCACCAGGATCATGGAGAACGCCAGGTGCCGGAGCTCGGGGGCCGCGTCCTGCTCGGTCCTGCACATCACGGTGGTGTACGCCGCCCGCGACGCCCCCGTCGTGAACCACTTGTGCCCGTTGATCACCCATTCGTCCCCGTCGAGCACGGCGGCCGTCCTGATCTGGGTGGGATCGCTGCTGGACACCGTCGGCTCGGTCATCGCGAAGCTCGGCCAGATGTCACCCCGCACCAGCGGCTCCAGGTAGCGTTCCCGCTGCTCGGCCGAGGCGTGCTCGTGCAGCATCAGCGAGTCCTGCAACGTGAACGTGCCCAGCGCCAGCTGCCCGAATTCGCTACGCCCCTGCACCTCGTTCACGTACACGTAGTCGAGGAACGGCAGCCCGCCCCCGCCCAGCTCGCGCGGATGCCCGAGCGCCCACAACCCCTCCTTCTTCGCCTCGGCCCGCAGCTCGTCCAGCGCCGCCGCGGCCTCGGGCCCGCCCGCGTGCAGCACCGGCTCGGCGGGCTCCACCCGTTCGGTCATGAACGCGTGTACGGCATCGCGGATCGGTCGGACACTGTCGGGCACGGCGAAGCTCATATGAGGATCTCACCCCTGAAGACGTTGCCCGGTCAACGTCTTCACGGCAGCCAGCTGACCCGGCCGTGCAGGAAGGCGTACCCGACGAAGGCGACGGCGTCGATGAGCGTGTGCGCCACCACCAGCGGCATCGCCCGCCCCCACCGCTGGTACAGCCGCCCGAACACCAGCCCCATCACCACGTTCCCGGCGAACCCCCCGAACCCCTGATACAGGTGGTACGCCCCCCGCAACACCGACGACACCACGACGGCCCGCCACGGCCCCCACCCGGCCTGCCCCAGCCGATGCAGCAGGTACCCGGAGACGAGCACCTCCTCCAGCACCCCGTTCTGCGCCGCGGCGAGCAGCAGCACCGGCACCTGCCACCACGCCTGCGGCAGCGCCCCCGGAACGACCGTCAGGTTCACCCCGGCCGCCCAAACCGCGAGGTAGAACGCCAGCCCCGAGCCGCCGATCGCGGCCGCGAGCACCGCCCCGCGCGCCAGGTCACGCCCCGGCTGCCGGAAGTCGGCGCCCACCGTGCGCAGCGACTCGCCCGACCGCACCAGCAGGTATGCCACCAGCCCCACCGGCGCCACCGAGATCGCGATCTCGACGAGCTGCAACGTCAGGTCCAGCCAGGGCCGCCCGGGCGCCATCGACCCGACGAGCACGGCCTGCTGGCCCTTCAGCTCCCGCGGCGCCGTGAGCGCGCCGATCAGCCGGACGAACGCCACCAGGGCGCTGGCGCCGAGCGAGACCGACATCACGACGAGGACCTCGGCCCGGATGAGCTTCGGCCCGAGCATCGGGGCCGGTGCGGTGGGAGACTCTGTGCGCATGGCCGCAGGCTAGCCGCTAAGTGATCGGATGCGGATAAATGCGCGCATCAGGGGAGATGGGATGACACAGAGCCCGCACGACGTGCCCACGGCGGCCCAGCTCGTGGCCGCCGTACGCGACTTCCTCCAGACCGACGTGCTCCCGGCGGTTGAGGGCCGGGTGCGCTTCCACACCCGCGTGGCGATCAACGTGCTCGGCATGGTGGAGCGTGAGATCGAGCTCGGCCCGGCCCAGGGAGAGGAGCACGCGCGGCGGCTGGCCGAGCTGGGCGTGGCGGACGACGCCGAGCTGGCCGCCGCCATCCGCGAGGGCCGCATCGAGGACGGCCCCGCGCTCACGGCCGCCCTGGAGCGGGCCGTGCGCGCGAAGCTGGCGGTGGCCAACCCGGGCTACCTGGCCGGGGAGCCGATCAGTGGGAGCCGGCCAGGTCCAGGTCCTTGACGTCCGGGTCACCCGCGTCGGCGAAGTAGTCGCGGCGAGCGGTCGCGTCCTCGCCGTCGGCCACCTTGGCCGCCCGGAACAGCAGCGTGCCCAGCGCCGCCACCACCAGGTTGACGATCAGCGCCAGGAACCCGGCGTAGACCGTCATGGTCGTGTCGAAGCCCAGGTTCGCCAGGCCGAACGCCGAGCCGCCGAAGTGCTGCCTGCCGTTGGCCGGGTTCGGGATCAGGTACAACATCCACAGGCCCGCCGCCAGCCCGGCCGCCCAGCCCGCGATCAGGCCGCCCTTGTGGAACCAGCGCGTGTAGAGGCCCAGCGCCACCGACGGCAGCGTCTGCAGGATGATCACGCCGCCGATGAGCTGCAGGTCGATCGAGAACTGCGGGTCGAGCAGCAGGATGCACAACACCGCGCCCACCTTGACCACCAGCGACACCAGCTTGGAGACCGTGGCCTCCTGGGCGTCGGTGGCGTTCTTGTTCAGGTATTCGCGGTAGACGTTGCGGGTGAACAGGTTCGCCGCCGCGATCGACATGATCGCCGCCGGGACGAGCGCGCCGATGCCGATGGCGGCGTAGGCGACCCCCGCGAACCAGCTGGGGAACATCTGGTCGAACAACATCGGCACGATCGTGTTGGTGTCCGGCTTGCCGCTGGCGCCCACGACCGGCTTGGTGCCCGCCGCGATCGCCATGAAGCCGAGCAGCGCGATCAGGCCGAGCACGAAGCTGTAGGCGGGCAGCGCCGACATGTTCCGCTTGATGACGTTGCGGCTCTTCGAGGCCAGCACGCCGGTGATGCTGTGCGGGTAGAGGAACAACGCCAGCGCCGAACCGAACGCCAGCGTCACGTACTGCAACTGGTTGCCGGCGTTGAGGATGTAGCCGTCGCCCTTCGCTGGAGTGGCGTCGAACTTGGCCTTGGCCGCGTCGAAGATCGAGTCCCAGCCGCCCAGCTTGGCCGGGATGTAGATGACCGCCGCCAGGATCACGATGTAGATCAGCGCGTCCTTCACGAACGCGATCAGCGCGGGTGCGCGCAACCCCGACTGGTACGTGTACGCCGCCAGGATCGCGAACGCGATGATGATCGGCAGGTGCCCGCTGATGCCCATCGCCTTCAGCACCGCCTCGATGCCGACGAGCTGCAACGCGATGTACGGCATCGTCGCCACCAGCCCGGTGATCGCGATCACCAGCGCCAGCGTCGGCGACCCGAACCGGGCCCGCACGAAGTCGGCCGGCGTGACGAACCCGTGCACGTGCGACACCGACCACATCCGCGCCAGCACCAGGAACACCAGCGGATAGACCACCACCGTGTACGGCAGCGCGTAGAAGCCCAGCGCCCCCGAGCTGAACACCAGCGCGGGCACCGCCACGAAGGTGTAGGCGGTGTAGAGGTCGCCGCCGACCAGGAACCAGGTGACCCACGAGCCGAAGCTGCGCCCGCCGAGCCCCCACTCGTTGAGGCTGGCCAGGTCATTGGGCCGCCGCCACCGCGAGGCCACGAATCCCATGCCGCTGACCAGCAGGAACAGCACGATGAAGACGACCAGCTCGGTCGTGTGCCCGCTCATTTGGTCATCCTGTAGACGATCGTCGTGGTGGTGACGCCCACGATGATGAAGGCCAGCTGCAGCCAGTAGAACAGCGGGAAGCCCAGCAGGCGGGGCTCGTCGGCGTTGAACAGGAAAGTCAGCAGCGGCAGCACGATCGGCAGGACCAGCAGCCAGTTCCACGGGCTGCGGTCGGTGCGTGGCTGCCCGGGTTCCCCGGTAGTCATCGACCCTCCGATGCATGGATCAGGGGCCGGTTGTCACCGGCCCCTGACAGTTGGTCAATGGAGGGAGAGTAGCTTTACGGGGGTATTAAACCCAATGTCGGCAATGTTACGGTTTGGCCTATATGTCGGAGTAATTCTCGGCATATGAGACGCTCCCGCAGGTCCCACCGCCAGCACTTTAATTACGGGCAGGCCGCGATCGTGATCGTCGATCGCCGAATGGTCGGTTGCCCGCGCCGAACGGTCACGCGGTCCGGTCGGCCGCCGTCCTCGGCTCGTGCCTGACGTCGCCCGGCCGCCCGACCCGGCGCGTCCAGGCGGCGAACTCCACCAGCACCCCGTCGGGGTCCTTGAAGTAGATGGACCTGACGAACACGCCGTCGTGCATCTTCGGCGCCACCCCGAACTCGCTGTCGTCGTGGTTGAGCAGCACGCCCACGTCGATGCCCTTGGCGACGAGGCGGTCGCGGTATTCCTCGATCTTCTCCGGCGGCACGTCGAAGGCGATGTGGTTCATCGAGCCGACGGCCGACAGCAGCTCGCCGCGGTCCGGCAGGTTCTTCGGCGCCGAGACCCCCGGCACGCCGTCGGGCGCGTCGGGGAACCAGAAGAACGCCAGCGCGTTGCCGCCGCCGCAGTCGAAGAAGAAATGCTGACCCCAGCCCATGGGCAGCTCGATCGTCTTGATCAGCGGCATGCCCAGCACGCCGGAGTAGAAGTCGACGGTCTGCTTCATGTCCGAGCAGACCAGCGCGACGTGGTTGACCCCGCGGAGCTCGAATTCGCTGTTCATAGTAACTCCCTACTTATCACAGGGTTCCGGGGAAAAACATGACACAAGATGTCCTCTATCCGCGGCACGATCGGCGGCATGATTGCTTTGGTGGCGGGGGCGACCCGCGGAACGGGACGGGGTATCGCGGTGGCGCTGGGCGCGGCCGGCGCGACGGTCTACTGCACGGGCAGGAGCACCCGCGAGCGGCGCTCGGAGATCGACCGGCCGGAGACCATCGAGGAGACGGCCGAGCTGGTCACGGCGGCCGGGGGCACGGGCATCGCGGCCCAGGTCGACTTCCTGGACTCGGCGCAGGTCGAGGCGCTGGCCGAGCGGGTCCGGCGCGAGCGGGGGCGGCTCGACGTGCTGGTCAACGACGTGTGGGGCGCCGAGCACCTGTGGGAGTGGGACACGCCCGTCTGGAAACACGACATAGACAAGGGGCTCAGGCTGCTCAGGCTGGCGATCGACACCCACATCATCTCCAGCCGCCACCTGCTCCCGCTGCTGATCGAGCACGAGGGCGGGCTGGTCGTGGAGGTCACCGACGGCACCTGGGCGCACAACGAGACGCGCTACCGGGAGAACGTCTACTACGACCTGGCCAAGATGTCGGTGAACCGGCTCGCGTTCGCCTGGTCGAACGAGTTGCGCCCGTACGGCGGCACGGCGGTGGCGGTGACGCCGGGGTTCCTGCGCTCGGAGGCGATGCTGGACCACTTCGGCGTCACCGAGGACAACTGGCGGGAGGCGAAGGTGGACAGCGCCTGGATGGTCTCGGAGACCCCCGCCTACGTCGGCCGCGGGATCGCCGCCCTCGCCCAGGACCCGGACAGGCAGCGCTGGTCGGGCAAGTCGGTGGAGAGCGGTGAGCTGGCCGAGGCGTACGGGCTCACGGACCTGGACGGGACCCGCCCGCAGGTGTGGCCCTACATCCGCGAGGTCCGCGAGGCAGGCGGGGACACCGGCTGGGAGAAATACCGGTAACTACGCATAAAGGGCGGACATGCGGGCGGCGGCGTCGGCGACCATCGCCCGCAGCTCCGGCGGGTCGAGCACCTCCGCCTCCGGCCCGAACCGCAGCACCTGCGAGAACGCCACCGGCACCGACTCCACCGCCAGCCGCACAGTGCCGTCCGGCCGCAGCGAGGCCAGCGCGTCGTCGAGCGCCGCCGGGTCGGCGACGTGCCGCAACATCCGCAGCCCGCGCTCGCTGAGCCGCACCGTGATCACGTCCCTGAGCAGCGAACGCGTGAACTGCGCCGACTGCCCGGCCCAGAAGGCGGCCAGGTCGAAGTCCGGATCGCGGTCGAACGACTCCCCGAGCTCGGAGATCTCGCCGAACCGGTGCACCCGGAAGATCAGGAACCGCGTCCCGAGCCGCGCCGCCAGGTACCAGGCGCCCGCCTTGAGCACCAGCCCGTACGGCTCCAGCGTGCGCTGCCGGTCCTTGTAGACGGCCGAGACGCGGCGGTCGTTCCACACGGCCCTGGCCAGCGGCGCCAGCGCGGCCGGCGGCGGATCGTCACTGGCGAACCAGCCCGGCGCGTCCAGGTGGAACCGCTGCGCCGCGACCGAAGGCGCGTCCCGCAGGGCGGGGGAGAGCGCGGCGGCAGCCTTCAGCCGGGCGGTCGCCGCCACCTCCTCCAGCCCCATCTCGCGCAGCGCCGCCGGCACCCCCGACAGGAACAGCGCCTCGGCCTCGGCCCGGTCGAGCCCGGTCAGCCGCGTGCGGTAGCCGTCGAGCAGCCGGTAGCCGCCGCCCCGCCCCCGGTCGGCGTAGACGGGCACGCCCGCCTCCGACAGCGCCAGCACGTCGCGGTGCACCGTGCGCTCGGAGACCTCCAGCTCCCTGGCCAGCTCGGCCGCCGTCATCCCGCCCCGGCCCTGCAGCAGCAGGACCAGCGACATCAGCCGCGAGGCGCGCACAACGGCAACACCACGGCGGAGGGGCGGTCGGGGGAGTGGAACACCTCGACGTCGGCGGGCACCATCGCGCCGCCCGCGAGCAGGGGATCGCCGGTGCCGTGGTTGCGGGCGATCGTCGGGTACGCCCCGGCCGCCACGTGCACCCTGATCCGGTGGTCGCGCCGGAACCGGTGCCCGATCGGCCACAGATCCACCTCCACCCGGCGCACGTCGTCGGCGGAGGGCCCGAGCCGGCGGACCCCCTCGCACACGTTGAACGAGCGCCCGTCCGGCCGCACGTCGCACACGCGCACCACGACGTCCACGTACGGGGTGCTCGACCGCACGAACAGCTCGGCGCGTACCGGGCCGATCATCTCCACGTCCGACTCCAGCGCGGCCGAGCTGTAGACCAGCACGTCGCGGCGCTGCTCCAGCCGCCGCTGGTCACGCGGCCTGGAGTCGCCGAGCAGCACGGGACCGCCGATCACCGGCGTGGGATGGTCGGGGTGGTAGCGGAACCGGTCGGGCCCGGCCGCGCGCGGGCCCTCGACGCCGAGCCCGAACCTGTGCTGCAGGTGCCAGCGCTGCTCCCGCATCCCGGGCACCGGCCAGTCGGGGTAGTCGCGCCACTCCTCGGCGCCCGTCACGTACAGCCGGACGGGGTCGGGCCGCAGCCCGGAGAAGTCGCCCAGCAGGTGGGCGCGGAACCAGGCCGTCGCCTCCGCCAGCGCGGGCCGCCCGTGCCGGGTGTCCACGTGGTACCAGGGCCCGATCGTCAGGTACGGCCGCCGCCCCGCCGCCCGCATGGCCGCGTAGTCCTTGAGCTGCCACGGCAGGAACACGTCGTACCAGCCGCCGAGCATCGTGACCGCGGCCTGCACCTCGCCCACCTTCGGGGAGAAGTCGCGCTGCTCCCAGTACGGGACGGCCGGGTCGGCGTGGTGGGTGAGCAGGTCCTGGAAGAACGGCAGCGCATGACCGGCCGAGGCCAGGTCCAGCTCGGCCACGGGGCGGCCCGACAGGACCGCCCTGCGGGTGAGCCGGGGCGCGGTCAGCACCGAGGCGCCGCCGAAGCGGCGGGACATGCCGTCGGTGAGCGTGGTCCAGCTCAGCGCCGACTCCAGCGCGAACGCGCCGCCCACGTAGGCCGCGTCCCTGAACTGCGAGGCGGTGATCTGCGTGGCCATGGCCTTCAGTTCGGGCCCGGCGTAGGGCGCGATCGCCCACTGCGTGTAGCCGAGGTAGGACGGGCCGAACATCGCGAACGAGCCGCCGTACCAGGGTTGTCCGCGCAGCCAGGCGACGGTGGCCAGGCCGTCGTCGTGCTCGTCGCCGAGCGGGTCGAGCAGGCCGCCCGAGCCGTAGCCGCCGCGGCAGCTCTGGATCACGACGTGGAATCCCTGCCGGGCGAAGCCGCGGCCGTGGACCCAGCCGAGCAGGCCACGCCGGCCATAGGGGGAGCGGATGAGGATGACGGGGGCCCGCTTGCCTCCGGCCGGGGCGTAATGGTCGGCCAGCAGCGTCACGCCGTCGGGCATCGGCACTGGAAGATCACGCTGGAGCCGCACGCGTCTCATGTACTAACCAGTAACAGATGCCGCCCGGTGTGCGGTAGCCCGGGGGCACCCGTAGAGCTATCGGTCGAGCTGCACGGCGATGTCGCTGACCTGGCGGTTCGAGGGGAACGAACCCACCTGGACGGCGTTGCCGGTCAGCGCGTTGACCGTGTAGAAGCGGTATGCGCCGCCGGTCCTCAGGGTGGCGTACGCCGTGTTCGACACCGTGACGCCCCTGCGCAGCTTGCTGAAGACGTCGAACCCGGCATCCGTGGCGGCGTTCACGCCCAGCTTGCCGGCCGGGGCCAGGTTGCCCGCGTTGGCGGGGGACTGCACCGAGACCTGGTCGCCCATGGTGTCCACGTCGAACAGGGTCGTCGCGGTGGTCGCGTCGAGGTCGTTGTTGGTGTAGCCGGCGCCGGTCACACCGGTGGCGGTCGCCCCGGCCGTGGCGGGGGGCACGGGCGGGTTGGTGAGCGTGCCGTCGGTGGCGGTCATGCCCCTGGCCGGCGCGCCCATCGGGTCGTCGAGGTTGTGCCGCAGGTTCTGGCCGGCGTCACTGATGACGCGCAGCCGGTTGGCGGCCGGGTTGAAGTCGACGCCGAACGCCTTGCCGTTGAGCGCGACCGTCAACTGGGACACCTTCGAGGCCCTGGCCCGGTTGTCCAGCGTGTAGATGCCGCCCTTGTCGCCGACCGCGTACAGTTTGCCGTTCTGCACCCGGTAGTCGATGCCGACGACCTTCATGTCGCCTCTGAGGCCGCTGATCCGGCCGACCCGGTCGACCCTCCTCGGGTTGCCGGCGTCGAAGACGACCAGATCGCCCATGGTGGTCAGGCCCGTAACGCGCGGGCCGGCGTAGCGGTGCTGAGCCTGCGCGGGCGAGGCCAGGAACGTACCCGCGACCGCGCCCGCGCCGAGCACGACGACGGCGAGCGCCAGTTGCTTACGCATCAGATCTCCTTGTGTGGGTGTTGCTTTGCCCCTTTCTTCGCTGACTCGCCGTCTTCGGATGGGTAAGGGCACCCTTACTCGCGGTGCCCTTACCCGCCGGCTGCTACGGGATCGCCCGGTCGGGGCGCTCCGAGATGCGCACCCCGTTGACGATCGTCGAACCCTGCCGGGTGGCGAAGCGCACGTTGAGCTGCCCGTCGCTCACCTTCACCGTGTACTGCCTGGTCACGGCCGTGTACGTGCCCGCCTCCAGGGCCAGGTCGAGCGCCGGGATCGCGAGTTGCCCCTCGACGAGCACGTCGAAGACCCGCTTGCCCATCTGGGTGTTCTGCACCTCGGCGAAGTCCAGCTCGACCGTGTACGTCCCGGCCGGGACGTTATCGAACCGGTACTCCAGCATGCTCTCCCGGGCCGTCCTGAACAGGGCCTGGTCCGCGGTGCCCTTGATCGTCTTGGACGTGCTCTGCGTCCGGTTCTGGTTGGTCAGGTAGCCGTAACTTCCCGCGGCGTACTTCTTGTCCGGCGTCCAGGTGTCACCGGCGGAGTCGGTCAGGCTCCTGGTGCCCCCGACGTCGATGGCCACCTGGAGCTTGGGCACCACGACCGTCACCTTGATCTCGATGGTCGGCTGCCGGCCGCTGGCCGACTTGACGACCAGCTTGCCCTCCCGCAGCGTGCCGGGCGCGACGCCGGCGCTGGAGACCGTCGCCTTCAGCGTCACCGCCTGCCCCTTGGCCAGCTCGCCCGCCGCCGGGGTGACGGCGAACCAGGGCTCGCCGGTGACCGTGTACGCGGTGGCCGCGCCCAGGTTCGTCAGCTCCAGCGTCCTGGCGCGGGTGGACTCGGCCGGCATCACCACGGTCACCTCGGCGGCCGACGCGCTCACCCGTCCCGTGACCAGCGCCGTGTCGATCCTCGTCACCGTGGCCGGCCCGACCGTGACGGCCTGGGTGAACGTGCCGTAGTGCTCCTTGGACACCACCACCTCGTAGTCGCCCGCCAGCACCTGCCCGTAGAACGATCCATCCTCGCCGGTGGTGAACGTGGCCACGTCGCCGACCCGCACCGTCGCCCCGGCCAGCGGCTTGCCGTCGTTGACGTCGGTGACGGCGCCGGTCACCAGGCCGTGCCTGCTGGCCGTGAACGCCAGGCTCTGCCCGGTGGACAACACCGGCTCCTCGTAGGAGTACAGCAGCGCGTCGTCGCCGGCCGCGTTCTCGACGCCGATCGTGGCGCTGGCGCCCTGGTCGCGCTCGCTCTCGATGTCCTTGTACCGGAAGGCGATCGAGCCGTCCTCGCCCAGCAGCGCCGAGAACGACACCCGCTGGCTCGTCTCGTTGTAGAAGTTGACGTTGCGCCACTCGACCACGTACGTGCGGTGCGGCGCGGTGCCCGTCACCGCCGTGTACACCCCGGCCTGGGCGTCCACCGTGAGGTCGTCCCAGTACGGGTAGACCGCGTTGTTGGGCGTGCCCGTGGTCGGGAGCCGGCCGTTGCTGCCGGTGGTGACCCGGTCCGTGGCGAACGAGACGTACCCGTTCGTGCCGATCCACGCCTTGCCGTAACCCGTGCCGTAGAACGGGATCGGGAACGGCAGCGTCACCTGCTGGGCCTCGTCGTCGCCGGTCAGCGCCAGCTTCTCGGTGCCGGCCACGTACGCCTGCGCGCCGCTCCTGCAGGTGTAGCCGAAGTTGTCGCCGCGCAGCGGCAGCTCGATGTCCTTGACCAGGTCACCGCCCACCGTGACGGCCGACGTCGCGCCGCTGGAGCAGCTGGAGGCCGGCGTGACCCGCAGGTCGTAGGAGCCGTGCGGCAGCGTCAGGCTGTAGCGGCCGGCGGCGTCGGTCACCGCGCTCACCGGCGTGCCGGCCGCCTCGACCGACGCGCCAGGCTCCGGCGTGCCGGCCGTGGTCACCGTGCCGGCGACGACGGCGGCCGGCTGCCTGGTCATGGACACGTCCGCGGTGGAGGACTGCTCCGCCGTGATCGTCGCCGTCGCGGTGGCCTGCTCGTAGCCGAACTTCTCCGCGCTGACCTGGTAGTCGCCGGGCAGCAGGCGCGGGATGGCGTACGTGCCGTCAGCGCCGGTCGTCACGGTGCGGCTCAGCGGCCCCGACACGGTGATCGTCACCCCGGGCACGGGCGCCCCGCCCGCGGTGACCGTGCCTGCGAGGTCGCCGAGCCCCTCGTCGGGGGCGGCCTGAACGGCGGCGAAGGTGTCGAGCCGGCCCTCGCCCCAGACGTTGTTGTCGGTCGCGGTGCCGCCGCAACTCGTGTCGGCCACGTCCACCGCGGTCGTGTCGAGCAGCGGCCTGGTGGCCTCGACCTCGCCCTGCAGGCTCGGCGCGGCCGACCAGATCAGCGCCACGGTGGCCGCGACGTGCGGCGAGGCCATCGACGTGCCGGTGTAGCTGCTGTATGTGTTGCCGGGGGTCGAGGAGCGCACGTTGACGCCGGGGGCGGCGATGTTCGGCTTGATCTCGCCGTTCTCGCCCTCGCCCTTGCTCGACCGGTTGTACAGCGCGTTGTTGACGTCGAAGCCGCCCGCGCTGTAGGAGATCGTGTACTGGCCCGGCGAGCCGCTGGTGTCGCAGGCGGGCCCCTCGTTGCCGTTGGAGAACGCCGGGAAGATCCCGGCCGCGACCCACGCCTCGACCGTCTCCTTGTACCAGGGGTTGAACCCGGCGCCGCCCCACGAGTTGTTGACGATGTCCGGGGCCAGGTCGGTGCGCGGGTTCTGGCCATCCAGGTCGGTGGGCGCGAGGATCCACTGCCCGGCCGCCAGCAGGGATGCGTCGGTGCAGGTGTTGAGCTCGCAGCCCTTGGCGGCGATCCACTTCGCGCCCGGCGCGACGCCGATGCCGTTCGCGCCGACCATGGTGCCCATGGTGTGCGTGCCGTGCCCGTTGTTGTCGCAGGGGGCCGCGGTCGGGCAGATGTGCGCCGGGTCGAACCAGTTGTAGTCGTGGCTGAACGACCCGTCCTGGTTCCTGCCCCGGTAGCTGCCGACCAGCTCCGGATGGTCGAACTGGGCGCCGGTGTCGATGTGGGCGATCACGATGCCCTCGCCGCGGTCGCCCAGCTCGTCCCACACGCGCGGAGCGTTGACCCGATCGATGTTCCACTCGACGGCGACTTCTGATGTCGCCGAGTCCGCGACGATGACCTTGGCCTCCGCCTGGCCGGGCGCAGGCTTCGGCACCGAGACGGTGCGGACCGGCTCGATCCGGTCCACCTCGGGCAGCTTGGCGATCTCGGCGGCCAGCTTCTCGCCGGCGGTCACCCGTACCGCGTTGACGATCCAGTACGAGGTGTAGTCGGCCTGCTGCGAGTCGAGCAGCTTGCGCAGGCTCTCCTGCGCGGACTCGGCCCGCTCGGTCTTGGCCTCGTAGACCAGCTCGGCCTTCGCGTCCTTGGTGACGGCCCGGCGGGCGCCGCTCAGGTCTGCCGCCCCCTTCATCCGGACCCAGAAGGTGGCCTTGTCGTCCTGCGCGAGTTGCGCCTGGACGGTCGTGTCGATCTTGCCGGGGTCTGGGGCCGCCTGGGCGGCCTGCGGGACGAGTAAGCCCGCTAAGGTGACGAACCCGGCGAGGATCGCACGCCAACGGAGGGTGTTCGGCACGCGCTCTCCTTCGCGACAAGAG
Source organism: Nonomuraea marmarensis (assembly GCF_043197025.1). NCBI lineage: Bacteria > Bacillati > Actinomycetota > Actinomycetes > Streptosporangiales > Streptosporangiaceae > Nonomuraea > Nonomuraea marmarensis. The sequence goes on from NZ_JBICRM010000020.1 coordinate 24,859, forward strand.
GTGATCTTTACGCCTCTGTGGAGAAGAGTGAAGAGATCTTGTCGGGAAAGCAAGAGCTGTCGTGAAACGTTACATGACGCGCAGAAATGTAATCTGGTCAGCTGAAATGTCGCGCGTCAGGCCACATGGCCGACCACGGTCGCGTCAGGCCTTTGCACAGGTAGACCGGCGTGTCCTGCTCCTCGTTGTCGAGGCCGACGCCGTTGTCGACGCGGGCTTTCTCCGCGCAGGTCTCGAACAGCCCTCGACCGCGCGGGCCGATGTCCACCAGGATCGCGGTGGTGGCGGTCTCGGGCGGGGGGCCGTACTCCCAGAGCTGGTTGTGGCCCGAGTAGACGCCCGGCACCCCCGCCCGGACCAGCGCGCCGTGCTCGCCGTAGTTGCCCGTCAGGACTGCCGTCCGCGCCTGCTCCTCGGGCGGGAGCGCGTCGCGGACTCCCTTGACCGCCGCGGCGAACTCGGGCCAGCCGACCGACTCGCGCGACACCTCGTTGACCGCCGCGATCGGGGTGGCGGCCAGCGCGGTCACCGGGATCAGCGGTAACGCGATCACCGCCGACCCGAGCCCGTTGAGCACCAGGAAGCCGCCCGCCGGCCGCACCCGCGCGCTCGCCGTCGCGCTCACGCAGCCCGCCGCGAACAGCAGCAGGATCAGCCCGGCCGCGTAGTCGAAGCGTCCGCCGCTGCTCAGCGTCAGCGCCGCCGCCACCGGGTACGCGATCGCCAGCGCCCGCACCCGCCGGTCCCGCCACAACCGCACGAACCCGAACGCCGCGAGCACCGACACCACCGGGCCGAACACGATCAGCTGCATCGGCACGAACAAGATGCGCATCTCGGCGCCCTTGTCCGCGCTGAGCGCCGCCGCCATCTCCAGCTGCGGCCAGCCGTTGGCCACCTGATAGAGAAGGTTCGGCACCGCGATCACCACCGCGACCAGCGCGCCGGCCCACAACCACGGGCCGGCCAGCACCCGCCGCGGCCCGGCGATCAGCAGCCCGGCCGCCAGTCCCACCACCAGCAGCGCGATGAGGTGCTTGTTGTAGGTGGCCAGCCCGATGACCATCCCCGCGGCGAGCCACCAGCGCGGCTGCTCGCGCAGCAACGCCTTCAGCACGAACAGGATGGCCGCCGCCCACAGCGGCAGGTCGAAGCTGGACGTCAGCATCGTGTGCCCGGCGATCAGCGAGTACGCGCCCGTCGCCGTGCCCAGCGCGACCAGCGTCTGCGCCGCCTTGCCGCCGTCCAGCTCCCGCGCGACCAGGGCCATGAGCACGACCAGGACGGCGGTGGCCAGCGCGGGGAACACCCTGATCCCGGTGACCGTGTCGCCGAACAGCGCGATCCCGGCCCTGGCCAGCATCGGCGTCAGCGGTGGCTGGTCCACGTAGCCCCAGGCGGGGTGCTCGGACAGAACGCGGAAGTAGAGCTCGTCGCGGTGATATCCATAACCTGGACTCAGCGCGAGCAGAACCCCGAACACCACGAACGCGATCAACGTGACCGACCGCCACGCTAAGGGCCGTTCCATGGACGCTAAAGTTAGATCCTTTGACGCCCCTTTGTCACTGCCGGGCGGTAACCGAGTTGCTTCATGATCCTCATGAAGTACGCCTTGATCTCGTCGGCGCTCTCGTCGTCGGGATGGGTGCCGAGATGGTTCAGCACCGCGCCGGTGAGGATGTCGTCTCCCAGCACGTCCACATCGACGTCCGTCGGCAGCTCCCCGAGATCCCGCGCCCGGGACAACATCTCCCGCACGTACGCCCGCCGCTGGCCGCCGTTGACCAGCCGGTACGTCCGGCCCAGCTCCGGATAGTCGTCGACCGTGCCGGTCAGCCTGCGCAGCAGCGTGCGATGGCGGGGAACCGCCAGGTGCGCCGCCCAGTCGCCGAACATGTGCTCGATGTCGCGCCAGCCGGTGAAGTCGGGATCGTGGTCGTGGTTGGCCAGCTCCAGGGCCCGCACCAGCAGCTCGGTCTTGCCGGCGAACCTGCGGTAGACCGTCGCCCTGGTCACGCCCGCCCGCCGGGCGACCTGCTCGATGCTGGTCTGGGCGGCGCCCAGCTCGATGAGCAGGTCGAGCGCGGCGGTCAGGATGGCGGTGTCCGCCTCCTGGCTGCGCGGCCGGCCGGGCGGGCGCGGGGTGCGCGTGGAGCCGGTCATGCCGGGCGGTCCCTGCCCGGCGGAGCGGATGGCGTCCATCTAGACCACGTCCCAGGTGACGGGGAGGCTGTGCACGCCGTAGATGAGCATGTCGGTGCGCAGCGGCACTTCGCCGGGCTCGACGGCCAGGCGCAGTGAGGGGAACCTGGCGAACAGCGCGGGGAAGCCCGCCTGCATCTCGACCCTGGCCAGCTGCTGCCCGATGCACTGGTGCACGCCGTGGCCGAAGCCCACGTGGCCGCCGCTGTGCCGGCGCAGGTCGAGCGTGTCGGGGTCGGGGAAACGGCCGGGATCGCGGTTGGCCGCCGGGATCGAGATGGTGACCGTCTGCCCGGCCCTGACCAGCTCGCCGCCCAGTTCGGCGTCCTCCAGCGCGGTGCGTACCAGGAAGGGGATGATGCTGAGGTAACGCAGCAGCTCCTCCACCACCTGCTCGGCCTTGTCCGGCTCGGAACGCAGCACGGCGAGCTGGTCCGGGTGGCGCAGCAACGCGAACGTGCCCAGGGCCAGCATGTTGGCGGTGGTGTCGAGCCCGGCGCCGAGCAGCATGAAGCCGATGTTGGCCAGCTCCTCGTCGGTCAGGTCGCTCCTGGTCAGGCCGCTGAGCAGGTCGTCGGTGGGCTTGGCCCGCTTGGCCAGCACCAGCTCCTTCATGTGCGCCTGCACCGCCAGGAAGGCGGAGATCTTCTGCTCCTGGGAGCTGTCCGGCCGCATGAGCGTGACGGCCTCGGCCTGGAAGCGTTCCCTGTCCTGGTCCGGCACGCCGAGCAGCTCGCAGATCACCACGGCCGGGACCGGCCCCGCGAACATCCGCACGAGGTCGGCCGGCGGGCCCTGCCGCTCCATGAGGTCGAGCTGCCGCTTGGTGATCTCCTCGATGCGCTCGGTGAGCAGGCGCATTCTGCGCACGGTGAACTCGCCGGTGAGCAGGTGGCGGTAGCGGGTGTGCACGGGCGGGTCGTTCGAGAGGAACATCCCGGGCGGCGCGGGCCGGGCCGGACCCTGGGCCGCCTGCGGGATGGGGATGTGCCGCAGCTCGGAGCGCGCGCTGAAGCGCCGGTCGGCCAGCACCTCGCGGACCAGGGCGTGGCTGGTCACCAGCCAGCCCTGATGGCCGTCGGGGTAGGCCAGGGGGGTGATGGGCCGCGTCTCGCGCAGTTTGGCCAGGTCCGCGGGCGGGTCGAACGGGGTGGGGCGCACGGTGGGCAGCGAGATCGCCTCGGCCTCGGTCATCTCGGGTCTCCTCTCGACCGATGACTACAGCAATACAGTACAGCTCTGTATTGAAATTCGTTCAGCGGGGGGTGAGGGCGGGTCGCGTTGCGCGATCATGATCGGGCGGTTAACCTGTCCCCATGCGAACTCACGCTCAGCTCCAGTGGTGGCGCCGCTTCTAGGCGGCGCGTGTTTCGCATTCCTCAACGGACGGCCGCCCCGGATGGCGGCCATTCTCGTGTCCGCCCCCGGGGCTCGGCATTTTTGACGTGGTAAGGGGCAGCTAGTGGAGACGAGCGGATATACCACCGCCGGGGGCATCGGTGTCGAGCGCGAGGCGCGCGAGGTGGACGAGGCGGCGCTCGAAGAGATCGTGACGGCCCTGGCGGAGCGGCGCGGCGGCGCCTTCTCCTCGGGCATGGACTACCCGGGCCGCTACAGCCGATGGGCGTTCGGCTACGTCGATCCGTGCCTGGAGCTGGTCGCCAAGGGGCGCACCATCTCGGCGACCGCGCTCAACGACCGCGGCCGGGTGGTGCTGCCCGCCGTCGCCTCCTGCCTGCTGGCCGCGGGCAAGCCGGTCGCCCAGCCCACCGCCGACCACGTGGAGGTGCACGTACCGGAGTCGGAGGACCTGCTGCCGGAGGAGATGCGCAGCCGCAGGCCCACCGTGTTCACCGCGATCCGCGAGGTCATCGCCGCCTTCAAGGGCGAGGACTCGCACCTGGGGCTCTACGGCGCGTTCGGCTACGACCTGGCCTTCCAGTTCGAGCCCATCAGGCAGGAGCTCGCCCGCCCCGACGACCAGCGCGACCTCGTGCTCCACCTGCCCGACCGGCTGGTCGTGATCGACCGGCAGCGCGAGACCAGCGTCGAATACCGCTACGAGTTCACCGTCGACGGCGCCACCACCCGCGGCCTGGACAGGACCGGCACGACCGCCCCGCCCGTCACTCCCGCCGAGCTGCCCGAGGACCCGGAGAAGGGCGAATACGCCAAGGTCGTCGCCGCCGCCAAGGAGAAGTTCAAGCGCGGTGACCTGTTCGAGGTCGTGCCCGGCCAGGTCTTCCACGCCACCTGCACCGACCCGTCGGCCTTCTACCGCGGCCTGCGCCACAGCAACCCGGCCCCCTACGAGTTCATCATCAGCCTCGGCCATGGCGAGCACCTGGTCGGCGCCTCGCCCGAGATGTACGTCAGGGTCAGCGGCGACCGCGTCGAGACCTGCCCCATCTCCGGCACCATCGCCCGCGGCAGCAACCCGGTCGAGGACGCCGAGGCCATCCGCACCCTCCTGTCGAGCGTCAAGGAGGAGTCGGAGCTGACCATGTGCACCGACGTCGACCGCAACGACAAGTCGCGCATCTGCGTCCCCGGCACGGTCAAGGTCATCGGCCGCCGCCAGATCGAGCTCTACTCCCGGCTGATCCACACCGTCGACCACATCGAGGGCCGGCTGCGCCCCGAGTTCGACGCCCTCGACGCCTTCCTCACCCACATGTGGGCCGTCACGGTCACCGGCGCGCCCAAGACGTGGGCCATGCAGTTCATCGAGGACCACGAGGCCACCACCCGCAGGTGGTACGGCGGCGCCATCGGCTTCATCGGCTTCGACGGCTCCATGAACACCGGCCTGACCCTGCGTACCGCGCAGATCAAGAACGGCGTCGCGGCCGTCAGGGCCGGGGCCACGCTGCTGTTCGACTCCGACCCCGAGTCGGAGGAGCGCGAGACCGAGCTCAAGGCCAGCGCCCTGCTCGGCGCCCTGGCCACGGTCAACCAGCCCGGCTCCGTGCCCGTCCCCGAGCCCAGGCCGCAGCCGGGCCAGGGCATGAAGGTGCTGCTCGTCGACCACGAGGACTCCTTCGTCAACACGCTGGCCGACTATTTCCGCCAGGAAGGCGCCGACGTGGTGACGCTGCGCCACGGCTTCCCCACGAACATGATCGACGACATCGGGCCCGACCTGGTGGTGCTCTCGCCCGGCCCCGGCTGGCCGACCGACTTCGGCATGTCGGCGCTGCTCGACCAGGTCTACGCCCGGGACCTGCCGGTGTTCGGCGTCTGCCTCGGGCTGCAGGCCATGGTCGAGCAGGCGGGCGGCACGCTGGAGCTGCTCGACTACCCCGAGCACGGCAAGCGCGGCCAGGTCTCGCGGCTGGGCAGCAGCGCGCTGCTCGACGGGCTGCCCGAGGAGTTCACCGCCGCCCGCTACCACTCGCTGCACGCCAAGCGGCCCGGCGTGGTCGGCTTCACCCCGACCGCGCTCACGCCCGACGGCAACGTCATGGCCATCGAGGACCTCGAACGGCGGCGCTTCGCCGTTCAGTTCCACCCCGAGTCGATCCTGACGCAGGAGGGCGGCGCGGGCGCGAAGGTCATCGCCAACGTGCTGCGCCTCGCTCGCAGGTAGGTAAAACGGCCGCCGGGGCGTGCGGAGCTCCCTTAGAGTCTCCGCATGCTCCCCGTAGACCTGCCCGACACGGTGCGTGACGCGCTGCTCGCCCCGCTCGTCGACCACCACTGTCACGGGGTGCGGCGAGACGACCTGACCAGAGCCGAGTTCGAGCTGCTCATCAACGCGGGCGGCAGCCCGGCGCCGCCCGGCACCACCCACTTCGACACGCCGTTCGGCGCGGCGCTGCGCCGCTGGTGCGCGCCCCTGCTCGACCTGGAGCCGCACGCGCCGCCCGCCGTCTACCTCGCCCGCCGGGCCGAGCTGGGCGCGGGCGAGGTCAACCGGCGGCTGCTGGCGGGGGCGGGGGTGGTGGCGTTCCTGGTCGACACCGCTCCGGACGAGACGGAGCTGCTGACGGCCGCCGAGATGGGCCGCCACGGCGGCGCGGCGGCCGACGAGCTGGTACGGATCGAGCGGATCGAACGCGACGTGGCCGAGACGGCCCAGGCGGCCGTGGACTACCTGGACAGCCTCGGCGAGGAGCTGGCCGCCAGGGCCGCCAGGGCCGTCGGGCTGAAGACCGTGATCGCCTGCCTGTGCGGGCTCGACTTCGACCCGTCCAGGCCGAGCAGGGGCTCGGTGATCGCGGCCGCCAACCGGCGCCTGGCCGAGCCCAAGGAACCGCCCTCGGACCCGATCCTGCTGCGCCACCTGCTGTGGAGCGCGATCGACGTGGCCAGGGAACGGGGGCTGCCCGTGCAGTTCCACACCGGCTTCGGCGGCTCGGGGCCCGGCCTGCACCGCACCGACCCGGCCAGGCTGAGCACGCTCGTCCGGGCGTTGCAGCCGGTCGGCGTGCCGGTGATCCTGCTGCACTGCTACCCGTTCCACCGCCAGGCCGCCTACCTGGCCAGCGTCTGCCCGCACGTCTACGTGGACGTCGGCGCGTCGGCCGGGGTCATGGACGAGCTGCTCGAGCTGGCGCCGTTCCACAAGCAGCTGTTCAGCTCCGGCTGCCGCGGCGTGGCCGAGACCGGCTACCTGGGCGCGCTCTCCCACCGGCGCGCGCTGGGCGCGGCGCTCGGGTCCAGGCTCGCCGCCGGGGAGTGGAGCGCCGCCGACGCGGCCAGGGTGGCCCACATGATCGGCTCCGGGAACGCCCGCCGGATATATCGCCTGTGAACTCGCCGGCGAGCCGGGACCTGATGGCCAGGTCACCGTTCCCGGGCGGGGCAGCGTGGAGTTCCAGGAGGCACTCTGGGGCGCCGGGCCGAGGCCCATACAGCCGCTGACCTGCCGTAGGCGCACGCCGTACGACTGCGAGGGGGCCGACTCGCGTCGAGCGGCGCGACCTGGTTTGCTTGGGCCATCACAACACCCAATCCGAGCGGGGGCTCCCCATGCGCACTGTCGAACCCGAGGTCTTCATCGTGGCCCGCCCACAGCTCGACTACGACGAGCTGGCCCGCTACCTGGGCGAGGTCGGCGGCGAGAGCTGGCTGGAACGGCTCGACCGCGGCGACCTCGACGCGCAAAACCTCGCCGAGTTCGCCGGCCGGCTCTGCTACCGCTCCTTCGAGCCGGGGCTCAACCCCAACGTGGTCAAGATCAGGGAGAACCAGGACGACTACCTGCGCAACATCCTGGCCAGCGCGCACGGCTCGGTCCTCGAGCACGTGAGCTTCAGCTTTGTGCTGCACAACGTGAGCAGAGTGCTCACCCATGAGCTTGTGCGACATCGCCCGGGTGTGGCGATCTCCCAGGAGTCGCTGCGGTTCGTCCGGCTGGACGAGCTGCCGTTCTGGTTCCCCGAGTGGGCGCAGGCCGACGAGGAGCTGATGAAGCGGGCCACCGCCGTGCTGGAGCAGCTCGAGCAGTTCCAGCGCTGGATGGCCGGCCACTTCGGGCTGGACGAGGAGGGTGTGAAGTTCTCGGAGAAGAAGCACCGCACCTCGTTCATGCGCAGGTTCGCACCCGAGGGGTTGGCGACCGGGCTGGTGTGGACCGCCAACGTGCGCACGCTGCGGCACACGATCGAGGCCCGCACCGCCGGCGGCGCGGAGGAGGAGATCCGGATGTTGTTCCAGCGCATCGGCGAGCTCATGCGCAAGGAGGCCCCCGCCCTCTTCGGCGACTACGTGGTCGAGGACGGGGCCTGGATCCCGGGCTGGCGCAAGGTCTAGGCGAGCGCCGGTAGCACGTAGACCTCGGCGCCCGGGGGCAGGGCGCAGTCGAGGCCGCCGAGGCCGCGGGCGTTCTCGCCGCACACGATCATGCTGATGTGGCGGCGGATGCGCCCGTAGTCGTCGCGCAGCCGCTCCTCCAGCAGCGGATGGGTGCGCCGGAGCATGTCGAGGGCCGAGCCCAGGGTGGGCGGGGAGTCGCGGTCGGCGCCGACGGCGAAGACCTTGACCTCCGTCCGCCCGCTCACCCACCGCCGCAGCGAGCTGGGCAGCACGAACACGACCATCGTCACGGGTTTCGACATCGACTAGAGCACCGCCGCGCGCACGGTGAGCACGTCGGGCAGGTGCCGGCCGACCAGCGACCAGGTCTCTCCGTCGTCGCGCGACCAGTGGACCTCCCCGTCGCGCGTGCCGAAGAACAACCCCGCCTCCGACGCCGTCATCGCGTCGCGCAGCACCGTCGCGTGCACACGCCCCTCGGGCAGCCCCTCGGAGAACGGCTGCCACGTCTGGCCCGCGTCGTCGCTGCGGAAGACCCGGTAGTGGTGATCGACCGGGGTGCGGTCGACGTCGGCGTGCAACGGCAGCACGTAGACCGTGTCGGGCCGCGACGGGTGCACCGCGATCGGGAACCCGAAGTCCGACGGCAGGCCGGCGCCGATGTCGCGCCAGCTCCCGCCGAAGTCGTCGCTGCGGTAGACGCCGAAGTGGTGCTGCAGGTAGAGCCGCTCGGGCCGGGACGGGTCCATGCCGACCTTGTGCACGCACTGCCCGTATTCGGGGTATTGCTGGCCCTCGGGCATGAACGGGGTGCGGATGTTCTGGTTGGCCGCCTCCCACGACAGGCCGCCGTCGGTCGTGCGGTAGAAGCCGCCGGTGGAGATCGCGACCCCCATGATCTCGGGGTCGGTGGGGTGGTTGACGATCGTGTGCAGGCACAGGCCGCCGCCGCCAGGCTGCCAGTGCTCCCGGTGCGGATGCTCCCACAGCCCTTCGACGAGCCGGTAGGTGACGCCGCGGTCCTCGGAGCGGAACAGCGCGCCCGGCTCGACGCCCGCCCACACCACGTCGGGCTCGGAGGGGGAGGGCACGAGCTGCCACACCCTCGTCAGGGTCGCCTCGGTCTTCTCGGGGAAGGCGATGGGTGGTTGCTCCGCCTCCCCCCATGTCTTGCCGAGGTCGTCCGAGTACATGACGGACGGACCGAAATGGCCGTATTCGATGCCGGCCAGCAGCCGGGGTGTGGTGCCGCGCGTGTCGATGGCCACCGAGGGCACCGCGACCGTGGAGAACTGGATCGGCTCGATCTCGAAGGGACCGCCGTCCGCCGAGCGGGCGAGGAACAGGCCCTTGCGGGTGCCGATCGCGAGCATTGCGTCACTCATTGCAGGCTCCCATGTTCGCTTGCGGCCCATCGTGCCACGCGGCACCGACAACTTCCGAGGACTGGGAGATTCGTCCCAGGAGGTCTGCCGCGGCCCCGCATTACCTGGCGGGTAATCGTGGCGCTTCCCTCCAAGCCGGTAGGTTGCCGGGTATGGGAGCGGTGGCCGTACGAGAAGAGTCTTTTGGTGAGTTGTTGCGGTCGTGGCGGCAGCGGCGGCGGGTGAGCCAATTGGACCTGGCCATCGAGGCCGACGTTTCGGCCCGCCACCTCAGCTTTCTGGAGACCGGGCGGGCCCGGCCGAGCCGCGAGATGGTGATGAAGCTGGCCGAGGAGCTGGAGGTGCCGCTGCGGCACCGCAACAGGCTGCTGGTCTCCGCCGGGTTCGCTCCGGTCTATCCCGAACGTGAGGTACGCGCCCCCGAGATGGAGGTCGTACGGCAGGCGCTCGACAAGATCCTGGCCGGGCACGAGCCGTACCCGGCGGTCGTCGTGGACGCGGCGTGGAATCTGGTGGCGGCCAACTCGGCGGCGGCCATGTTCATGGAAGGGGTGCCCGCCGAGCTGCTGAAGGATCCCATCAACGTGATGCGGCTGTCGCTGCACCCCGACGCGATGGGCGGCCGGCTGCTGAACCTGGCCGAGGTGCGGGCCCACCTGCTGCACCAGGTGCGCAGGCAGGCCGAGGTGTCCGGCGACGGGCGGCTGGCGGAGTTGCACGACGAGCTGGCGTCGTACCGGTATCCGGGGGTGGATCTGAACGTGGCGCACGTGCCGGGGCCGGCCGACATCCTGGTGTCGTTGCGGATCGCGGCCGGGGATCGGGTGTTGTCGATGTTCACGACGATCGCGACGTTCGGCACGCCGGTGGACGTGACGGTCTCCGAGCTGGCCATCGAGACGTTCTGGCCCAGCGACGAGGAGACCGCCGCGGCGTTCAGAAGGAGCTAGCGGGCGGTGGCCGGGAGGTCGGGGGCGGCCTCGCCGATCGCGACGGGCGCCTCGATGGCGATCGGGCCGAGCCCGCCGCCGGTGATCGGCAGGCCGCCCGTGACGGTGTAGGTGCGCATGTCGTACGCGCCCCCGGCGGGCGCCGCCGCGACCGTGAACGCCGCGTACGCGTTGCCGCCGGGCACGACCGAGGTGGAGATGTAGTCGCCCACCATGCGGCCCTGCGCGGTGTTCGCGAGCCAGTCCAGCGGCATCTCGCCGGATAACTCCTGGGGTTTGGACCAGCTCTGGCCGCCGTTGGCGGAGGAGGTGTAGCCGACCGTGAGCCGGCAGGTCGCGGCGGTGCAGGCGGCGTCGGGGTAGCGGTAGTAGGCGAGCGCGAGCCTGGCCGTGCCCCCCGAGCTGGTGCGGTCGACGCCGAGGCCGGGGATGAAGTGGTCCCCGCCGTCGGTGGTGACCCGCATGACATGGCCCCAGTCGGTCGCGGTGGCCGACCTGCTCAGCACGATGTCGTTGGCGGCGCAGCCGAGCTGGAAGCGGCAGTCGTGCCAGACGACGTACACGGTGCCGGCCGCGTCCGTCTCCGCCGACGGCAGTGGCGTGGCCCGCAGCCCGCCCGCGACCGGGTGCCGTTCCACCGTCGAGACCAGCACGCCGGCGCTCCAGCTCGCGCCGCCGTCGCGGGAGCGGAAGGCGCGGATCCGGTTGTCGTCGCTCAGGTACGGCACCACGACCATGCCGTCGGGCCGCACCACCGGCTGCCCGCCGAGCCCGGTGGCCGAGGTGCCGGTCACGGTCCAGGTCAGGCCGCCGTCGGACGAGCGGGCCATCTTGATCGCGTTGCCCGCGCCGTGGTCGTCGAACGCCGTGTGGCAGCGGCCGTAGAACGGGCTGGCCGGGGTGTTGTCGCAGACGATCCAGCTCTTGTCCAGGTCGCCCGCCTCCGCGACGGCGGTCGTGACCGGGTCGCCCCAGGTCAGGCCGCCGTCGGTGGAACGGCTCGTGAGGACCGCGGCCCCGACGATCCCGTCCGTGTCGGTGATCGCCAGGGACGAGATCAGCCAGACGCCGTGCCTGGCGTCGAACGCCACCGACGGGTTGCTGACCCGCTGGTACGGTCCGCCGCCGAACGTGGTGATCCCGGGCAGGCTGCCCTTCGTCCACGTGGCGCCGTTGTCGGGGGACGTCGCGACCGCGATGCCGGACGCCCCTGCGTCGAAGAACCTGCCCGCCTGCTGCGCGACCACGATGGTCGTGCCCGACTGGAACGTGTCGGGCCCGGCCTGCGTGCCGTGCTGGCTGGTGGCGTTGGCGTAGGGGTCGGCTCCGAGATCTGTCAGCGGCACGGCCGCCGATGCGGAGGCGGAGGTGAGGAGCAGCGTTGTGATGACGGCCGGTACGATCAAGAGCCCGCCGATTCCTCGGCGCCTGGCGGGGGATGTCACGGGCAACCTCCACATGGCGTGTCAAATTCCACAACGCACCCTTCAACCTCCGCTGTCAACCTCCTGATCAGAAGACGGACGTCTTCGCCGTGAAGATCTCCTGCTCGTTGGCCGGGTCGGCCTGCGGCAGGGACGCCGTGCAGCTCTTCGGCGGCACGCCGGGCACCCCCGTCCCCGGGCACGGGAACAGGGCGGCCGCGCGGGTGTCCGCCCAGGCCGGGTACGCGCTGGTGGCGGTGGCCGACACCTGGATGTAGTCGCCGTAGAACAGCCCGCCGAACTGGGTGGGCGGCGGCATGCTCGACGAGGTCACCCGCTGCGTCTGGAACCCGCCCCCGGAACGCGTGGACAGCGAGACGTCGGAGAAGCCGGTCCTGGCGTCGTCGCCGTACTGGCGGTCGTAGTAGGCGACCACGTACTTGCCCGCCGGCGTGTAGTCGGCGCCGTGCCAGAACTGGTCGGTGGTCCGCTGCCCCGGCCGGTCGGTGACGGACGGCAGGGTACGCACGTCGGCGGCGGTCCCGGCGAAACTGGCGCCCCCGTTCGTGGACTCGGAGACCACGATGTCGTTGTTGCAGCCGCCCTTCACCCCCTGGTACAGCGGGTTGCCCAGCGGCCCGGTGAACCCGGCGGGCACGCAGCCGGAGGACTCGCGGGAGTTGCGGCCGACGAACGACCCGTAGGCCACCGTCACCTGCGCCGGGTTCTTCGGGTTCACGTTGACGTAGGGGTAGTTGGCCGCCCGGAACACCGAGTTCGTGGTCGTGCCCTTCTCCGGCACGCACGCCCGGCCGGGGTCGGCCCCGCCCTGGTAGGTGGCGCAGTCGGGCAGTTCGAAGTAGTCGCCCACCTTGACCGGCGCGGAGTAGGTGGCGCCGCCGTCCGTGGACTTGGCCAGCAACATCTGCAGGTGGTTGTCGCCCGCGCCGGTCGGCGTCGTGTTGGAGTTCGCCCACACCACGTAGAGCGCGCCGTCCGGCCCGACCGAGGGGTGCGAGAACTGGTTGACGTTGCACGTGCCGCGCGGCGCCGGGATGCCGAAGGTGTTGGCGCACAGCGCCGAGTTCCCGCTGACCAGCACGGGAGCGCTGAACGTCTCGCCGTAGTCCGCCGAGTACGCCCCGAAGATGTACGCCGTCCCGTCGGCGTCGAACGTGGTCCACGTCACGTACACGCGGTCCCTGAACGGGCTGGCGGGATAGTGGTCGACGGCCATGAGCTGCTTGTCCAGCAGCACGTCACCGGCTCCCGCGAGGTCCTCGTGCTCGGCCACCGGCCGCCCGGCGAAGTTGAACGAGGCGCCGCCCGTCCCGGTGGAGCGGAAGACGTACATGGCGCTCGACTGGTCGGGGTCGCCGGTCACGGCGTTGCCGCGCTTGAAGGCCAGGCACGACAGGTACGCGTTGCCGCGGCTGTCCCAGTCCATCGACGGGTCGCCGCCGCCCTGCCAGTACTCGCGGGCGAACCCGCCGAACGCCGTGCCTCGGGTGAAGCCGTTCGGCACGGTCGCGTCGGCCCAGGTCGAGCCGCCGTCGCCCGAGTACGACACGCCGCAGGTGCCGTCGCCGCGCCGGTAGTCGTTGTAGGCGGACACGATCTGCTTGGCGTTGTTCGGGTTGGCCGCGATCCAGGTCTCGTTCTGGGCCTGCGAGCGCCCGTGCAGGTCGGGGTCGGTGAGGTTGGCGCAGTTCTGGTTGACCTTGACGTTGTCGCCGCGGCGGGCGTCGCAGTCCTGGGTGGCGGGCCGGGAACCGGTCAGCGCGCGCCGGGCCGCGCCTGACCGGTCGGCCAGCGCCTCGACGAGGGCGCCTGAGGCCAGGCGCTGTTGCCAGGGCTTGAGATCCTGGTAGCCGAAGCCCTGGGCGGTGGCCGAGGGCCCGGCTAACGACGTCGTCGCGAGCACGAGAGTGCCGGCGGCGACCAGAGTGAGGGCATGCCGGAGTCGCATCCTGCCTCCAAAGAGACGGTCGGAACCGAAGCCGGGTTCTCCCCGACAGCCGTTCCACCCCTTCGCAGGAAGGACCCGAGAACTGGACGGTAAGCCCGCCTTGCCCCGCCGCCAAGGCCCAGGCGTGACCTCATGCGGACATTTCGGTAAATGTCATCTCTCGCCCTGGACGATGTCCCGGTGAATGCGTGACAGGGGCACGCCGTCGATCTGCAGGCGGCGTACCGTCTCGTTGACCATGGAGGGCGGGCCGCACACGTACACGTCGTGCTCGGCCCAGGAGTGGAAGCGCTGCGTGACCTCGGGCAGACAGCCGCGCATCCCGTCGTACGACAGCTGGTCCGACACCACCGGCAGCACCCGCAACCAGGGGAACGACGACTCCATCCTGATCAGGTCGGGCAGGTCGTACAGCTCCTCGGCGGAGCGGGCGCCGTACAGCAGGTGGATGTTGGGGCGGCGGCCGGAGGCGACGATGAACTCGATGATCGCCTTCAGCGGTGCCAGGCCGGTGCCGCCCGCGACGCAGAGCACGTCGCGCAGGCTGCGCTCGCGCGGCGCCATCGTGCCCATCGGCGGCCCCAGCAGCAGCGTGTCGCCGATGCGGGTGTGCCTGGTCAGGGTGGTCGACACCCAGCCGCCGGGGACCGAGCGCACGTGCAGCCTGATCGTGTTGTCCGGGCGCGGCGCGTTCGCGATCGAGAACGTGCGCCAGACTCGCGGCCAGCGCGCGGTCTGCACGTTGATGTACTGCCCAGGCGTGTACGGCAGCCGCTGCGTCGGCCGCAACGTGAGCACCGCGATGTCGCGATGGCGTTGCTCGTGGTCGATGACCTCGGCCAGCCACCAGGCGGGGGAGACCCCGGAGTCGCACTCGGCCGACTCGATCATGAGATTGGCGGCGGCCGTGTACGCCGACACCCAGGCCGCCTCGATCTCGTGGTTCCAGACGTCGGCGGCGAAGCGGCGGATCGTGGCCAGCAACGCGTTGCCCACGGCGGTGTAGTGCTCGGCGAGCACCCCGTATTTACGGTGGTCCCGTCCCAGCTGGCCCAGGAACGCCGCCAGGCTGTCCGGGCTGTCCAGGCTCCACACGATCCGGGTCAACGCGCTGAACAGGCGGTCCCGCTGCACGTCCATGGCAGGCGGGAACATTCCTCGCAAGTACGGATTCTCAGCGAACAACCGGCCGTAGAAATAGGCCGTGGCCTGGTCGGCCATCGGCTCGACGACGGAGAAACTCTCCTTTACCAGGCGCGGATTCAACGACATGTATCCAACCCCACTTTTTTGACCGGAACATGACCGGAATGGCATTCCGGCCTTGTCGTTCACCTCCCTGACGGTTCCGGGTCGTGAGCGCACGGAGGGCCCCGGCTCATCCCATGCGCTCAAAATTGAGTCTTACACCACCGATGACCCGTCACAACCGTTTCCCCCCAATACGGTGCGAAGCAGAACTATCAGTGGTCGCGTCGTGATTCTCCGCGTTCGGCGTTCACCTCGTTTCGGACAGCAAATGCGAATATAAGTCATATTCGCTTTTATTGCGGCAGCTCTTCGGGAAGGTCGAAGCAGCGGAACACGCCCGGGTCGAGAAATCCCGCGATCTCGGTGATCCGCCCGTCGCGCAGGCTGAGCACGTTGACCGCGCCGAGCGGGCACGTCGGCCCGCTCCCAGGCGGCCACGAACGCGCCGGCCAGCTCGCGGCTGGGCCGCGGCCAGGACCTGGGGATCAACTCCGGAGGTCATGCTGCTCCTGGGCCGTCGCGATGTCCTTCGCCGAACGGGCGATCCACTCGACCAGGCCGCACAGGTGCGCCACGGCCTGCCGGCCGAGCGGTGTGAGGGAGTAGGTCACCTTCGGCGGCGTGGTGGGCTCGACGAACCGGTCGATCAGGCCGTCCCGGCCCAGCACCCGCAGGTTCTGCGAGAGCATCTTCTCGCTGATGCCGCCGATCCGGTCGCGCAACTGGTGGAAGCGGAGCGGGCCGTCCTTGAGCGCCACCAGCACGAGCACGCCCCACCGGCTGGTGATGTGGTCCAGCACCTCCCGCCCGGGGCAGTCGGAGTTGAAGAAGTCCTCTATGTCCATGCCAGGAGCTTACTTTAGGGTACGTACTTACGAAAGGTAAGCCGTAGCCCGTAGCGTTACGGGACATGAGCACATTGACCGTGGACATCTGGTCCGACCTCGTCTGCCCGTGGTGCTACGTCGGCAAGCGCCGGTTCGAGACGGCGCTGGCGGGCTTCTCGCGGCGCGCGGACGTACGGGTGCGGTGGCGCAGCTTCGAGCTGGACCCGGGCGGCGGCACCGAGCCCGTCCTCACCCTCCCCGAACGCAGCCACCGCGACCTGGGCGGCACCCGCGCCGAGACCGACCGCCGCATGGCGATGCTCACGGAGCTGGCCGCCAAGGAGGGCCTCACCTACCGCCTGGACCGGGCCCGGGCGGTGAACAGCTTCGACGCCCACCGCCTCATGCACTACGCCGACCACGAGGGCAGGGGCGAGGAGGTGCGCGAGCACCTCATGCGCGCCTACACCGCCGACGGGGCGATCCTGACGGACAGGGACACCCTGGTCGGCATCGCCGCGGACGGCGGTCTCGACCCGTCGCAGACGCGCGAGATGCTCGAGCGAGGGGACTTCGCCGACGCCGTCAGGGCCGACGAGCGGCGCGCCATGGAGCTGGGCGTGTCGGGCGTGCCCACGTTCGTCTTCGCCGAGCGTTACGCGGTCTCCGGGGCCCAGCCGGTGGAGGTCTTCGCCCAGCTGCTCGACCGCGCCTGGCGGGAGCTCGCCCCGTCCGCCGGCGACGGGGTGTGCGCGGTGGAGGGCTCCTGCTGAATCGGTTCCGTCCTGGCCCGACGCCGTTCCCGTCGGGGCGCGGCGGGCGTACCATCCGGCCATGGCAGCCCTGCATCCCAGGCGGGTGGCCTGGGAAGGCGCGCGGACGTTCGTCTACGCCGCGAACACGGACGCCTACTGGTGGCTCAGCGACACGGTCGGCCACTACCTCGGGATCATGTACCAGCTCCAGCTGTGCGAGACGCGGCTGCGTTTACAGGCCGAGGCGGACGCGCTGTACGCGGAGGCGGGGGCGTGGCGGGCCCGCCTGGACGACCTGCTCGACACCCACCCCGCCACCGCCTCGATCCTCACCCAGATGATCAACGAGACGACCTCCCGCCTCCCCTGAGGTGCCGGGTGCCGCGCGCTTCACCTGGCCCGATCCCCAGCGATCTTCGTTCCAGGGCGCGAAGCGGACGAAAGGCCGGAAGTCCGGTGCCGGGGGAGGCAAGTGGTAGGCGGGGATCTTTGGGAGGGGTGACATATCGGAAAGAGAGTGCGCCATGATGGGGCATGTGGCCGTCACCTCGACCGGGGCTGATGGCGGCACGAACTCCACCCTGCCCCCTGGAGATCGCATGACCCGACCGCTGATCGGTATCACCGCCTACTTCGAGGCCGCCCGCTGGAGTGACTGGGTGCGGGAGGCCGTACTGTCCCCGCCTTCCTACGCCAAGGCGGTCGGACGGGCAGGGGGCGCGCCCGTGGTGCTGCCGCCGCTCGGCCTGCACGCTATCGAGGACTACGTACGCGGCCTGCAGGGCGTCGTCCTGGCCGGCGGCGTGGAGCTGGCCGCCGCCAGCTACAACGGCGAGCAGGACGCCAGAGTGCCAGAGGCGCAGGCGCACCGCGACCGGTTCGAGCTGGCCCTGGCCAGGGCCGCGGTCAAGGCCGACGTGCCGATCCTGGCCATCGCCAGGGGCATGCACGTGCTCAACGTCGCTCAGGGCGGCACGCTGATCCCGTGGCTGCCCGAGGTGCTCGACAGCGACCGGCACGCCGAGCCCGGCGCGGCCCACACGATCCAGGTCAGCGTGACCAGCAAGCTCGGCAAGGCCGTCGGCGACCGGGTCGAGGTCACCGCCCCGCACCACCAGTCCGTACGCAGGCTCGGCAGCGGCCTGCTGGCCGTGGCCTGGGCCGAGGACCAGATCGTCGAGGGCATCGAGCTGCAGGGACACAGGTTCGGCGTCGGCGTGCAGTGGCACCCGGAGCGGGCCGACGACCGGCTCTTCGATGCGTTCATCGAGGCGGCCCGCTAGGCTGCGATCATGCCGCTGCACCCCCAGGCGCGGGACTACCTGGCCCGCTACGCGTCGGACGAGGACACCGACTTCGACTCGATCGACCTGGACGAGATCCGGGAGACGCGCGCACAGGACGACGCCGTCGCGATCCATCGCGGCCCGCTGACGAAGCTGCCCTTCGTCCGCGACGAGTTGGCCGAGGACGTGCCCATCCGCATCTACCGCGCCGACCCGGGCGACGGCCTGCTGCCGGTCGTGGTCTACTTCCACGGCGGCGGGTGGGTCTACGGAAGCGTCAAGCGCACCGATGCCCTCGGGCGGGACCTGGCGATCCGCACCGGGGCGGTGGTGGTGTCCGTCGGCTACCGGCTCGCTCCCGAGCATCCGTTCCCCGGCGCCGCCGACGACGCGTGGAGCGTCGTGCGCGACATCTTCGCCCGGCCCGCCTTCTATCAGAGCACCGGCAGCGTGGCGGTCGTCGGCGAGAGCGCAGGCGGCAACCTGGCCGCCGCGGCGGCCTGGCAGGCCCGCGACGCCGGGCTGCGGCTGGCGCACCAGGTGCTCGTCTACCCGGTGCTCGACGCGGCCATGGACACGCCCAGCTACCGGGAGTTCGCCAAGGGGTTCGGGCTGGAGGCCGCGGAGATGGCGTGGTTCGTCCGGCAGTACGCCGACGGCGTGGACCCGGCGGATCCCCGGCTGTCCCCGCTGCGGCTGCCCGACGTCTCGGGCCTGGCGCCCGCGACCGTCGTGACCGCCGGATGCGACGTGCTCAGAGACGAGGGCGAGCGCTACGCGCACCGCCTGGCGGAGGCGGGCGTGCCGGTGGAGGCACGCAGGTTCGACGGCGCCGTGCACGGCTTCTTCGGCCTGCCGGGCCTGTTCGACCAGGCCGTCGAAGCCCGCGACCACGTGGCGGAGCGGCTGCGGGAGTCGCTGTGACGTACGACAAGCTCAAGATCGACACCCCCGCCGAAGGCGTGCTGCGGATCACGATCAGCGAGCCGGCCAAGCTCAACGCCGTGGACACGACGGCCCACCGCGAGCTGGGCGAGGTCTGGCGCGACGCCGACCGCGACGGCAGCGTCCGGGCCGTCCTCGTCAGGGGCGAGGGCCAGGCGTTCTCGGCCGGCGGCGACCTGTCCATGATCGAGGAGATGACCCGCGACCACGCCACCAGGCTGCGCGTGTTCGCCGAGGCCCGAGACATCGTCTACAACGTGCTCAACTGCTCCAAGCCGATCGTCTCGGCCATCCAGGGCCCCGCCGTCGGCGCCGGGCTGGCCGTCGCGCTGCTGGCCGACATCTCCGTCGCGGGCCGCACCGCGAAGATCATCGACGGGCACACCAGGCTCGGCGTCGCGGCCGGCGACCACGCCGCGATCGTCTGGCCGCTGCTGTGCGGCCTGGCCAAGGCCAAATACCACCTGCTGCTGTGCGAGCCCGTCACCGGCGCGCAGGCCGAGCGGATGGGGCTGGTCAGCCTGTGCGTGGACGACGACCAGGTGCACGACAGGGCCATGGAGATCGCCGTCCGGCTCGCCGCGGGCGCCCAGGAGGCGATCAGGCTCACCAAATACTCGCTCAACAACTGGCTGCGCCTGGCGGGGCCGACGTTCGACGCCTCGCTGGCCATGGAGTTCCTCGGCTTCACCGGCCCCGACGTGGCCGAGGGCATCCAGGCCCTCAGGGAGAAGCGGCCGCCGTCGTTCCAGTGAGGGCGGGGTGTGCTTGCCCCGCCCTCGGGTAGTCGGCGGTGAGAGTCACATGATGTGGCCGGCCCAGGGCCGCCATCAGGGGTTTGTTCGCCGAGGTCGAGAACGCTGCTCCGGGGGACGAAGCAGAGGCCCCTCTGGCACGCCCGGCGGCCGGTCCACGCGGCAGCGGAGGGAGGAGACGATCATTCCCCCCGACGCGGTCAGAAGCTGCGTGGCAGCCCCAGCACCTGGGTCGCGAGGTAGTTGAGCAGGAGCTCCTCGGTCACAGGTGCGACCCGTCCGATCCTGGCGTCGGCCAGCAACCTGGCCACCGGATATTCCAGCGAGTACGCCATCCCGCCGTGCGTCTGGAACGCGGCGTCGGCCGCCTCCCACGCCGCCTGCGAGGCGGTGAGCTTGGCGATGTTGGCCTCCGTGCCGCACGGCAGGCGCCGGTCGAAGGACCAGGCGGCCTTGTAGATCATCAGGCGGGCCAGCTCGATCTTGGCCTTGACCTGTGCCAAGGGGAACGCGATCGCCTGGTTGGCGCCGATCGGGCGGCCGAACACCTCGCGTTCCTTCGCGTACCCGACGCCGACCCGCAGCGCCACCTCGGCCCCGCCCAGTGCGGAGGCGGCCAGCAGGATCCGCTCCGGGTTGAGGATGTCCCACAACACGGCCGCGCCCTGGTCCACCTCGCCGACCACGTTCGAGGCGGGCACCCGCAGGTCGTCGATGAACACCGTGTTCGACGGCGTGGTGTTCGCGCCCAGCTTGGGGATCGGCCGGTAGGAGAGCGTGCCGGCGGCGACGGCCTCGGGCACGTTCACCAGGAACACCGTCAGCCCGTGGGTGCGCGGGCGGGCCTGGGCGGCCGGGACGGTCCTGGTCACCAGCAACATCCAGGTGGCCCGCTGCACGCCGGTGATCCAGATCTTCTGCCCCTTGACGACGTAGTCCCCACCGTCACGCCTGGCCGACGTGCTGATCGCCAGCGAGTTGGACCCGGCGTCCGGCTCGGTCAGCGCGAAACACGTCTCCACCTCGCCCGTGGCCAGCCGGGGCAGCAGCTCGGCGCGCTGCTCGGCCGTGCCGTGCCTGGCCAGCGTGAGCGCGCCGAAGCCGGGCGTCAGCACGTACGTGAACGCCGAGCCGCCCGCCGCGCCCGAGGCCGCCAGGGTCTCCGTCGCGACCGCCAGCTCCAGCAGCCCCTGACCGCCCCCACCGTGCTCCTCGGGCACCGCCAGGCCCAGCCAGCCGCCCTTGGCCAGCTCCGCCCAGACCTCCTCGGGCCACCGCTTTTCGGTCTCGCACCGCTGCCAGTAGTCAAGGTCGTAACGGGAGCAGATGTCGCCGATGCCACGCTGCACGGCCAGGGCGCTCTCGGGAAGGGTGAAATCCATCACACCATCGTAGAATCACGTTCTGCCCAGGGGCGAGGTCTGCGTGCGTGGAACACGAAGGCCGGGGGAGCGTTGCGCCACACCGTACGTCCCTGCACCACTTCCTCGAACCGCTCGGCCAGCAGCGTGCGGAAGCGCCGGGCCGAGCTGAGCGGGACGGCGTGAATGTAGGAGAACGTCGTGAACGCCGCCCCCTGGCTCATCGCCGTCGTCACCGCCCGCAGGAGATCACACTGCAACTCGTGCGGGAACGCCGCCCACGGCAGCCCGCTCACCACCACGTCCGCCTGCCGCAACCCGCGCGCGCCGAGCAGCTCGCTGAGCAGCGCCGCGTCGGCGTTCGCCACGTCCACGGCGGGGAACCGCTCGGCCAGCAGCCGCGCCATCGGCTCGTTGACCTCCACGGCCAGGTGGTGGCCGCGCCCGTCCAGCCGCTGCTGGATCTCCGCGGTGAACGCGCCCGTGCCGGGGCCCAGCTCCACCACGGTCGGCTCGCCGCGTTCGGGGATCGGAGCACAGACGGCCGCGGCCAGCCGCCGCGAGCTGGGGGCGACCGCGCCGATCACGGTGGGAGCACGCAGGAACTGGCTGAGGAGCAAAGTGGTGTCATTGGGCATGTCTTGAATGTAGGGGGAAGATCGCCCCTATCGCTCCCTCCTTCGGGCGAACCTCCGGCCACTTGGAGGAGGCGGGGTCCTCCGCGCGGAGGATCAGGTTCATCAAGCTGTACGGATAGCGTATGTGCATGCGTTGGCGTGGTGTGCCGCTGGATGTCCTGTTCGCGGCTTCTGGCGTGGGCCTGGACCTGCTGACGACGGCGCACGCGGGCGACACCGAATACCTGCCCGCCGCGATGAACATCCCGATGGCGCTGCTGGTGGGCCTGCCCATGGGGCTCGTCCGGCGCTGGCCGGTGCCCGTCACCCTCTACCTGGCCGCCTTCCTCGCCCTCACCGACCAGCTCGGGTCCTTCACCTCCAACACCGCGCAGATCCTCGTCTGCGTGGCGCTCGCCGTGACCGGATACCGCTCGGGCTGGCGGGCCACGACCGCCGCCGTGGTCGTCACGATCGCCGCCACCGCGATCAACATCGCCGATCCCGGCATCCCAGTGACCAGGAACACCTGGATCTACTCGGTGCTGCTGCCGGTCTTCCCCGCCGTTGTCGGCGCGTACCTGCGCGGCTCGGCGGCGCGGCTGGACGAGCGCGACGTCACCCCGGACGCGCTGCTCGCGGCCGGCGGAGTGGCGATCACCGTGCTCGGCACCTGGACCTCCTGGCACGACAGCACCCAGCCCGTCTGGGTCGTCGGGCTGCTCGCCGTGCTGGGCGGCCTGGCGCTGGGCGTCGCCAGGCGGCTGCCCGGGCTGGTCTTCCTGCTGCAGGGCGTGCTGCTGGTCGCCGCCGACACCTATCTGGACGCGGCCGTCAACACCTGCGTGATCCTGACCCTCATCGCGATCGGGGTGTTCGCCATGCGCGTGGTCTCCTGGGCCTGGATCGCGGCCGCGTACCTCACCGGCTGCCTGCTGACCTCGATCGCCATCGTCGCGGCCGACACCGACGTCACCCCGTTCCGCGTCGGCGTGCTGATGACGCTGGTGGCCACGCCGATCGCGATCGGCCGCTACCTCGGCATGCGGCAGGCCGCCGCGGCCGCCGAGCGGGCGCGCTCGGAGGAGTCCGCGCGGGCGGCGCTGGCGCAGGTGCGGGCCGACCAGCTCGCCGAGCGTGAGCGCATCGCCCGCGACGTGCACGACATCGTGGCGCACCACGTCGGCGCCATGGTGCTGCGGGCCGGCGCCGCCCGTTACACCGCCCCCGACGGCCCCGTCGCCGACGCTCTCAACGACATCCGCGAGACCGGGCACCAGGTGCTGCAGGACCTGCGCGACCTGCTCGACCTGCTGCGCGACCCCGAGCGGCAGCCCGACCTGCTGGCCAACCCCGCCGACGTGGTACGCGAGGCCGCCGAACGCATGGCCGCCGCCGGCCTCGTGGTGGACCTCGACCTCGACCCGGCCACCGACCAGGCCCCGCTCATCGCCCGCGCCTCCGCCGCCCGCATCGTCCAGGAAGGACTCACCAACGTGCTCAAACACGCAGGCCCCGGCACCCGAGTCCGCGTCGCCGTCACCCCCATGGACGAGGGACTGTCGGTGGAGATCCGCAACGGCCGCCCGCCCACCGCCATCGAACGCCTGCCCTCCTCCGGCCGCGGCCTGGCCGGCATGCGCGAACGGGTCCGAGCGCTCGGCGGCACCCTCAGCGCGGGTCCCGACGGCGAGGGCGGCTGGCTGCTGGCCGCGAGCCTGCCTTCCAGGAACCCGGCGTGATCCGCGTCCTGGTCGCCGACGACCAGGCCCTCGTACGCGCGGGCGTGCGGATGTTGCTGCAGGCCACGGGCGATCTGGAGGTCGTGGGCGAGGCCGTGGACGGCGCCGAGGCGGTACGCCTGGCCGAGCGCCACCTGCCCGACGTGATCCTCATGGACCTGCGCATGCCCAGGGTGGACGGCCTCGAGGCGACCAAAAGGGTGCTCGCGGCCCGGCCGGGGGCCAGGGTCGTGGTGCTGACCACGTTCGCCGAGGACGCCAACGTCTACGCCGCCCTGCGCGCCGGGGCCGTCGGCTTCCTGGTCAAGGACGACGAACCGGAACGCATGGTGGACGCCGTACGCAGGGCGGCGGCGGGCGAGCAGCTCCTGGCGCCCTCGGTGCTGCGCAGGGTCGTGGAGCGTTTCCTGGCGGCCGAGGAGCAGGCCGCGGCACCCGCGGCGCCCGCCGGGCTGACCGAACGCGAACGGGAGGTCCTCGCCCTGGTCGGCACCGGCCTGTCCAACGCCGAGATCGCCGAGGAACTGCACGTGGGCGTCACCACGGTCAAGACGCACATCGCCGCCGCCATGGACAAACTGGGCCTGCGCAACCGCATCCAGGCCGCGGTCGTCGCCCACCGCACCGGCCTCGTGGACGCCTCGTTCCGCCCGGTCCGCCCGCCCCGCAACCCCGCCGGTTGAACCCGATGCCGGCCGGTCCGCCGCGCGGCGGACCGGCCGGTCATCCCGCAGGCTGACGACCGGCCGCGTCCCCCGCCACGAACATGTGGTCCTTCACCGTCTGTCGTCGAAAGGACCATTGATCATCATGCCGGAAACCATCGTCATGCCCCAGAAAACCGGCGGCCAGGTCTCGGCGGGGCTGCTCTACAGCCTGCGCATCGCCGTCGTCGCCCAGGCCGCCGCGCTGCTCGTCGCGGCCTCGTTCGCCGGACAGGCGGTGGAGTCGGACTCGCTGCTGGAGACCCACGTCATGGCCGGCATGGTCGTCCACCTGGTGGCGCTCGTGCAGATCGTCCTGGCCGTCCTCGTCTGGCGCCCCGGCCGCGGGGCCGGCTGGCCCGCGCTGGCCAGCGTCGGGCTGTTCGTCGTCGGGGCCGCCCAGCACTTCACCTGGTTGTGGCTCGGGGCGCACGTGCCCAACGGGGTGATCCTGTTCGGCCTCATCACCGCGGTGCTGATCTGGTCCTGGTCACCGGCAGCGGCCCGCCGCCGTTAGGGTCTGAAGTGTGTACGTGAAGATCTGCGGATTGAGCGAGCCCGAGCACGTGGCCACCGCCGTCGAGGCGGGCGCCGACGCCATCGGGTTCGTCATGACCCGGAGCCCCCGCAGAGTGACGCCCGAGCGGGCGGCGGAGCTGGCCGCGCTGGTGCCCGGCCACGTGCTCACCGTCGGGGTGTTCCGCGGCGAGCACCCTGACGCCGTGCGCGCGGCGGCGCTGACGTCGGGGGTGCGGGGCGTCCAGCTGCACGGCAGGCACCCGCACGGCGACTTCACCGCGCTCAAGGACCTCGGCCGCTGCCTGGTCAGGGCCGTCGACGCCGAGGCCGACCTGCGGTGCGGCGCCTACGACGAGGACCTGCTCATCGTGGACGCGCCGCACGCGGGCTCCGGGCAACCGTGGGACTGGGCGGCCGTGCGCGGCCGCCCGTCGGGCCGCTGGATGCTGGCGGGCGGCCTCACCCCGGCCAACGTGACCGAGGCCGTCGCGGCCGCCGAGCCGTGGGGAGTCGACGTGTCCAGCGGCGTGGAGACGTCGCCGGGGGTGAAGGACCCGGCCCTCATCAGGGCCTTCCTGGAAACGGTACGCCGAGGCGCCTGAGCCCGGTCGTTGGCCGGTGGGGGCGGCGTCGTGGCAGGTGAAACGGCTGGCACAGACCGGGGCCGAGGGGGGCCACTGTGTTGGAGTTCCACGCAGTAGGGTCTGCTGCGTGAGCGAAACTTCCGCGGAGGACCGGATCTGGACGGTTCCTAACCTGCTGAGCTTCCTGCGCCTCCTGGGCGTCCCCGTGTTCCTCTGGCTGGTTCTCGGGCCCAAGGCGGACGGGTGGGCGATCGGGGTCCTCGCGGTGGCCGGGTTCACCGACTGGCTCGACGGGAAGATCGCTCGGGCGTTCAACCAGACCAGCAGGCTCGGCCGGATCATCGATCCCGCGGCCGACAAGCTCTACGTGTTCGCCACCATCCTGGCGCTGCTGCTGCGCGACGTCATCCCGTGGTGGCTGGTCGCCGTCATCCTCGGACGCGAACTCTTCGTCGCGTGTTTCATCCCCGTACTCCGCAAACATGGATATAAGGCACTCCAGGTGCATTTCCTGGGCAAGGCGGCCATGTTCAATCTCATGTACGCCTTCCCTCTGCTCTTCCTTGCCTCCCACACTGGGTGGTATGCCGATATAGCACGAATTGTCGGGTGGGCGTTCGCTCTGTGGGGAACGGGCCTGTACTGGTGGGCAGGGGTGCTGTATGTGGTACAGGTGCGACAACTCGTAGCCGCGGCCAAAAAGGAGTGATCGGGTGAAGGCGGTCGTGATGGCAGGCGGGGAGGGCACTCGGCTGCGTCCCATGACCGCCAACTCGCCCAAGCCCCTGCTCCCGGTGGTCAACCGTCCGATCATGGAACACGTGCTGCGCCTGCTCAAGCGGCACGGCGTCACCGAGACGGTGGTCACGCTGCAGTTCCTGGCCGCCCTCGTGCGCAACTACTTCGGCGACGGCGACGAGCTTGGCATGAGCCTGCAGTACGCCACGGAAGACCTCCCGCTCGGCACCGCGGGCAGCGTCAAGAACGCCGCCGACCGCCTCAAGGACGACCGATTCCTGGTGATCTCCGGCGACGCCCTGACGGATATCGATTTGACCGACATGATCAGGTTTCATCGCGAAAATGCGGCCCTTGTGACTATTGGCCTGAAACGCGTGCCGAACCCGCTCGAGTTCGGGATCATCATCGTCGACGAGGAAGGCCGCGTACAACGCTTCCTGGAGAAGCCCACCTGGGGGCAGGTCTTCTCCGACACCGTCAACACCGGCATCTACGTCATGGAGCCCGAGGTCCTCGACGCCGTGGCCCCCGGCGAGCCCGTCGACTGGTCCTCGGACGTCTTCCCCGCCCTCCTCGACCGCGGCGCCGCCATCTACGGCTACGTGGCCGACGGCTACTGGGAGGACGTCGGCACCCACGACAGCTACCTCAAGGCCCAGGCCGACGCCCTGTCCGGCAAGGTCAACCTGGAGATCGGCGGCTTCGAGCTCTCACCCGGCGTCTGGGTCGCCGACTCGGCCTCGGTGGACCCCGACGCGGTGCTCAAGGGCCCGCTGCTCATCGGCGACTACGCCAAGGTCGAGGCGGGCGCCGAGCTGCGCGAATACACCGTGCTCGGCAACAACGCCGTCGTCCGCGAGGGCGCCTTCCTGCACCGGGCGATCGTCCACGACAACGTCTACCTCGGCCCCGGCGCCCACCTGCGCGGCTGCGTCATCGGCAAGAGCACCGACGTGATGGCCGGCGCCCGCATCGAGGAGAACGCCGTCATCGGCGACGAATGCGTCATCGAAGCCGAGGCGTACGTCTCCAGCGGCGTCAAGGTCTACCCGTTCAAGACCATCGAGGCCGGCGCGGTCGTCAACACCAGCGTCATCTGGGAGTCGCGCGGCCAGCGCAACCTGTTCGGCCCGCGGGGCGTCAGCGGCCTGGTCAACGTCGAGATCACCGCCGAGCTGTGCGTCCGCCTGGCCAGCGCGTACGCCACCACCATCAAAAAGGGCGAGTACGTCGTCACCTCCCGCGACTGCTCCCTGGCCGCCAGGGCGCTCAAGCGGGCCGTCATCGGCGCCCTGACCGCCAGCGCCATCAACGTGCTCGACCTGGAGGCCGCCCCGCTGCCGGTGACCCGCTTCCACACCGCCAGGGAGTCGGCGGCGGGCGGCATCGCATTGCGTACCACGCCGGGGGATCCGCAGAGCGTGGACATCGTCATCATGGACGACCGCGGCGCCGACCTCCCCCCGGCCGCCCAGCGCAAGCTCGAGCGGGTCTTCTCCCGCCAGGAGTTCCGCCGCGCCTTCCCCGGCGAGATCGCCGAGCTGGCCTACCCGGCCAGGGCCGTCGAGG
Organism: Nonomuraea marmarensis; assembly: GCF_043197025.1. Classification (NCBI taxonomy): domain Bacteria; kingdom Bacillati; phylum Actinomycetota; class Actinomycetes; order Streptosporangiales; family Streptosporangiaceae; genus Nonomuraea; species Nonomuraea marmarensis. The sequence continues at coordinate 52,208 of NZ_JBICRM010000020.1, forward strand.
ACTACACCCAGGAACTGCTGCGCCACGTCGTGGTGAGCGACGTCAGGGACATGAAGGTCGTCGTGGACTGCGCGGGAGGCACCTCCTCGCTGGTGCTGCCCACGCTGCTCGGCCGCGTCGGCGTCGAGGTGCTCACCGTCAACGCCCGGCTCGACGACATCTCGCCCACCGAGACGCTCGCGGAGCGCCGCCGCGACCTGCAACGCCTGTCCGAGCTGGTCAGCTCGTCGCGGGCGGCGTTCGGCGTGCGGTTCGACCCGCTCGGGGAGCGCATCGCCCTGGTGGACGAGAAGGGCCAGCTCATCAACGAGGAACGCGCCCTGCTCGTCGTGCTCGACCTCGTGGCCGCCGAACGCAGGGGTGGCCAGGTCGCCCTCCCCGTCACCACGACCAGGGTCGCCGAGCAGGTCTGCCGCTTCCACGGCGTACAGGTGCAGTGGACCTCCACCGCGCTCGACGCCCTCACCTCGGCCGCCGCGGGCCCCGACATGATCTTCGCGGCGGACGGGCGCGGCGGCTTCGTCGTCCCGGAGTTCAGCCCCGCCATCGACGGGCTGGCCGCGTTCATGCGGCTGCTGGGCCTGGTCGCCCGCACCCGCCTGTCGCTCAGTCAGATCGACGCCAGGATCCCCGAGGTGAAGCTGCTCAAGCGCACCGTGCCCACGCCGTGGGCGGCCAAGGGCGCCGTCATGCGCTCGGTCATCGAGGCGGCCGAGGCCGAGCCCGAGGGCCACCGCGTCGACACCACCGACGGGGTGCGCGTGGCGCGCGAGGACGGGAGCTGGGTGCTGGTCCTGCCCGCGGCCGCCGAGCCCGTCACCGACCTGTGGGCCGAGGCCTCCGACGTGGACGGCGCCCAGGCCTTGATCGAACGCTGGGCCCGCATCGTGGAACAGGCCGCAAGCTGATCAACGGTCACGGAGTGTCACCGAAAAAGGCTTTGGTGATGATGTGCCCAGAGAGTGCCGCAAGATCGTAATGTAGAAACGCGCGGCGGCATGGACCACGGGGCGGGGGCGGCGGTAACTTTGTCTGCGTCCAAACCAAAGTCCAGCGCCCCGCCTTGACCTTTGCCGCTGATCAGCGTAAGTTGCGGCATTCGCAAACTTGAAAAAGCGAAGCGAGGCGCGCCCCAGAGCACCGTCGCCGCGTCTTCGCGGTAGGAGGCCGAGCCGATCGATGCCGAGCGTCTACTGCACGCAGTGCGGGCACGCCAACCCCGAGGATGCCCGTTTCTGTTCCCGCTGTGGGTCACCGCTGACCAGACCCGAGGTCTCCGGGGACACCACATCGACGATCTCCGTCGCGGGAATCGAGGCGTACGAGGCTGAGACAGGCGACATGCTCCTGGCCGAGCGGGCGCTCGTCGAGCAGCTGCCGCCCGGCGCGGCGTTGCTCACCGTGACCAGGGGGCCCAACCAGGGGAGTCGCTTCCGGCTCGACAAGGACCTGACCACGACCGGGCGCCACCCGGAGAGCGACATCTTCCTCGACGACATCACGGTCTCCCGCCGCCACGTCGAGTTCTACCGCCACCGCGGCGGCCAGTTCTCCGTGCGCGACGTGGGCAGCCTCAACGGCACCTATGTCAACAGGGAGCGGATCGAGGAGGTCCCCCTGCATTCCGGAGACGAGGTGCAGATCGGCAAGTTCCGCCTCGTCTTCCTGATGCGAGTCAACGCCGGCGCATGAGCGAGCGAAGCGAGCGACCGGTAGACACAGCCGCGTGTGCGCTCAGGTGGCCGGCGAAGGCGGCCGGATGAGCGCACAGGCGGCACGCTCGCATATGAGCATCGGGGAGGTGCTCGCGCTGCTCCAGGGCGAGTTCCCCGATGTGACGATCTCCAAGATCCGGTTCTTGGAGGGCGAGGGGCTGATCGAGCCCGAGCGCAGCCCCTCCGGCTACCGCAAGTTCACCCATCTGCACGTGGAGCAGTTGCGTTTCATCCTCACCGAGCAGCGTGACCATTATCTGCCGCTGCGGGTGATCAAGGACAGGATGGCGGAGAGCTTCGGCCGCCCGCGCGCCGTGCAGCAGAAGCAGGAGGTCAGGCTCAGCCGGGCCGAGCTGCTCGAGGCCGCGGGGATCGACGAGGAGACGCTCGACGAGCTAGAGGACTACGGCCTGCTCGCCGCGGTGGCCCGGCGCTACGACGAGGAGGCGCTCAACGTGGCGCGCAGCGTCGGCGCCCTGGCCCGCTTCGGCCTGCACGCCCGCCATCTGCGCGCGGTCAAGGCGGCGGCCGAACGCGAGTGCGGCCTGGTCGAGCAGACCGTCGCCCCCATACTCAAACGGCGCGCCCCCGGCGCCATCGGCGAGGCCGACGAGGTCGCCAGGGAGATTTCCACCCTCCTGCTCGACCTGCACGCATCCCTTGTGCGTACGGGCGTCCGGTCCGTCCTGGGGCGCTGAGACCGTAGCGAGCTGGGAGGGGAGGGCACATTCCAGGCCCGCTGGGTGTTACGTTGAAATGCAGAAGCCAGTCAGCAGAAGCGACGACCAAATAGCTGTGCCGGGTGACCGGTCAGGAATACGGAGCAGCCCGTGTTGCAGATGGAGGTCGTGGGCGTTCGTGTAGAAATGCCCACAAATCAGCCGATCGTCTTGCTCAAGGAGGCACACGGGGAGCGGTTCCTGCCGATATGGATTGGCATGACCGAGGCGACGGCCATCGCGCTGGCCCAGGCTGAGGAGCCGCCGCCGCGACCGCTCACCCACGACCTCTTCCGAGACGTGCTGAGCGCCCTGGGCGTCGGCCTGCGGGCGGTCAACATCGTCGCCCTGCGCGATGGCATCTTCTTCGCCGACCTGGTCTTCTCCAATGGGGTGGAGGTGAGCGCGCGGCCCTCCGACTCGATCGCGCTCGCCCTGCGCACCGGGGCGCGCATCTTCGCCAGCGAGGAGGTCGTCCAGGAGGCCGGGGTGATCATCCCGGACGACCAGGAGGACGAGGTGGAGAAGTTCAGGGAGTTCCTTGACACGATCACTCCCGAAGACTTCGGCAGGGCGGGGTAGGTATTTCGGTGCATTTACGCTTCACGACGCGCCGAGCCGGATCGTTGACTGGGCATGGTCACGGTCCTACGGTGCAAGTGAAACCCGTGGTCGCCCTTTACGAACCCCCAGATCAGGCCGCGGGATGAGAGAAAGCCGGAGGTCCGCGTGGCGGTCAGCAGCGGCGAGGGAAAGACGGCCGGCCAGGAAGATCCGGTGCGGCGTGAGAGCGCGCGGCAGCGTGCCGGGGAGCAGGGTCTGCTCTTCGACGAGCAGCCGGCGGCGCTGCCGGGCGACATCGGATACCGCGGGCCGACGGCCTGTGCGGCGGCCGGCATCACCTACAGGCAGCTCGACTACTGGGCGCGCACCGGCCTCGTGGAGCCCACGATAAGAGCCGCGCAGGGCTCGGGCTCCCAGCGGCTCTACAGCTTCCGCGACATCCTGGTGCTCAAAGTCGTCAAGCGGCTCCTCGACACCGGGGTGTCGCTGCAGCAGATCCGCACCGCCGTGCAGCATCTGCGTGACCGCGGGGTGGCCGACCTCGCGCAGATCACGCTCATGAGCGACGGCGTCAGCGTCTACGAGTGCACCTCGGCCGACGAGGTGATCGACCTGCTCCAGGGCGGCCAGGGCGTGTTCGGCATCGCGCTCGGCCGGGTCTGGCGCGAGGTCGAGGGCTCACTCGCGGAGCTGCCGGGGGAAAGAGCGGCGGTCGAGGACACCGTCCCGGCCGACCACCCCGCTGACGAGCTAGCCCGGCGGCGACGAGCGCGCCGCATAGTCTAGTAATCTAGGACAGCAAGGCTGACGACCCCGTGCGGGAGAGTCTCCGGACCCCAGGTCCCGGAGCGCCGAAGGAGCAACCCTCCCCGGAATCTCTCAGGCATCCTGTACCGCTCGGGCGAGGCAACTCTGGAAAGCAGGCGCGCCCGCCAGGTGTGCCTCACCGACGGTGCAAGCCCCTGTCCCGGGGTGAAGCTCTCAGGTCGCGATGAGCTCGCGCTGACAGAGGGGGAGATCCGGCACTCGTCCGCGCCCTGGCGCCGGTCTCCATAGCCTCGGGAGGCATCTCCATGACCGATCTGTCCGTTCCGCCGTTCTCCTCCAGGCATATCGGGCCATCGGCGTCCGAGCAGCAGCGCATGCTGGAGGCCGTGGGCTTCGAGTCCGTGGCGGACCTGGTGGCCGTGGCCGTTCCCGAGGCCATCAGGGCCAAGGACCGGCTCAAGCTGCCCGCCGCCGCAGGCGAGGCCGAGGCCATCGCCGAGCTGCGCGCCCTCGCCGGGCGCAACCGGGTGCTCACCTCGATGATCGGGCTGGGCTACCACGACACCGTCACGCCCGCCGTCATCCGCCGCAGCCTGCTGGAGAACCCGGGCTGGTACACCGCCTACACCCCGTACCAGCCGGAGATCTCGCAGGGCCGCCTCGAGGCGCTGCTGAACTTCCAGACGGTCGTCTCCGACCTGACGGGCCTGCCCGTCGCGGGCGCGTCCCTGCTCGACGAGGCGACGGCCGCCGCCGAGGCGATGACGCTGGCCCGGCGCGCGGGCAAGTCCAAGAGCAGTGTGTTCGTGGTCGACGCCGACACCCTGCCGCAGACCAAGGCCGTGCTCGCCACCCGGGCCGAGCCGCTCGGGATCACGCTGGTGGAGGACTCCCTGGGGGGCGGGCTGCCCGAGTGCTTCGGCGTGCTCGTCCAGTACCCGGGCGCTTCCGGGCGGCTGCGCGACTTCCGTGCCGTGGCCGCCGCCGCGCACGAGGCGGGCGCGCTCGTCGTGGCCGCCGCCGACCTGCTGGCCCTGACCCTCGTGGCCGCTCCTGGCGAGCTGGGGGCCGACATCGCGATCGGGTCCTCGCAGCGGTTCGGGGTGCCGTTCGGGTTCGGCGGGCCGCACGCCGCGTACATGTCCGTACGCGAGGGGTTGCAGCGGCAGCTCCCCGGACGCCTGGTGGGCGTGTCGGTGGACGCCGACGGCGACCCCGCCTACCGGCTGGCCTTGCAGACCCGCGAGCAGCACATCCGCCGCGAGAAGGCCACCAGCAACATCTGCACCGCCCAGGTCCTGCTCGCCGTCATCGCCGGCATGTACGCCGTCTACCACGGCCCCGAGGGGCTGCGCGGGATCGCCCACCGGGTGCACCGGCACGCCGTGGCCCTCGCGGGCGGGCTGCGCGAGGCGGGGCTCGAGGTCGTGCACCGCGAGTTCTTCGACACCGTGCTCGTACGCGTGCCCGGCCGGGCCGCCTCCGTGGTCGCCGCCGCCGTCGAGCAGGGCGTCAACCTGTGGCAGGTCGACAATGACCACGTGTCGATCTCGTGCGACGAGAAGACCGGGGCCGCCGAGGTGACCAAGGTGTGGGCCGCGTTCGGCGTCGACGGCACAGGCGACGGCACAGACGTGGGCCTGGACGCCGACGCGCTGCCCGCCGCGCTGCTGCGCGAGTCGGCGTACCTGACGCACCCGGTCTTCCACAGCCACCATTCCGAGACCGCGATGCTGCGTTACCTGCGCAAGCTGCAGGACAAGGACATCGCGCTCGACCGTTCGATGATCCCGCTCGGCTCCTGCACGATGAAGCTCAACGCGACCACCGAGATGGAGCCGATCAGCTGGCCCGAGTTCGCCGCGATCCACCCGTACGCGCCCGCCGACCAGGCCGAGGGCTACCTGGAGCTGATCGGCACGCTGGAGGGCTGGCTGGCCGAGGTGACCGGTTACGACGCCGTCTCGATCCAGCCGAACGCGGGCTCGCAGGGCGAGTTCGCCGGGCTGCTGGCCATCCGCGCCTACCACCGCGCCAACGGCGAGAGCGGGCGCGACGTCTGCCTCATCCCGTCCTCCGCCCACGGCACGAACGCGGCCAGCGCCGTCATGGCCGGCATGCGGGTCGTGGTCGTGGCCTGCGACTCCGACGGCAACGTGGACCTGGCCGACCTCGACGCCAAGATCGACAAGCACCGTGACGCGCTGGCCGCGATCATGGTGACGTACCCGTCGACGCACGGCGTCTACGAGGAGACGATCATCGAGGTGTGCGCCAAGGTGCACGACGCGGGCGGCCAGGTCTACGTGGACGGGGCCAACCTGAACGCGCTGGTCGGGCTGGCCAAGCCGGGCGAGTTCGGGGCCGACGTGTCCCACCTCAACCTGCACAAGACGTTCTGCATCCCGCACGGGGGCGGCGGCCCCGGCGTCGGCCCGGTGGCGGTGCGCGGCCACCTGGCGGCCTATCTGCCCGGGCACCCGCTGCACAACGGCACGCCGGTCGGGCCCGTCTCGGCGGCGCCCTACGGGTCCGCGGGGATCCTGCCGATCTCGTGGGCGTACATCAGGATGATGGGCTCCGACGGGCTCACCGCCGCCACCGAGCAGGCCATCCTGTCGGCGAACTACCTGGCGCGGCGGCTCGCCCCGCACTTCCCCGTGCTCTACACAGGGCGGGGCGGGCTGGTGGCGCACGAGTGCATCGTGGACCTGCGGCAGATCACCAAGGAGACCGGCGTCACCGTGGACGACGTGGCCAAGCGGCTCATCGACTACGGCTTCCACGCACCCACCATGTCGTTCCCCGTGGCGGGCACGTTGATGATCGAGCCGACCGAGAGCGAAGACCTCGGGGAGCTCGACCGGTTCGTGGACGCGATGGTCGCCATCCGAGGGGAGATCTCCAAGGTGGCGTCCGGGGACTACGACAGGACGGACAACCCGCTGCGGAACGCGCCGCACACGGCCGAGTCGGTCACCGCGGACGAGTGGCGGCACCCGTACTCGCGGTCCGAGGCGGCCTATCCGCTGCCGTCGTTGCGTGACGGGAAATACTGGGTGCCGGTGCGGCGCATCGACCAGGCCTACGGGGACCGCAACCTGGTGTGCTCGTGCCCGCCGCTGGAGGCCTACGAGGATTAGTTCGCTCTGCGGGCGTGTGTCCTCGTCGCTTCGCGTACGAGGACTGACCCCTGGCGGGGGCGCTGAGCCGCGCGGAGTAGCGTGGGATCATCGAGTGGGTCATCGGGGAGGCCGGTGATGCGCGGTGGCGTGCTGGGCGACCTCGTCAAGGGCCAGGTGTGCCTGTTCGCCGGGCTGAGCGTGTGCTTGGTCATCATGCCCGGTTGCCTGTCGTTCAACTGCGGGATGAGCGATTTCGGGGTGCACTGGGGCACGGCGGTGCCGTACGCGTTCGGGTTCCTCGGCGCGGCCCTCTTCACCAGGAGAGGGCTGCGGGCGGCGGCGCCCCTGTTGCCCGCGCCGCGGTTCGTGCGGGTGGCGGGGGACTCGTTCGCGTTGCTGCTGGTCGGGATCCTGCTGACGCCCTACACCTTGGCCGACGCCGTGCATTGGGTTCACAGGTCGTTCGGGGCGGCGTTGTTCCTGTACGAGATGGTGCTGGCGGTGCGGCTGCTGGCGTGGGGGTTCGGCGGGTTGTTGTCGGTCGTCGTCCAGGTGGTGGGCGGGGTGACGTCCGGCGTCTCCGTCGTGCTGGCGGAGGGGCCGCTGGTGGTGGGGCAGGCGGTGTTCCAGCTCGCGTTCGGGGTGACCATCATCAGGATGGCGCGGCTACTGCCCCGCCAGGGGCCCGAACCGGGCGAAACGAGCACCGGCCAGTCCTTCAGCGTCAACTGAGCAGACATGATCGCCCGAAGTCGTTAGGCTCGGTGCGACCGTCGCCACAAGGAGCTCCCTTGACGTTCTCAGAGCTGGAGACCCCGCCCCTCGACGCCGCCCGCCGCCTGGCCGAACGCGGTGACCTCGACGGCGCCGCCGCCATCCTCAGCGAGCTCGCCGCCGATCCGGAAGGACCCGACAGGGCTCAGGCCGCCGTCGGGCTCGCCGTGGTGCTGGAGGAGCGCGGCGACGTCGAAGCGGCTCGGGCCGCCGCCAGGACCGCGCTGGCCACCGGGCACCCCGAATACGCCGCCCAGGCCGCCTGCCATCTGGCGCAGGGCTTCGAGCGGGAGGGGCGGGCCGAGCAGGCCAGGGCCGCCTGGCAGGCCGTGCTGGGGGTCGGCACGCCCGCGTACGTGCCGCTGGCCCATCTCGCGCTGGCCCGGCTGGCCATGGAAGCGGAGGATCCGGACGGGGCAGCCAAGGAGCTGCGGGCCGCCATGGCGGCCGGAGACGACCGGCTCGGGGCGCACGCCGCGCAGGAGCTGGCCGGCCTCCTGCTGGAGCACGGGGAGCCCGGGGAGGCGGCCGGGGTCCTCATGGACGCGCTGGAGTTCGCTCCGGGCGAGGAGGTGCCGGGGCTGCGGATCCAGCTCGGGATCGCGCATCTGGAGCTGGCCTGCGCGGAGTTCGCCGAGACGGTGGAGGCCGGGGCCGATCCCCAGACGAGCGCCCTGGCCATCGAACTGCTGGCCCGCACGCTACCGCTGCGCGGGCGGCTGGACGACGCGGACCGGGTGTGGTCGTACGGGCTGGAGCACGAGGACGAGACCCTGGCCGCCGAGGTCCGCCTCCGCTACCACCGCGACACCTGACGGAGCGCCCTCCCCCTGAGGGACCGCGGCCCTGCTGCCGGGCATGCGTGATGGCGGAGGTGCTCCCGTCGCCTCCGCCCGGCCCGCGCGTCAGCCGCGGCGCATGATGGCCGCGGCGGCGGCGACGTTGATGACCACGATCGCCAGCCACGTGATCGTCAGCCCCACCAGCCCCGCGTTGCCCGCCGCGATGGCCGTCAGCGGGATGCCGATGCCCATCGAGCCCAGCGCGATGGGGATCATCGCCGCGCCCGGGGTCTGCCTCTTGTGCGGAGGGGCGCCCCGGTAGTCCGGCCCGTGGTCCAGTTCGGCGCGGACGCGGGCGGTGATCGTGGCGTCGAGGCGTTCGACGAACGACTCGACGAGCGCGGCTTCGTAATCCGGACCGAGATCACGGCGGGCGTCGATCGTGGCCTGCAGGTCATCCCGGATGCGATTGTCTGGCATAACGGTAATCATCCACCGTGTCCGCCGCGCCGTCATCAGACCTGAGGGCTAAGGTGCGCTCCTCCCCAGGTACGGTGCTGGCATGGAGGTGATGACCCCGCGAGGGCCCGCGCTGGTCGAGGTCGACGAGGTCGATGATCCCCGGCTGCTGCTGGTGCTGACCCACGGGTCGGCCGGGGGAGTGGACGCGCCGGATCTGCTGGCCGTACGCGATGCCGCGCTCGGTGTGGGGGCGAGCGTGGCCAGGGTGACGCAGGCGTTCAGGGTGGCGGGAGCGCGGGCGCCGGGCTCGGCGGTCCGGCAGGACGAGGCGTGGGAGATCGTCCTTGGCGAGCTGCGCGCTCGGTGGCCGGGGCTGCCCGTCGTGCAGGGCGGGCGGAGCAACGGGGCGCGGGTCGCCTGCCGTACGGCCAAGGCGGTCGGTGCGGCGGCGGTGGTGGCGCTGGCGTTTCCGCTGCACCCGCCGGGTAAGCCGGAACGTTCCAGGGCCGACGAGCTACGCGGCGCCGGGGTGGACGTGCTGGTCGTCAACGGGGACCGCGATCCGTTCGGCGTCCCCGACGCCGCCGATGCGGCGCGCCTGGTGGTGCTGCCGGGGGAGGGACACGACCTCAAAAAGGACCCCGCCCGGGTGGGCGAGGTCGTGGCGGAGTGGCTGATCCACTACGCCTAAGGTGCTCACCGGGTCGCGCGTCAGGCGGCGCCGACCAGCGGGTCGGGCCGGTGCGGGGCGATGACGGTGCCGCTGGGAAGGAGCTCCCCGGTGTCCTCGAACAGGACGACGCCGTTGCAGAGCAGGCTCCACCCCTGCTCGGGGTGGGTGGCGAGGGTCCGTGCCGCCTCGCGGTCAGGCGCCTCGGCATCCGGACAGGCCGGGTCGTGCGGGCACATCGGCGTGCCTCCGATATCTCGTGGGATGCTCCCGTTTGGAGGGGCGGGAGCTTGCTCGGGTGTTGTTGTTCTGGCAAGTGTGCGACGTATGTCACATGTTCCGACATAGTCCGTTTGGACTGTTACAGGAGGATCCCCAGGTCGTGTGACCTTCGACACAGCGTGCCTTATGCAGGATAACCGGCCAAGCGCGACACGCGCACTACGTTTGCAATCCCTTGAGCAGAGCGTCGAGTCCGCGCTCGAAGTCCACATCGGCTCTTTCGTCACGCCTGACCCACTCGTCAACTTCTGGATCGGCCCACCCAGATTGCTGGACCTCGACGGCCACGCTGCCGAACACGAAAGCCCTCAGCGCTCGTACGGCCTCCGCCGCGTCGTCCAGGCCCCCGTCGGAGAGTTGCTCGGTCTGCTCCCTGATGGCCACGGCGGTGGCGCCCTTGGGGGGTTTGGTCAGGGCCAGGGCGAGGACGCCCGGGTGCTCGCGCAGCAGCTCCCTTCCGGCCCTGCACCAGTGCTTGGCCGTTTCCTGCCAGGTCGCGGACTGTTCGACGTGGACCGTGGTGACGTGCTCGGCCAGGGCGTCCATCAGCGCCTCCTTGCCCCTGGGCAGGTGGTGGTAGATGGCCATGGCCTCCACCTGGAGGGCGTCGCCCAGGCGACGCATGGTGAGCCGGCGCAGGCCCTGGCTGTCGGCGATGTGGAGTGCGGCCTCGATGATGCGCTCGCGGGAGAGTGGCACGGGTGGTCTCTTGGCGGGCATGGAGATCATCTTACTATGTAAAGGGCCCGGCTCCGGGTCGATTTCCGCCCGTGTCGCGGGACGGCGTACTCTTGGCGGTTGACCGAGTACCGACCGCGTTTGAAGGGGCCTTCGATGGCGTTTTTCCGTCCGCGGGTGAGCCGGGAGGCCGAGGTTCGCTACCACGCGGACCAGGAGATCTCCAAGGGTTTCCCCGAGTTGCTCGAGAAGGCCAGGCAGGCCGAGCAGACGTTGCAGGAGCTGCGGGCCGCTTCGGCTGACGAGACCGAGCTGCTGGCCGCCGGGCTGGCGTTCGACCGGGCGCTCACGGATGCGCTGCGGGCGGCTGAGAGCGGGCAGCGGGCCACGTTCGGGGTGAAGGCCTACGACGATCGGATCGCGCGGCGCAAGGCCAAGGCCACGCCTGCCGGGGCGATGTGGACCGCTGAGGTGGAGCGGTTGCGGACGTTGCGCGAGGACAACCGGATGTGGGGGATCCCGCGTATCCCCCGCCTGGTGCCCGCGACCCGCTGACCCGGATTCCGTGCCTGAGAAGCCCCGGCGCTTGGTGTGCCGGGGCTTGTGGCGTCAGCTGGCCCAGTCGAGCAGCGGGCGGGTGTTGCTCGGGTGGCGGAGCTTGGACAAGGACTCCTTCTCCAGCTGGCGGATGCGTTCCCGGGTGAGCCCCAGGTGCTTGCCGATCTCGTCCAGGGTGTGCGGCTTGCCGTCCACGAGGCCGAAGCGGAGCGCCATGATCTTGGACTCCCTCGGTGAGAGGTTGTCCAGGACGCCGCGGAGCTGATCGCCCAGCAGTTGCCGGTCGACGATCTCCGAGGCCTCCGGCGAGTCGACGTCCTCGATGAGGTCGCCGATCGTGGTCTCCCCGTCCTCGCCGATCGTCGCGTTGAGCGAGATCGGCTGGCGGCTCGTACGCAGCAGCTCCTCGATCTGGTCCGGCGTCTTGTCGAGCTCGACGGCCAGCTCCTCGGCCGTGGGCTCGCGGCCCAGGCGCTGGTGCATGTCACGCTCGATCCGGGACAACTTCGAGAGCATCTCCAGCACGTGCACCGGCAGCCGGATCGTACGGGCCGAGTCGGCGAAGCCGCGCTGGATGGCCTGCCTGATCCACCACATGGCGTACGTGGAGAACTTGAACCCCTTGGTGTAGTCGAACTTCTCCACCGCCCTGATCAGCCCCAGGTTGCCCTCCTGGACCACGTCCAGCAGGGACATGCCGCGGTCGGTGTACTTCTTGGCGACCGAGACCACCAGCCGGAGGTTGGCCTCCAGCATGTGGTCCTTGGCCTGCTTGCCGTCCTCGACGACCAGGTGCAGGTCCTCCCGGGCGGCGGGGGACAGGTCGGGCTGGGTCTCCAGCTTGTACTCGGCGTACAGGCCGGCCTCGATCCGCCGGGCCAGCTCGACCTCCTGGGCGGCGGTGAGCAGCGTGCGGCGGCCGATGGACTTGAGGTAGGTGTGCACCGAGTCGCCCATGACGGACGCGGTGTCGTCCAGGTCGCTCGACTCGTTGTCGACGTCCTCGGCGTTCAGTTCGAGGTCTTCGGGTACGTCCTCCACATGCTCCGGCTTGGGCTCGGGCTTGGTGACGGCCTTCGCCTCGGCCGGGACGGAGGTTTTTGCCTCAGCCGCCTTGCGGCCGGTAGTCTTTGCCCGCGAAGGCTTCTTCGGGGCGGATGTCTTCTGCGGGGGGCTCTTGGGGGCGGTCTTGCTGAGAGACGGCTCGTTCTCGGCAGCCAGGCTCACGCCGCTCTCCGACAGCTCGCGCAGGATCGTGCGGCCTTCAGAGGGGCTGATGCCGGCCTTGGCGAACGCGTCACGCAGCTCCGCCAGAGAAAGGTGACCCTGGGCTCGCCCTCGTTCAATCAGCTGGTCGAGAGACGTGGGTGGGGTCGCCACGGCGGTTCTGGGCATGAGGACACCTCCTCCGTACGGAGTGGAAGCGATCAGGCAGGTTGTGGTGGGGCGGCTTCGTCGTCCGCACGGCGCACCAGTATCAATAACGTCATTCGCCGTCATTTGTTCCCGAGTGTGCCGCGGGGTACGTAAAGGGGCGGACCGCCCTATAAGCGAACCGCCCCTGGTGTCAGTCTTATTCCGTCATCTCCAGCGTGACCTCGGGCATCGGCATCGGCTGGGCGTCTTCCATGCGCTGGTCCGTCCAGTATTCGATGACCGCGCCCGGATCCGGGTTGACCTCGGTGGAGACCACGATGTCGTCGTCGGTGCCCTCCGGGGACGGGACCGGCCGGTCCGGCGGCTGGCTGGACGGTGGCGCCTTCTCCACCACAGCTCTGGTCTCCTTGCCGACCTCTTCGAGCTTGCCCGCCGAGGCGGCCGCCGCGATCGAGGCGCCGGCGGCGACGATCACGCCGACGACGGCCGCGGATGCCCACATCTTGCGGGTCTGGTCCATGAAGGCTCCCTCCCTCTCCCCACTATGACGCAGCCGCAACTCGTCAGGTTCCTGCCCTTAGCCGTACCAGATCGGTCTTGCCGTTCGGCAGCAGCGGCAGGCGTGGGACCAGGCGCAGGCTGCGCGGGGCGGCGTGAAAAGGAAGCCTATCGCGGCAGAATGCCCGCAATTGGGAAAGCGTGGGCGGCGTGTCGGGGTCGGCGGGGACCACGACGGCGGTGACCAGTTCGCCCCATTCGGGGTCGGGGGTGCCGATCACGGCCGCGTCGGCCACCTCGGGGTGCGTGCCGAGCACCGCGAGCACGGCGGCGGCCACGACCTTCTCACCGCCGGTGTTGATGACGTCGTCGGCCCTGCCCAGCACGCGCAGCCGGCCGCCGGCCAGCTCGCCCAGGTCGGAGGTGACGAACCAGCCGCCGTCGAACGGCGCGGCGGGCTCGCCGAAGCGGTAGCCGGAGAACAACATCGGGCCCGCGATCCTGATCAGGCCATCCTCGCCAATTTTAAGATCTACATTGTAAAGGGGCTGGCCGTCGTACACGCAGCCGCCGCACGTCTCGCTCATCCCGTACGTGGTCACGACCCGGCCGCCGAGGTCGCGAGCGCGGTCGAGCAGCCTTGGCCGGGGCGCCGCGCCGCCGAGCACGATCGTGCGGAACACCGACAGATCGGCCTCCAGCTCGACGAGCCGGTGGAGCTGGGTGGGCACGAGAGAGACGTGGTCCGCCCCGGAGCTCATGACCGCCTGGGGGTCGAAGACCGGGTGGATGATGGGCTCGCTGTCCGAGAGCAGGGCGCGTACCAGGACCTGGAGGCCGGAGACGTGGGAGACGGGCAGGCAGCACAACCAGCGCTCGCCCTTGGAGGCCTCGACGCGGCGCAGGGACGCCGCCGCGGAGGCGCGCAGCGCGGTGGCCGAGAGCTGCACGCCCTTGGGCGCGCCGGTGCTGCCGCTGGTGGCGATCACGACCGCCACGTCGGCGGGGACGCCCGCGCCGCCGGCCTGGATCGCCCCGTTGACGTGCGTGGGGCGCAGCGCCTCGAGGGCCGCCCCGGAGTGGCCTGGAGCCAGGGGGAGGACGGCGGGTCCGTCGCCCGACAGCGCGTCGCGGACCGCCGTGAACAGGTCAGGGCCCGGAGGCTGCACAATGGCATGCAGCGGACGGTCCGGATGCGACGGGTTCCTCCACATGCTCGTAAGGTTAATGGCGACAGGTCGGACAGAGGCTGGCAGGGAGGGTCGTTGACGCGTTCTCCCGTGGCTCCTGTTGTCTTCCGCATCCCCATGCGCACGCGATTCCGCGGGCAGACCGTCAGGGAAGGGGTGCTGCTGCACGGCCCTGCCGGGTGGGGGGAGTTCTCCCCGTTTCCCGAATACGGTCCGCGCGAGTGTGCCCGGTGGCTGGCGTGCGCCCGCGAGGCGGCGTTCGAGGGGTGGCCGGAGCCGGTGCGTGACAGCGTTCCGGTCAACGTGACCGTGCCCGCGGTGGACGCCGCGCGGGCCTACGACCTCGTGCGAGAGTCCGGGTGCGGCACGGCGAAGGTCAAGGTGGCCGAGCGGGGGCAGACGTTCGACGACGACGTGGCCCGGGTGGAGGCCGTACGCGACGCGCTCGGCCCGTCCGGGCGGTTGCGGGTCGACGTCAACGGCGCGTGGGACGTCGGCGAGGCGGTGCGGCGGCTGAAGCGGCTCGACCGGTTCGACCTGGAATACGCCGAGCAGCCGTGCGCCACGCTGGAGGAGCTGGCGGCGGTGCGGCGGGCGTGCGACGTGCCGATCGCGGCCGACGAGTCGATCCGCCGGGCCGAGGACCCACTGCGGGTGCGGGCGGCGGAGGCGGCCGACATCGCGGTGGTCAAGGTGCAGCCGCTGGGCGGGGTGCGCGCGGCGCTCAAGGTGGTGGAGGCGTGCGGGCTGCCCGCGGTGGTGTCCAGCGCCGTGGAGACGTCGGTGGGGCTGGCCGCGGGGCTGGCGCTGGCGGCGGCGCTGCCGTCGTTACCGTACGCGTGCGGGCTCGGCACGATGTCGCTGCTGTCGGGTGACGTCGTGGCCGACTCGCTGACGCCGGTGGACGGGCGGCTGGCGGTACGACGCCCTATGGTGAATTTTCAGCATTTGTCGGCTTTTGAGATTGAATCTCCCCAGTGGCTGCACCGGATGCAGGAGGCGTCACTTTGAACCCCGCCACAGCGCTGGCCACGGTCCTGGTCGACGAACTGGTGCGCTGCGGCCTGACCGACGTGGTGCTGGCCCCCGGCTCGCGGTCCGCCCCGCTGGCGCTGGCCCTGCACGCCGAGTCGCGGGTGCGCCTGCACGTGCGCATCGACGAGCGTTCGGCGTCGTTCCTGGCGCTGGGGCTGGCCAAACGCTCCGAGCGCCCGGTCGCGCTGATCTGCTCGTCCGGCACGGCCACCGCGAACTTCCACCCGGCCGTGATCGAGGCCGGTGAGTCCGGGGTGCCGCTGCTGCTGCTCACCGCCGACCGCCCGCCCGAGCTGCGCGGCACCGGCGCCAACCAGACGATCGACCAGATCAACCTGTACGGCTCCGCGACCCGCTGGTTCGCCGAGGTCGGCGTGCCGGAGGACCGTCCTGGGCAGGTGGCCTACTGGCGTTCGCTGGCCTGCCGCGCCTACCAGCGCGCGTCGGGCCCGGCCGATCCTGGCCCGGTGCACCTGAACCTGGCCTTCAGGGAGCCGCTGATCCCCGACGGCGACACCACCTGGTGCGAGCCGCTCGACGGCGGCGCCAACGGCCCCTGGGTGCGGGCCAGGGTCGCGCCCCCGCCGGTCGCCCTGCACATCCCGCCGACCAGGCGCGGCGTGCTCGTGGTCGGCGACGGCGCGGCCAACGTGCGCCGCTACGTGGCCGCCGCGGGCATGGCGGGCTGGCCGGTGTTGTCGGAGCCGAACGGCGGCGCCCGCTACGGCGACCACGCCATCTCGACCTACCACTACCTGCTGGGCACGCCCGAGTTCGCCGACGCGCACCGGCCCGACGTGGTCGTCACGCTCGGCCGGCCGGGGTTGTCCCGGCCGCTGCTGTCGTGGCTGAGGCGGGCGGGGGAGCACATCGTGGTGGCGCCCGGCCTGGACCGCTGGCCCGACCCGACCAGGTCGGCCACGCAGGTGGCGCAGGCGGTGGAGATCCCGGTCGCCTCGGGCGACGACACGTGGCTGCACGCCTGGCGGCAGGCGGACCAGGCGGTCAGGTCGGCCACGGACGAGGTGCTCGACGTGTCCGGCACGAGCGAGCCGCGGCTGGCCAGGGACCTGGTGGACGCGCTGCCCAACGGGGCGCTGCTGTTCTGCGGGTCCTCGATGCCGATCCGGGACCTGGACCAGTCGATGCGGCCGCGGCGCGGGCTCAGGCTGATGGCCAACAGGGGCGCCTCGGGCATCGACGGGGTGGTCTCCAGCGCGATGGGGGCGGCGCTGGCGCACAACGGCCCCTCTTATGCGCTGATCGGCGACCTGTCGTTCCTGCACGACCAGAACGGCCTGATCCTCGGGCCGCGTGAGCCCCGGCCCGACCTTTGTTTCGTGGTGGTCAACAACGACGGCGGCGGCATCTTCTCGCTGCTGCCCCAGGCGGCGGTGCGCGACCCGTTCGAGCGGGTCTTCGGCACGCCGCACGGGGTGGATCTGGGGTATGTGGCGGCCGCGACGGGGACCCCGTACACGCTGGTGTCGGACCTCTCCGAGTTGCCCAAGGCGTTGCGGGGCGAGGGGCCGCGGGTGGTGGAGGTGCGTACCGACCGCGAGGAGAACGTCGCCGTGCACGGCCGGCTGCGGGACGCCGCGCAGGAGGCCGTCCGCGCCTTCCTGGCGGGGCTAGCCGCCGAGGGTGTCTAGGAGGCGGTTGAGCGGGCCGTCCAGGCCGTGGCGGTCGGCCAGGCGCACCAGGGCCTCCGGGTCGCGCGGCTTGGCCGGCAGGGTCAGGTCGGCGGCGGGCAGCGGGGCGTCGGGGGCCACCTCGACGACGGCGGGCGCGGCGCGCAGGTAGTCGCGAGCGGCGGCCAGCCGGCTGCGGGCGCCCGCGGGGAAGCCGTCGGTGGCGCCCGCGTCGAGGGCTTCGAGCAGGGCGTCCAGGGTGCCGAAGCGGGTGATCAGGGCGGCCGCGGTCTTCTCGCCGACGCCCGCGACGCCGGGCAGGCCGTCGCTGGGGTCGCCGCGCAGGGTGGCGAAGTCGGCGTAGGCGCGGCCGGGGATGCCGTATTTGGCGGTGACGAACGCCTCGTCCACGATCTGCAGGTTGCGGATGCCGCGGATGGTGTAGAGGACGCGGACCGGGCGGGCGTCGTCGACGAGCTGGAACAGGTCGCGGTCGCCGGTCACGATGTCCACCGCGCCGGTGGCCTGGTGGGTGAGCGTGCCGATCACGTCGTCGGCCTCGTAGCCGGGCGACTCCAGCCGGGCGATGCCCAGGGCGTCGAGCACCTCCTGGATGACCGCGATCTGCGGGACCAGCGCCTCCGGCACCACCTCGGTGTTGCCGTGGGCGACGCGGTGCGCCTTGTACGTCGGGATCGCCTTGACGCGGAACGCGGGCCGCCAGTCGGCGTCCATGGTGGCCGCGAGGGCGGTGGGGGAGTGCTGGCGCACGAGCGTGGCGATCATGTCGATGAGGCCGCGTACCGCGTTGACGGGGGAGCCGTCGGGTGCCTTGATCGACTCGGGGACGCCGTAGAAGGCGCGGAAGTAGAGCGACGGGGTGTCCAGAAGCATCAGCACGTGTCCATGGTGTCACTTCCTGGCGGGTTACCGCCCCGGTATGCCCACCGCCAGCAAGCAGGCGTCGTCCTCCGGGTTGGGGCCGCCGATGTCGGTCAGGAGGCGGTCGAGCCCGGCGTCCAGGTCGCGTCCGGGCACGTCGCGGGCCGCGGCCAGGGCCAGGTCGAGGCCGACGTCGATGTCGCGGGTGCGCCGCTCCACCAGCCCGTCGGTGAACATCAGCAGCAGGTCGCCGGGTTGCAGCCGGGTGGTCGCCAGCTCGTACGGGCTGCCTGAGGTCGCGCCGAGCAGCACGCCCCTGGGCTGGGGGAGCTGGCTGGCGACGCCGTCGCGCACCAGGATGGGCGCCACGTTGCCCGCGTGGCCCCAGGCGAACACGCGGGTCTCCGGGTCCAGGTGGCCGATGATCGCGGTGGCGGTGGTGTCCTTGAGCTGGTGCATGACCAGCTCGTTCAGCCAGGCCAGCAACCGGTTGGCGGGGGTGCCGGTCATGGTGAGGCCGACGAGGGCGTGGCGCAGCTGGGCCATGCGCGCGATCGCGGGCAGGCCGTGGCCGGAGACGTCGCCGATGGCCAGCAGCAGGCGGCCGTCGGGGGTGGGGGCGGCCTCGAACCAGTCGCCGCCCAGGTTCGCGGTCTTCTCGGCGGGCACGTAGCGCACGGCGATCCTGGTGTGCGGCAGGTCGAGGCAGCCGGCGGGCTCGGGCAGGATGGCCTCGCGCAGGGCCAGCATCACGTGGCGTTCCTCGGCGGCCTGCTCGCGGGCCTCGAGGAGTTGGCGGCGCGACTCCGACATCATGCGTTCGGCACGGCGGCGGCCGGTGATGTCCTGGATGACGCCGTGCATGCCCGCGGGGCCGCCGGGGGCCATCAGGGGTTCCAGCACCACCCGCAGGTCGCGCAGCTCGCCGCCGCGGCGGATGCGGAACTCGGCCTGGACCGGCTCGACGCCCCGCACGGCGGACCACAGGAGCCGGTCGAGAGCGCCCACGTCCGCGGCCTCGATGTGCGCGCCCAGCTCGGGCAGGGGGATGGGGCCCTGGTCCGGGTCGCGGCCGAAGATCACGTACACCTGGTCGGACCAGATCGTCTCGCCGGTGTGCAGGTGCCATTCCGCCCAGCCCATGTTGCCGAGCCGCTGGGCGTGCGCCAGTCGTATGGCGAGCAGCTCGGCGTCGCTCTCGTGCCCGAGCAGTTCGGGCGCGCCTATGACGTCGACCATGGTCTCACTCTCGAGCGCGGTGGAACTGGACAATTGACCCCACAATACGTGATCGGTCTTGAACGGAGTGTAGCGATGGCTTGCCGTGTTGTGAGAGCTTTTCGCGGATTTTAGAAGGCCCCGCACCACATCGGGTCCGGAGTAGATTGTGGGCTGTGACGTCCTCAGACTTGTATCCCGTGTCCCGTCTCACCGCCGTTCAGGAGGCCACCGCCAAGGCCGGTCTCGACGCCCTGCTGCTCACGCCGGGGCCCGATCTGCGTTATGTGAGTGGTTATGAGGCCAGGCAGCTGGAGCGGCTGACGTGTCTCGTGGTGCCCGCCGCCGGCGAGCCGTACATGATGGTGCCCCGCCTGGAGCTGCCCACCGCGCAGGCGTCGCCCGCCTCGCGGCTCGGGCTGGAGTTCGTGGCGTGGGAGGAGACCGACGACCCGTACGCGATCGCGGCGGCGCGGCTCGGAAACGTGGGCAAGGTGGGCTTGGCCGACCGGATGTGGGCCATGTCGTCGCTGCGCTTCCGCGAGGTGCTGCCCGGGGCCGAGCAGGTGCTGGCCGGCAGCGTGCTGCGGGAACTGCGGATGCGCAAGTCGCCCAGCGAGGTGGCGGCGCTGCGGCAGGCGGGGGAGGCGATCGACTCCGTGCACCGGCGGGTGCCGGAGTTCCTGCGGGCCGGGCGCACGGAGCGCGAGGTGGGCAAGGACATCGCGGAGGCGATCCTGGCGGCCGGGCACGAGACGGTCGACTTCGTCATCGTCGCCTCGGGGCCCAACGGCGCCAGCCCGCACCACGACGTGTCCGACCGGGTGATCCAGGCCGGGGAGCCGGTCGTGGTGGACATCGGGGGGCAACTGCACAACGGCTACTGCTCCGACTCCACGCGCACGTACAGCGTGGGGGAGCCGCCCGCCGAGTTCGCCGCGTACTACGAGGTGCTGCACCGTGCCCAGGACGCGGCCTGCGCGGCGGTGCGGCCCGGCGTGTCGTGCGAGTCCATCGACGCGGCCGCCCGGGACATCATCGCCGAGGCCGGGTACGCGGACTACTTCGTGCACAGGACCGGGCACGGGATCGGGATCGAGACGCACGAGGAGCCGTACATCGTCGCCGGGAACGGCGAGCCGATGGAGCCGGGGTTCGCGTTCTCGGTGGAGCCGGGCATCTACCTGCCGGGGCGGCACGGGGCCAGGATCGAGGACATCCTGGTGTGCACGGAGAGCGGCGGGGAACGGCTGAACAATTCGCCACGGGATCTGGTGATCGTCTAGCGCGTGCACGTCGGCCCAACTTCGTAGCCACTCGTGACACCATGACTGCTTTGCGTGTGCTTAGGTAGTCCTTTGACTTTGTCGTGTGTCGGATGGGGTTGAAGGGTGTCAAGGTACGGCTGGCGTCATTCGGCGTTCGCGCCCGTGGTGGGCTTGGTGGTCTCGGCGCTGCTGCTGGTGGCCGGAGTGGTGGGAACGCTGCTGGAGTCCGTGGGCGCGACCACGGCCCCGGCGGCGGCGGAGCTCGTGGTCACGCTCATCATCGGGGTGTTCCTGACCACCGTGCTCAGGATCGTCAGGGCCGTGCCGGACATCCGGCGGGAGAGCGCCGCGACGGCGCGGGCCGTGGCGAACGTCCAGGCGGTCAAGCCGACCGAGGACACGCTGGTGGCGCGGCGGCTGAAGCTGTTCAGAGAGGCGGCCGAGGCCGGGAACGACTGCGAGGCGGTGCTGAGCGCCCGGTCCGCGCTGGACGAGAGCGAGATGGCCAACAAGCACCACCTCGACCACGCGCTCATCTGGGCGCTGCCGGTCTTCGGGTTCATCGGCACCGCGCTGACGATGGCCGGGATGGTCACCTCGTTCTCGGCCGCCCTGGACCGCCAGGGTGACCCCGGGGTGCTGATCACCGCGCTCAAGCAGCACGTGCTGCCCGAGCTGGCGTCCGCGTTCGGCGTCACCCTGATCGCGC
Source organism: Nonomuraea marmarensis (assembly GCF_043197025.1). Lineage (NCBI taxonomy): Bacteria > Bacillati > Actinomycetota > Actinomycetes > Streptosporangiales > Streptosporangiaceae > Nonomuraea > Nonomuraea marmarensis. The sequence continues at coordinate 73,113 of NZ_JBICRM010000020.1, forward strand.
TGTTCCTGAGCGTGCTGGCGTTCGGTGCGATGGCTGTGGTCGAGCGGGCGGAGCGGGCCGGGGTGGCGGCCGCCGACGAGGTGTTCCTGATCTACATCGCGCGCCTGCCCGCCAAGCAGGCGGCTCCCGCCATGCACGGGCTCACCCAGGAGCTGGCCCAGTCCAGAGGCAGGACCGAGGAGCTGGTCAAGGGGCTGGACGCGCTGCGTACCGCGGTGGAGCGGCTGAGCGCGGCCGAGAGCCGGCCGCAGAAGTACACGCTGGTGAGGGAGCCGTGAGGAGGCGGCCCGCCAGAGCGTTCGCGCCGCCGCTCGACCTGCGCTTCATCGACCTGTTCATGGCCATCGTGCTGGCGCTGTCGTTCGTCGCGATCATGCTGACCGTGGTGGCGCGAATGCTGCCGACGGAGGCCGCCTCGCCGCCGCCGCGCCACGAGAAGAGCGTGGTCCAGCTCAAGAGGGAGCTCGACGCCGCCGTGCTGGCCAAGCAGCGGGCCGAGGCCGAGCTGCGCGCCACGCGGGAGCAGATCGCCGACCAGACCGCCTTCGCGCTGCCCTGGTGGCTGATCGGGTTCTGTGCCCTGCTCGGCGTGCTCGCCGTGTTCATGGGCTGGCGGATCCGGCTGTGGAACAAGGGAAGTCTGCCGCGCCTGCGTAGCTGGCTGATGGTCACCGTGGTGGTAGCCGTGATCACGGTGGTGATCAGGTCGCTGAGCGACGGGGACGGCTATCTGCTGCTCGCCGAGATCCCCTGGTGGGCCGCCGACGCCCTCTGCCTGGGGCTGCTGCTGGTCGCGTACGTGCTGATCTCCGTCATCCGGGCCAGCCACGCCACGCTCGGCGAGATCAGGACCCGATCGGTGCGCGAACCGGCCCTCGACGAGAAGCGCCCAGTCGGGCCCACTCACTGACCCGGTCGGGGTGGGACGGGCTCACGGTCCCACGATAGGGGGCGCGGGTGTGGCACAGTCGCTGGCATGTTCGCGGAGGTCACGTACGCCAGCAGGGCCGGGTCCGCGCGGCCCAACGAGGACCTGGTGGTCGCCGGGCCGTCGTGGATCGTCGTGCTGGACGGGGCCACGGCGGCGGCCGGGGTGGACAGCGGGTGCGTGCACGACGTCGCGTGGCTGGTGGGGCGGCTCGGGGGTGCGCTGGCGTCGGCGCTGGCAGCTGAGTGCGACGGCACGCTGGCCCGGATTCTGGAGGCGGCCATCGAGGAGACGATGGCCGCGCACTCCGGCACTTGCGATCTTGGTAATCCCGACTCGCCGTCCTCGACGGTGGCGATGGTGCGGGGTGGCCGGAACGGTGTGGAGTATCTCGTGCTGGGGGATTCGCCGGTGGCCCTCTCCATGGTGGGGGGCGGGGTGCGGGTGGTGAGTGACGAGCGGGTGGAGGGGCTGCCGGGCGGGCGGCCGTACACGGTGGAGCTGGTGCGGCGGATGCGTAACGCGCCCGGTGGGTTCTGGGTGGCGGGTGCCCGCCCCGAGGCTGCCCGGCACGCCGTGTGCGGGGCGGTGGACGTGGGGGAGGTGCGGGGGGCCGGGGTGGTCACGGACGGGGTCGCGCGGCTCGTCGAATGGTACGGGTGGAGCTGGGGCGACGTGCTGGCGGCGCTGGAAACGGGCGGCCCTGGCGCCTTGATCGAGGCCGTTCGGGAGCTCGAAGTGTCGCGAGGCCCGGTGCGCGGGAAGCGGCATGACGACGCCACCGCTGCCTGGTTGCGCGTGGAAGGGACCGCCTGAAGTCGATTTGACCCCTTTGCGGTGCGGTGTATCAGACCCCGCCGCCGGTGCTCTGGGATTGCGAGGGCGGCGGAGGGAGTGCTCATGTTCGTCGGCAGGACTGCGGAGCTCGCCCTGTTGCGCGGGGAACTGCGCGCGGCGATCGGGGGCTCCTCCCGGACCGTGGTGGTCGAAGGGCCGGAGGGGATCGGCAAGACCGCGCTCATCCACCACACGCTCGATGGAGAGGCGGGCGTGCGGGTGCTGGCCGCCAGCGGTGAGGAGATCGAACGCCAGCTCAGGCTGGGCGTCATCCGGCAGCTCGCGGACGAGGCGGCCCGGCAGGACCGTGGGGCGCCCGGGCAGGACGTGGGTGCGGCCGGGCAGGATCCGTGTGCGGTGGGGCAGGCGGTGTGCGAGGTCATCGACCGGTTGCAGGCGCGGGGGCCGCTGGCCGTGGTGGTCGACGACGCGCAGTGGGCGGACCAGCCGTCGCTGCGCGCCCTCGGATACGTGCTGCGGCGGATGCGGGCCGGGCGGGTGCTCGTTGTGGTGGCCTGCCGCGAGCTCGCCGACGCCTGGCTGCCCGAGGGGCTGCGGCGGCTGCTGACCGGCGACGACACACTCCGCATCACGCTCGGTGGACTCAGCGCGGGCGACCTGGCCGAACTCGCCGCCGGCCCGGCCTCGGGCCTCGCCGACCCGGCAACCGGCCCGGCGCGGGGAGCGAGCGCCCCCGGGCAGATGAGCTCGGCGGCCGGGCAGGTGAGCCTCACCGAGCCGGCGGCCGTGCGGTTGTGCGAGCACACCAGGGGGAACCCGCTGCACGCCCGCGCCCTCCTGGCGACCGTGCCCGTGCCGGTGCTCGCGGACCCCGGCGCCCGCCTGCCGGCCCCGGACACGTACCTGCGTCCCTTCGCCCGCCGCCTGCACACCTGCACGCCCGCCGCCCGGCAGCTCGTCGCGGCCTGCGCCGTCCTGGGCGGGCGGTCCCCGCTGCACCTGGCCGCGGCCGTCGCCACCGAACCGGGCGGGGTCGGCGAGCCGCTGAACGCCCTCGAAGAGGCCGTCGCCGCCGGGCTGCTCAGCGAGCTGCCCGGCCGCCTGATCGACTTCCCCGAGCCGCTGGCGCGGGCCGCCGCCTATGACGGGCTCGGCGCGGGCACCAGGGCGCGCCTGCACCTGGCCGTCTCCCGGCTGGTCGACGACACCGGTACGGCCCTGCGGCACCGGGCGGCCGCGGCCGGCGGGCCCGACGAGGCGCTGGCCGAGGAACTGGCCAGTTTCGCCGCCAAGGCGGCACAACACGGGCAGTGGCAGGAGTCCGCCGCCCACCTGGACCTGGCCGCCGGGCTCACGGAGTCGGCGGCGCGCCGCGACGAGCTGCGTACGGCCGTGCTGGAACACATCCTCCTCGGGGGCGATGTGATCCGTGCGGCCGAGCTGGCCGGCCCGCGGAACGCCGACCCGCGGCCGGTTCGCCGGTACGTGCTGGGACGGCTCGCGCTGGCCGCCGGACGCTTCGATGAGGCGTCCGAGCTGCTGGCCGAGGCGTGGCGGCACAGGGAACCCGGATTCGCCGCCGATGTGGCCGAGCAGCTGGCCTGGCTGCAGTTGGTCACGGGGGACCGGGCGGCGGCGGTGAGCTGGGCCCGCCTGGCGATCGAACAGCCCATCCAGGGCATGGTCGCCAGGCCGTACGACGTGCTGGCGCGGGGAGGGGCACCCAGCGCCAGCACGCCACCCGACAGCCTCGCGGCGGCCGTCGCGTTCCTGGAACGGGACGCGGCCGAACAGGCGTGCGCGGTGCTCAGGCGGGTCGTGACCGCGGCCGGGAAGGCGGGACTGCCGCACCACCGGCTGCTGGCCGCCGCGCTGCTGGCCGTCGCCGAGCACGGGAGCGCCCGCTGGGACGAGGCCGCCGCCGGGGCCGGGCACGCGCTGGCGGAGGCGGCGGCGCTCGGTCAGCGGTGGTTGCTGCCATACCTGGAGGTGGTGTGCGTGGCGCCGCTGGCGGCCGGTGGCGAGCACGAGCGGGCGCTCGCCCACGCCACCGCCGCCAGGACCGCAGCCCGCCGCCTGCGCCACACGATGGGGGAGCGGCAGGCGGACCTGGCGATGGCGCTGCTCGGGACCGAGGGCGAGCCGCCGGGGGCCGGTGACGCGTTCGTCCCGGACCCGCGTCCCGGCCGGGTCGAGGCGCTGGTCGCCGACGGGCGGCTGGAGGAGGCCGAGCGCACGCTGGCCGCGTTCGACGAGCGCGGCGCCGTGCGGCGGCCGGGGCCGCGCGGGCAGGCCGAGCGGATCAGGCTCGGGGGTCTCGTCCTGGGCGCGAGGAACGTTCCAAACCAGGCGGAGGAGAGCTTCGCCCGCGCGCTCGCGCTGGTGGAGGGCGGCGTGTGCCCGCTGGAGGAGGCGCGCGTGCTGCTGGACCTCGGCAGGCTGCTGCGCCGCACGGGCCGGCGCAGAGCGGCCGCCGAACGGCTGGCCGCCGCCCGCGCCATCTTCGATCGGCTGGGGGCGCGCCCGCTCGTGGACCGCTGCGCGCACGAGCTGGCGGCCTGCGGGCTGGAACCCCCGGCCACGGTACGGCTCGGGCTGACGCCCCAGGAGCTCAGCACCGCCACGCTGGTGGCCGGCGGGCTGACCAACCGGCAGATCGCCAGGGAGCTGCTGATCAGCGTCAAGACGGTCGAATACCACATCGGCAAGATCTACACCAAGCTCGGGATCGGCTCCCGGGTGGCGCTGGCCGCCAAGCTCGCTCCCTACGGCCGGCCCACGTAGTCAGATCCGGATCCAGGAGGTCACCACCGGGCCGCCGCGCTCGGGGCTGACCCGCAGTCGCAGCGGCCCGGGGGCCAGCGCGCCGGTGGCGAAGCGGCCCAGATCGTCCGAGCGCAGCCGGGTGCCGCCGTCGGGCCGTTGCACCTCGATCTCGGCCGCCCCGCCGGACAGCCGCCCCACCAGCCGACCGGCGCGAGCTGAGAGACCTCGGCACCAGGCTCGAACAAGCCCTGCTCGGCCCCGTCGCCGCGCACGGCACGTTCAGGGCCGACAGCCCGCTGTTCTCCTCGCTCCACCTCGACGACGGCCCCCTGACCGGCTACGACCTCGAACGCCTGCGCCGCGCCCCCCACCGCCTCGTCCTGTCGAGCTGCGACTCCGGCCAGATGGCCCCCGTCGGCGCCGACGAGCTGCTCGGCCTGGCCACCGCCCTGCTCCACCAGGGCACCGCCGGCATCGTCGCGAGCGTCGTCCCCGTGAACGACGAGACCGCCGTACCCGTCATGGCCGGCCTGCACGACGGCCTGACCCTCCCCGAGGCGCTGTGCCAGGCCAGAGGCGACGACGTGTCGTTCATAGCCATCGGAGCGGGCTGATCGGCCACGCTGCTGATACCTTGATCGGAAGTGCACGATCATGAAACAATTCCCCAACAGATGTATATCCGGGTATTGGGGGTCGTCGCCCATGATCCGCGAGCCGATCGAGCGGCCCTAGGATGTCGGACGACGAGCTGGACGAGGCGTTCGAGCTCGGCAGGACGTGTGCGCTGGCCGCCGAATGCGGCAGGGACCTGCGGCGTTGTGCGCAGATGTACGGCGGGTTGTTCCCCGAGGCGGCCTTCGACGACGAGTTCTACAGCGCCCTGACCCTGGCGATGGCCTTCAGCGCCCCCTGGGCCACCGCCGACCGGCTGAAGATCCTCAACCGGGCCGCCCTGTGGGTCATGGCCGTGGAGCGACTGGTCGACCACACCGCGACCACCCGCGAACAGGTGAACCGCCTGACCCGCGAATGCCTGTCCGTGGCCGACGGCGCCGTGCCGCGGTCGGCGGTCACCCGTTTCCTGGCCGACCTGCGCGACGAGCTTGGCACCGTGGAGGAGTTCGACGACCTGCAGTGGCTCTGGCGTGACCAGCTCGCCAGGATGCTGGGCGGCATGGCCAGGGCGTGGGTGTGGCGTGACAGGCACGCCCTGCCGACGTTGTCCCGCTACCTCGACAACGCCGACAGCCGCGGCTCGTGCTTCGTGGACGTCTCGCACTGGATCTACACAGCCGACGACTGGTCCAAGTCCCACCTGGAGGACCTGCGGGCCGTCAGCAGGCAGGTGCAGCGTTACCTGCATCTGCTGGGCGACGTCGCCTCGTACCGCAGGGACATGAGCTGGGGCGACCTGAACGTGCTGGCGCTCGGCGTCACGCGCGCCGAGGTGACGGACGCGATGGCCGAGCTGGCGCGCGAGGCGTCCGGCCTGATAGAGCCGGTACGCGAACGCAGCCCCCGTACGGCCGCCTACCTGCGAAGACAGATCGGTTTCAACGCCGGTTTCAACGGCATTTCGGCCTACGGACCGATAACTTAATGGGCCTGTCGGATTCCCTGACAAACCCGCTTGACACTGGAGCTGTTAGATCGGCGAATAAGGTGGCTCCAGACTACAAACCGTGACATTTTGTTTCTTGTAAAAGATTGCGGCTTGAGTGGAAAATGTGGCGTTGCTAGGGTGTCTCGATGCCAGGCATGTGGATCGACCTTCTCAAACGCGCCTTGACAGGTACCACTGACCACGGCACCACAGGGTGGGGTTGTGCATGCGCGGGAGATGTACAGGCGGTGCTGGATGGAATTCGGTCGCACTGACCGTTGGCGGTTGCCGACAGCGATCAAGATCTTGATCGCCGGGGGATTCGGCGCGGGCAAGACCACCATGGTCGGATCCGTCTCCGAGACCCGGCCACTACGCACAGAAGAGGCCCTCACCCAGATCGGAACCCACGTCGACGACCTGTCAGGCGTCGAGAGGAAGCTCACCACCACCGTGGCCATGGACTTCGGCCGCATCACGATTCGCAACGACTACATGCTCTACCTGTTCGGCACCCCGGGCCAGGAGCGGTTCTGGTTTGTGTGGGACGAGCTGGCCGTGGGCGCGCTGGGCGCGGTGGTGCTGGCCGACACCCGCCGCCTGGAGGACTGCTTCCCCGCCGTCGACTATTTCGAGAAGCGCGAGCAGCCGTTCATCGTCGCGCTCAACTGCTTCGACGGCACCAGGCCGTTCACCGTGGGTGAGGTGCGCTCGGCGATCGGCCTCGAGCCGGAGATCCCGATCGTGCGCTGCGACGCCCGAAAGCGCGACTCGGGCAGGGAGGTGCTCATCACGCTGGTGGAGCACGCGATGCGGATGGGTGCCACCCCGGTCGGGACCATGTCGTGACCATCAACGGCTACCTTTGACCGATGGAGGAGATCGACCGCCGGATCGTCACGCTGCTGGCCCACGACGGCCGCATGAGTTTCACCGACCTGGCCCGGGAGACCGGGCTCTCGGTCTCAGCGGTGCACCAGCGCGTACGGCGCCTGGAAAAGCGCGGAGTCGTGCGCGGATACGCCGCGATCATCGACCATGACGCGGTGGGGCTGCCGCTGACGGCGTTCGTGTCGATCAAGCCGATCGACCCGGCCGCGCCCGACGACGCCCCCGAGCGCCTGGCGCATCTGGCGGCCATCGAGGCGTGTCACAGCGTGGCGGGCGACGAGAGCTACATCCTCAAGGTGCGGGTGGCCTCGCCGGTGGCGCTGGAGGACCTGTTGCAGCAGATCCGCGCCTCCGCCAACGTCTCCACCCGCACCACGGTCGTGCTGAGCACCCCTTACGAGCACCGGGCCCCCCACGTGGCCAGCGAACCCGCCTCCGACCAGGACCGCCCCGCCTGACCGGCCGCCACCCGGGGGGCTGACAACCTCTTACGAAGTGCGGACGGCTACGCCCCCGACCCCCTCCGGGACGCACGCCGATGCGACGCTGCCCACCATGAACGACCCCACGCCCGCCGCCCCGGCATCGGGCAGCGCCGCGTCGTCCGTCGCGCCACCGCGCACCGTCCCGGCCCTGCCGAGCGCGGCGGCACTGGCCGGCGCACCGGCACGCCGCCGGACGGTCTTGGCCGCCGGGCTGCTCGCCGCTCAGGTGACCGTGCTCGCCGTGATCTTCCATGCGGCGCCGAGCGGCCTGTACTGGTGGTATGCGGCCGCCTGGGGGCTGTTCGCCCTCGCGGTGTGGGCGTTGCGCGGCGTGCCAGGCCGCTCGGCCGCCCGGCTGGTGCTGGTGGGCGGCCTGGCCGTGGTCGCCACCGGACTGCTCGGACCGCCGGGCACCAGCACCGACTCCTACCGGTACGCCTGGGACGGGCGCGTCCAGTCGGCCGGAATGTCCCCCTACGACCATGCCCCGGCCGACCCCGCGCTCGCCTCCCTGCGCGACCCCTGGCTCTTCCCCGGCTGCGCGCAGGGCCACTTCTATCCGATCGGAGGGGGAGCGTGCACGAGGATCAACAGGCCGTCCGTGCACACGATCTACCCGCCGCTGGCGGAGGCGTACTTCCTGCTCGTGGACCGGCTCGCACCCGCAGGAGCCAGGCACGTGCCGTTGCAGGTCTCCGGCGCGCTGCTGGCGGGGGGCACCACGGCCGTCCTGCTGGTCCTGCTGCGCCGGCGCGACGTCCGCCAGGCCGCGTACTGGGCGTGGTGCCCGGTCGTCCCCATGGAGGCGGTCAGCAACGCCCACGTCGACATGCTCGCCGTGGCCGCCGTCGTACTGGCTCTCGGCGTGAGCACCCGGCACCTGCGAGGCGGGACGGCCGGGCGAGGGTGGCCGGTCCGGTGGAGGAGGCTGGCCGGGCGGGGGGCGTTGCTCGGTGCGGCGGTCGCGGTCAAGCTGGTGCCCGCTGTCGTCGTGCCCGGCGCGTTGTCAGGGGCGCTGTCGAGCGCGCGGCAGGCTCGCCGTGCCCTCTGGACGCTGGTGCCCGCCGTGCTGCTCGTCGTCGCCGCCTACCTGCCCTACGTCCTCGCCTCGCGCGCCTCCGTGCTCGGCTACCTGTTCGGCTACGTGGCCGAGGAGGGCTACGACGAGGCCGGGGCAGGCGACCGCTACGCCCTCCTGCGGCTGCTGCTGCCCGATTCCTGGACGCTTCCGGCCTGCCTGGCGATCCTCGCGGCCGTCGTGTTCCACGTCCTGCGGCACGGCGATCCGGACCGCCCGCAGCGCGGCGCGCTGACCCTGGCCGGCACGGCGTTCCTCCTGCTCACCCCCGGCTACCCCTGGTACGCGCTGCTCATCGTGGCCCTGGTCGCCCTCGACGGCCGCTGGGAGTGGCTCGGCATCCCCCTGGCGGGCGCGGTCGCCTACCTCACCCCGATGGGCACCCCCGCCTACGCCATGGCCGCCGTGGTCGTAGGAATAGGAGTTGTACGACGACATACGATGTCATCATGATGACTTCCGCGGACCGTATCGCCTGGGTTCGGCTTTCCTCCGTCTACCTCCCCCTCGACACTCCGGTCAGCGACGCCAAGGTGCTCACCGGCAGGCAGCGGCCGATGACGGAGATCGCGTTCCTGTTCGCCGAGATCGGGACCGAGCAGGGGCACGAGGGCATCGGGTTCGGCTACTCCAAGCGCGCCGGAGGCCCCGGCCAGTACGCGCACGCCAAGGAGATCGCCAAGGACCTGGTCGGCGAGGACCCCAACGACATCGCCCGCCTGTGGGACAAGCTGGTCTGGGCGGGCGCGTCGGTCGGCCGCAGCGGCCTGGCCGTGCAGGCCATCGCGGCCGTCGACATCGCGCTGTGGGACATGAAGGCCAAGCGGGCGGGCCTGCCGCTGGCCAAGCTGCTGGGCGCGCACCGAGACTCGGTACGCTGCTACAACACCTCGGGCGGCTTCCTGCACGCCCCCGTCCAGCAGGTCATGGACAACGCCACGGCCGCACTCGAACGCGGCATCGGCGGCATCAAGATCAAGATCGGCCAGCCGGACACGAGGGCGGACCTGGCCAGGGTCACGGCGGTTCGTGAGCATCTCGGCGCGGACGTGCCGCTGATGGTGGACGCCAACCAGCAGTGGGACCGGGCGAGCGCGCATCGGATGGGGCGGGCGCTGGAGGCGTACGAGCTGGTGTGGATCGAGGAGCCGCTGGACGCCTACGACCACGAGGGCCACGCGGCCCTGGCCACCGCGCTCGACACCCCGATCGCCACCGGCGAGATGCTCACCAGCGTCGGCGAGCACGCCGAGCTCATCAGGGCGCGCGGCGCGGACATCATCCAGCCGGACGCGCCCCGCATCGGCGGCGTCACCCCGTTCCTGCGGCTGGCCGCGCTGGCCGGGCACGAGCGGCTCCAGCTCGCACCGCACTTCGCCATGGAGATCCACCTCCACCTGGCCGCCGCCTACCCGGCCGAGCCGTGGGTGGAGCACTTCGAGTGGCTGGAGCCGCTGTTCAACGAGCGGCTGGAGATCCGCGACGGGCGGATGATCGTGCCGCAGCGGCCCGGCCTCGGCATCACGATGAGCGAGCAGGCGGCCAAGTGGACCGCCGAACGGTACACGACATGACCAGCCGCACCCAGCAGCTCGTCGACACGCTGACCGCGCGCATCCAGGAAGGCGTGATCAGGCCGGGCGAGCGGCTGCCGGCGGAGAGCGGCCTGGTGGAGACGTACGGCGTGAGCAGGACCGTCGTCCGCGAGGCCATCGCACGGCTGAAGGCGGCCGGGCTGATCGAGACCCATCACGGGCGCGGCAGCTTCGTCCTGGCCCGGCCCAGCACGACCGGGTTCGAGCCCGCGCCGGGCACGAGCCTGCCGGACGTGCTCGACCTGCTCGACTTCCGCATGGGGGTGGAGGTGGAGGCGGCGGGCCTGGCCGCCGGGCGGCGCACGGAGGCCGCGCTGGCGGGCCTGCGTGCGGCGCTGGAGAGCTTCGGGCGGGCCGCCGGGCACCCGGGCGCGGCGGTCAACGCCGACTTCCAGTTCCACCTGCGGATCGCGCTGGCCACCGGCAACCGGTACTTCGGCGACCTGCTCGCCTCACTGGGCCCGTCGATGATCATCATGCCGCGCGAACGGCTCCGCCCGGATCGCCCGGACTTCGCCAGGATCGTCGCCGAGCACGAGAGCATCTACGCCGCGATCGACCGCGAGGACGCCGAAGGGGCCCGGGCGGCGATACGCGTGCACCTGTCCAACAGCCGCGCCCGCCTCCTGAACGCCGGCCCACCGCCCTCAGCCCACCCCTGACGGCTCAGGGCGCGCCGGGCGGTCATAGTGGGCACGGAGGCGGGACTCGGCCGTCTCCGTGGCGCCCAGGTGTTCCAGGCCGAGCAGGGCCGCGCCCATGACCGGCGGCACGTCGGCCACGACGAGCTTCGCCCGCGGCGCCCGCAGCGCGAACGCCGGGTCCAGCAGCGACGTCAGCAGCGGATCCCTGGCCGTCAGCAGGCCGCCGCCCAGCACCACCTCCGCAGGCGTCTCCAGCAGCCCGAGGCGGCGCAGGCACACCTCGGCCAGCACCGTGACCTCCTCCGCCTGCCGCTCGACCAGCGACCTGGCCACCGCGTCCCCGTCCGCCGCCGCCGCGAGCACGCCGGGGGACAACTCGTGCAGCCGCCCCTCGTCCACCTGCCCGAAGTGCAGGTCCAGCACGAGTTCCTCGACCGTCGCCGTGCCGAAATGGGAGGTGACCAGACCGGTCAACGCCGTCGGCGAGCCCCGGCCGTCCTCGGCGCGGGCCGCGTGCCACAGCGCCTCCTCGGCCAGTCCCTGACCGCCGCCCCAGTCGCCGCTGACCCGGCCGAGCGCCGGAAAGCGGGCCACCGCGCCGGTGGGGGAGACACCGACCGCGTTGATCCCCGCCCCGCACACCACGGCCACCCCCCACGAGGCCGACGCCCCGGCCCGCAGCAGCGCGAACGTGTCATTGCGCACCGCCACGTCCCGCCCGAACCCCCTGGCGGCGAACTCGCGGGCGAGCGCCTCCTCCTCGACCGGCAGATCCGCGCCCGCCAGACAGGCCGACACATGGTCGAACCCTCCCACGGGCATGACGGCCGGAGGCAACGTCGCGAGCGCCTGCTCGACCACGTCCGCCGCCGCCGGCACCCCGTCCCGCTGCGGCACGAACGCGCCCGCGCGGCCCGTCGCGAGCACCTCGCCGTGCTCCGACACCACCGCCACGTCCGTCTTGCTGTTGCCGCCGTCCACAGCGAGAACAAGCCTGTCCCGCGCCACTAGCCCACCGTCCACGGCAGGTGGTCGCGGTTGGCCGCCAGCAGCAACCCCGTCAGCTCCTCGGCGATCTCGTCCTGCCCGATCAGCGGATGGGCGAGCAGCGCGTCACGCACCCGGTCCGCCCCGCCGTGCAGCGCCGCCCGCAGGGCGAGCGTCTCGTACGCGGACACGTTCGCGATCAGCCCGGCGTACAGCGGCTCCACGGGCGGCACCGGGAGCGGCGCGGCGCCAGTGGCGGAAATCGTGGCGGGCACCTCGATGACCGCCGAGTCGTCGAGGAACGGCAGCGTGCCGCCGTTGCGCACGTTCACCACCTGGGTATCCCCCCGATCCCCGAGCAACGAGGCGATGAGCGCCACGGCCGCCTCCGAATAGTACGCCCCGCCCCGCTTCGACAGCAGCTCGGGTTTCGCCACCACGGCAGGGTCGGCGTACAGCTCCAGCAGCCGCGTCTCCATCTGCGCCACCTCGGCCGCCCGCGACGGCTTCGAGCGCTGCTCGCGCACCACCGCGTCGTGCGCGTAGAAGTAGCGCAGGTAGTACGAGGGCACCACGCCGAGCCGCTGCAGCAGCCCGAGCCGCAGGCCCAGGCTGTCGGCGATCTCCTGCCCGTGCGTACGCAGGATGGCGGGCAGCACGTCCTCGCCGTCGAGGTACACGGCCCGTTCCCAGGTCAGGTGGTTGAGCCCGGCGTGACCCAGCGAGATCCGCGAAGGAGACACGCCCAGCCCGGCGGCGAAGCGGCGCTGGAACCCGATGGCCACGTTGCACAGGCCGATCGCCCGGTGCCCGGCGTCGAGCAGCGCTCTGGTGACGATGCCGACCGGGTTCGTGAAGTCCACGATCCAGGCGTCCGGGGCGTGCGTACGTACCGTGGAGGCGATCTCCAGCACGAGCGGGACCGTGCGCAGCGCCTTGGCCAGCCCGCCCGCGCCGGTCGTCTCCTGCCCCACGCAGCCGCACCGCAGCGGCAGCGTCTCGTCCACCTCGCGGGCGGCCTGCCCGCCCACCCGCAGCTGGAACAGCACCGCCCGCGCCCCCGCGACCCCCTCCGCGACCGAGGACGTGGCCAGCACGCGGGCCGGATGCCGCGCGTGCGCCAGCATCCGGCGCGACACCCCGGCGACCAGCTCCAGCCGCCTGGCGTCGGGATCTATCAGGGCCAGCTCCGTCACCGGCAGCTCGTCGCGCAGCCGCGCGATGCCGTCCACCAGCTCAGGCGTGTACGTCGAGCCGCCCCCGACCACGGCGAGTTTCAACCCTTCACTCCCGTCAAAGTCACGCCCTCGATGAACACTCTCTGGGCGAAGAAGAACACGATGATCACCGGTGCGGTCACCAGCAGCGTGGCGGCCATGGTGAGGTTCCACTGCACGCTGTGGAACGCCTTGAACGTGGCCAGGCCGAGCGACAACGTCAGGTCCTGCTGCTCGACCCCGGCGTACAGGAGAGGCCCGTAGTAGTCGTTCCAGCAGTAGAAGAACTGGAACAGGGCCACCGCCGCGACCGCCGGGCGGGCCATCGGCAGGATCACCCTGACCAGCGTCCTGAAGTCCGAGCAGCCGTCCACCTTGGCCGCGTCGGTGTAGTCGCGCGGGATCGTGACCAGGAACTGGCGCAACAGGAAGATCGAGAACGCGTCGCCGAGCAGCAGCGGCAGGATCAGCGGCCACAGGCTGTCGGTCAGCCCCAGCCGCGCCCAGACCAGGTAGATCGGCACCGCGACGACCTGCGGCGGCAGCATCATGGCGGTGATGACCAGCAGGAACGCCAGCCGCCGCCCCCGGAACCTGAACCTGGCCAGCGCGTAGGCCACCGGCACGGACGACACGACGGTGAACACCGTGCCCAGGCCCGCGTACAGGAGGGTGTTGCCCGCCCACCGCAACAGCATGGACTTCTCGAGCACCACGGCGAAGTTGTCCCAGTTCCACGTCCGCGGCCACAGATCGCTGGTCAGCGCCTGCTCGTCGGTCATCAGCGCGGTCAGCACGATGAACACCACAGGGGCCAGGAACATCAGCGCCAGCGCGATCGCCAGGGCGTGCGTGGCGATCCAGACCAGCGCCCGCCGCCTGCGGGCCCTGACCCCGTCCCGCCGCGCCGGGGAGGCCACCGTCCGGGGCGGCGCGGTGATCGTGGCGCTCATGCGTCCTCCTCGGCCCGGCGGAACTGCCGCAGCAGGATCAACGTGAAGATCATCGAGGTGCCGAACAGGAGCAGCGCGAGCACGCACGCGTACCCCATGGAGTAGTCGCGGAACCCGGCCTGGAACAGCCACTGCGGCAGCGTCAGCAGCGACTCGTCCGGATAGCCCGGGGTGAACGTGCTGCCCGCCGAGTCGGTCACGCCCGAGGCCACCCGGGAGGCGATCATCGCCTGGGAGAAGTACTGCAGGGCGTAGATGACGTTCGTGACCAGGGAGAACATCAGCACCGGCGAGAGCATCGGCAGGGTCACGCTGCGGAACTGCCGCCACGCGCCCGCGCCGTCGATGGCGGCGGCCTCGTACAGGTGCCTGGGCACGTCGAGCAGCGCCGCCATGAAGATCACCACGAGCTGGCCGCAGCTCCACAGCGACAGCAGCGTCAGGCTGGGCTTGGACCAGGCCGGGTCGCCGAACCAGTCGGGCCCGTCGATCCCGAACAGGGCAAGGAACTGGTTCCACGGCCCGGTCGCCGGGTTCATCAGGAAGACGAACGTGATCGTGCCCGCGGCCAGCGGCACCAGCGAGGGCAGGTAGAAGATCGTCCGGAACAGCCCGGCGCCGGCCTTGAGCCTGACCACGAGCTGCGCCATCGCCAGCGAGAACAGCACGGTCGCCGGGACCATGATGAGCACCAGCCACAGCGTGTTCTTCGCCGAGGTCGCCACCCTGGGGTCCTGCAGCAGGTAGCGGTAGTTGTCCAGGCCGACGAACTCGAGGGTGTACATGTCGTAGCGGTGGAAGGAGAAGTACACCGTGGACAGCAGCGGGTAGACGAAGAAGATCGACACTCCGGCGATCCACGGCGACAACCAGACGAGGGCACGCAGGCCCGCGCTGCGCCGCCACAAGGACGGTGCAGCGCTCGCGACAGAGGCCACCGGTCAGCCCCCGGACAACTTCAGTTTGTCGTTGATCTGCTTGTCCACGCCTTTCAGCCCGGCGTCCAGATCAGGTACGTCGCCTTTCTCCCATTTTGTGAAGAAGGTGGAAAAGGCTTCCTGGTTGAAGACGCTGTTCACGCTGGCGGGAAGCGTCGAGGTTTTCGGGTGGGCGAATATATCCAGAAATGTCTTGAAATTTGCGTCATTGGCTAGGTTTGGGGACTCCATGGACGCCTTCGTCGTGGGGACGTTGCGGAGCGCGTTCGAGAGCGTCACCAGCGAGTCGGTGTCCGTCGTGAGGTGCTTGACCAGCTCCCACGCCTGCTGCGGGTGCTTGGCGCCCTTCGGCACGCCGATCACGGTGCCGGCGGTGAAGCCGCTGCCGTACAGGTCGGGCCGGTCGTCGGCGACGGGCAGGGGAGCGGTGCCGTAGTCGAGGTCCTCGGCCTCGTTGGCGATCATGGCGTTGCGCCACTCGCCGTCCAGGCCCATGGCGACCTTGCCCTCGTAGAACGGGTGCTTGGCACTCCACTCGTCACCCAGGCTCTTGCGGAACTTCTCCAGGTTGTCGTAGCCGTACCAGTCGACGAGCTCCTTCTGCCACTGCAGCAGCCGCTTCCAGGCCGGGTCGGTGCCGATGGCCGAGGTTCCGTCGTCGTTGTACCACTTGGCGCCCACCATGGGGCCGAGGTGGTTGGGGGCGTTCTCGTAGTACTGGACGCTGGGGATGAAGCCGGCCACCTTGATCTCGCCGTTCGCGTCGCGGACCGTGAGCTTCTTGGCCAGGTCGGCCAGCTCGGTCAGCGTCTTGGGCGGCTGGTTGCCCTTCATCAGCGCCTTGTTGTAGTAGAGCCCGTACGCGTCGGCCAGCAGCGGCAGCGTGCACTGCTTGCCGTCGAAGCCGGAGTAGGTACGGGCCACCTGCGGCAGCACGGACATGTCGATGCCGTCCTGCCGGATCACCGGGGTCAGGTCCTGGAACGCTCCCGACCTGCACCACTGCGCGACGTTGTCGGTGGTGAACGAGGCCGCCACGTCGGGCGCGTTCCCGCCGCGGATGGCCTGGGTGATCTGGTCGTCCTGTACGCCCTTGGTGGCCTTGACGGTGATCTGCGGGAACTTCTTGTTGAACCCCGCGATGGCCTCCTCGAACGCCTTGACCTCGGCGTCGGTGGAGAATCCGTGCCAGAGCTCGAGAGTGGCGGCCGGGAGGGCCTGCGAGGCCGATCCCGAGGGTCTGGGCTGGGCGCCGAGCGAGGGCCCGCTCTCCTTGTTGGCTGTGCAGGCGGTCAGCGCGAGGGCCGCGGCGACCGCCAGGGGGACGAAGCGCACGGGGGGTGCCTCCTGCGATGGATCAGGTGGGAACGGTTGAGCTGAAGACCTCGTCACGCACGGTGTCGAGGGCGAGGTCGAGGGCGCCGGCCAGGACGGGGTTGCCTTCGACGCTCGACAGGCGTACTCGGGGTTGGGGGATGGTGAGCGCGTGCAGCTCGTGTTCGACCAGCTCGCGCAGGGTCTCGCCGCCCGGCAGCACGACGCCGCCGGTCAGCACGATCAGTCCGGGGTCGACGACGGAGGTGATGGCGGCCAGGCCCACGGCCAGGCGGGCGGCGATGTCGCGCAGCCCGGCTCTGGCGTCGTCGGCCCGCTGACCGCTTCCCTGCGCCGCCCGTACGGCGTTCGCCACGGCGTGGCGGAAGTCGGCGCCGCGCACACCGTACGAGCGCAGCAGCTTCAGCACGGCGGGGCCGCCGGTGAGCGCCTGGTAGCCGTGGTTGGCGTAGCGCCCGGACTCGCGGGCCGTCTGCGCGCCCGGGGTCGGCATGTAGCCCACCTCGCCCGCGCCGCCCGTCGCGCCCCTGTGCATCCGGCCGCCCAGCACGACGGCCGAGCCGATGCCCTCGTCGGCCCACAGCAGCACGAAGTCCGGGCTGTCCCGGGCCGCCCCGTGCGCCTGCTCGGCCAGGGCGACCAGGTTGACGTTGTTCTCCACGTCCACCGGCACGCCGAGGCCCGCGCCGAGCGTCGGCACCAGGTCGGGGATCTGCCAGCCGGGCACGTCCTTGGCGGCGGCGTACCCAAGCCTGCCGGTGGACGGGTCGATCGCGGCCTGCACGCCGATCACGACCCGGCGCAGCTTGTCCGGCGGGCTCGCGCCCAGCAGGGCGGTATTGAGCCGGTCCACCAGCTCGCCAGGGGGCCGTCGCGGGGTCGCCAGCGTGTGCTCGCCCACGACCGTGCCGGTGATGTCGGCCACCTTGGCCGCGATCCGGTCGGGGGTGACGTCGAGCGCGCCCACGTACGCCGCCGCCGGGTTGATCCGGTAGACCTCCGCCGTACGCCCCGGCAGGCCCTCCCTGATGCCGTCCAGCACGACCAGCCCGGCCTCCTGCAGCCGGGACAGGAGCTGGGATGCCGTCGGCTTGGACAGTCCGGTCAGGGCGCCGATCTCGGGGCGGGTCAGCGGCCCGCGTTCGAGGAGTGCCTGCAGGGCCGCGCGATCATTGATGGCGCGTAGCAGACTGGGTGTCCCCGGCACCGGACCGCTCACGGGTGGTACTCCTTGCGTGTGAAGTTAGGAAACTTTCCTAACTCGGAACATAAAGAGTACGACTGTGGCGGTCAAGGGCCGAAACCAAGACGTAACAGAAGGAGATCAAGAGGAAAGCGATGGGAGTGCCTCGACAGGCATGCTAATGTCGTCGTTTGTCGTAACAACAAGCAGAATGGCCCGGAGTGTCTCATTAACCACAATAATGGTCAGGCGGCAACTCGTCAAACCGAGCTCACACGGGAGCAGAAATACGTCACCCGCCTCTATGAGCGCCTCGACACCCTGCGTGAGCGTACCCAGCGGCAGCTCAAGGAGGTGCTGGCCGCGGGCGCCGTCGGCACGATGCAGAACAGGTCGGAGCGCGACACGTTCGCCGACATGTATGCTTCCAGGCTCGCGCGGCTCTGGGCGGTCGAGCGCGGCCTGGTTTTCGGTCGGCTCGATCACGTCGACGAGGGCCGGCTCTACATCGGCAAGCTCGGCCTCACCGACGATGAGCAGCTGCGCCTGCTCATCGACTGGCGGGCGCCGGTGGCACAGCCGTTCTACCGCGCCACCCCGGCCGCCCCGATGGGCGTGACCAGGCGCCGGCACCTGCAGACCAAGGGCCGCAACGTGGTCGTCGTCGACGACGACCTGCTCGACCTCGACTCGCTCACCGACGACGACCGCGCCACGCTCAACGGCGAGGCGGCGCTGCTGGCCGCGCTCGACGAGCATCGCACGGGCCGCATGCGCGACATCGTCGCCACCATCCAGTCCGAGCAGGACCGCGTCATCCGCAGCGACCTGAACGGCGTCCTGGTGGTGCAGGGCGGCCCCGGCACCGGCAAGACCGTCGTGGCCCTGCACCGCGCCGCCTACCTCCTCTACACCCACCGGGAACGCCTCGAGCGCCGCGGCGTTCTCATCCTCGGCCCCAACCTGACCTTCCTGCGCTACATCGAGCAGGTCTTGCCCTCGCTCGGCGAGACCGACGTGCTGCTGTCCACGGTCGGCGAGCTCTACCCCGGCCTGACCGCCACCGCCAGGGAACGCCCCGAGGTGGCCGCGATCAAGGGCGACCCGCGGATGGCCGAGGTGATCGCCAAGGCCGTACGCGACCGGCAGCGGGTGCCGCGCAAGCCCGTCGAGCTCACCATCGGCCGCATCACGCTCACCATCGACGGTTCGATGCTGGAGGGCGCCAGGAACAAGGCCACCCGCTCGCGCCGCCCGCACAACCAGGCCCGCGCCGTGTTCGTCCGGTCGCTGCTCAACGCCCTGGCCAGGCAGCAGGCCCGCAAGATCGGCAAGGGGCTCATCGACGACGAGGAGCTGGCCGATCTGCGGGAGGAGCTGCGTACCGAACCGGTGGTCAAGTCCGCGCTCAACCGGCTGTGGCCGTACCTGACGCCGCAGCGGCTCCTGCTGGGCCTGTACGGCTCGCCCGAGCGTCTGGGCTACGCGGCCTCCTCTTTCACCCCTGAGGAGCGCTCGCTGCTGCGCAGGGACGGCGGGGAGTGGACCGAGTCGGACGTGCCGCTGCTCGACGAGGCCGCCGAGCTGCTCGGCGAGATCGACGAGCAGGTGCTGCGGGCCAGCGCGCTGCAGGCGGAGGAGGAGCTGGCCGCCGCCAGGCAGGCCGAGGAACGCGAGCGCGAGGCCGAGCTCTCCTACGCCCGCGAGGTGCTGGAGCTGACGGGCCTGTCCGACGTCATGGAGGCCGAACGCCTGGCCGAACGCCAGCGCGGCGAGGGCCCCTACCTCACCACCGCCGAACGCGCCGCGGCCGACCGCACCTGGGCCTACGGGCACGTGATCGTGGACGAGGCGCAGGAGTTGTCGCCGATGGCGTGGCGGGCGGTGATGCGGCGGTGCCCGACGCGTTCGATGACGATCGTCGGGGACATCGCGCAGACCGGCTCGGCGGCCGGGGCGCGCTCGTGGGAGGAGGTGCTCGACCCCTACGTGGCCGGGCGCTGGCGCCAGGAGCGGCTCACGGTCAACTACCGCACGCCCGTGGAGCTGATGGCGGTGGCCGCCCGCGTGCTGGCCACCATCGACGCTTCCCTGCGGGCTCCCACCTCCGTGCGCGAGCTCGGCGTACAGCCCTGGTCGGCGCCCCTGTCGGCGCTGCCGGAGCTGGCCAAGGCCGAGGTCGGGGAGGGCGGCAAGGTCGCCGTGGTGGTGCCGGACGCGCTGCTGTCCACGCTGGGTCCCGCCGTCGCCGCGGTCGTGACGGGCGCGGCGGTGGTCGCGCCCGGTTCGGGGCGGGCGAGCGGGGCGGCGGCCCTGGACGCGCCGGTGGCCGTGCTGGGGGTGACGGACGCGAAGGGGCTGGAGTTCGACTCGGTGATCGTGGCCGAGCCCGACCTCATCGCCGCCCAGTCGCCACGAGGGCCCAGCGACCTGTACGTCGCCCTCACCCGGGCCACGCAGCGGCTCGGGGTCGTACACGAGCGGCCGCTCTCGGAGGCTCTTCAGGGCTTGCCAAGCCGCTCCCCGGCACCGGCAAATGAGCTTTGACCTGCTGACGATGCCTGCCCTACCTGCGAAAACTTGATGTTTCTGCTGATCGGGACACGGTTGACATCTGAGGTGGAGTCGGTAGTTTGCTGCGCAGTCCAGCACGGGACTTGGCCGGTTGGCCGTCTCTGACATCGCCGGATCCTGCGTCCGTGACGGAGCGTGGCTTCGTCCACACAGCCAGGTGCAGGGCCGTCGGTCCGTCGAGTCGGGGCACCCCAACCGGGCGGGGGGTTGGACCCGGGACGGGTCCGGGAGCCCAGTAGACAACGGAATTCCGAGCTCGCCGCCGACGAGACGGGTCCGGTCCGAAGGGTTTCCGGGCCCTCTTCCCGCTCTCGTGCGCAGGACCGCCGTTGCGCCGGGTGGTCCCGTACGCCACGGGATCACCCTGCCGCCCCCCGACCCCGGCTCTCGACTCCTGGGTGTTGCGCTGGCGTGAGCGTGACCGTAGGGCGGTAGCGTTTTCGCAAGCAGACTTGCGACTTTGGCGAGGAGACCCCGGAGTGGTTCAGGACAAAGCGAGCCTACCGCCCACACCTGGGCGCGACTCGGCCACCACCGAACGGCCCATTTCTTCCACGCCCGAAGCCGCGCCCGCAGGGAACGGCACCACCCCGGGTCCGGACGAAGCACCCGCACCGGACGTCTCCCCCACGCCCCCGGTTCCGCCCTCCGAGAACAACCCGCCCCACCCTGAGCCCCGGTGGGCGCTGGCGGCCCGGGTCGTGGCGGGCGTGGTCGGTGGGTTGGCGCTGTACACCGCCTTCCCTCCGCTCGACTGGTGGTGGTGCGCGCCGCTCGCCATCGCCCTGATCGTCGCCTCCCTCTACGGCACCCGCCCCAAGCGGGCCGCCTGGCTCGGCTACCTGACCGCGGTGGTGTTCCTGCTGCCCACCCTCGCCTGGGTGCGGGCCATCGGCGACGATGTCTGGCTCATCCTGGTCGGCGTGGAAAGCCTGTTCTACGCCGCCATGGCCGCCCTGGCCGCGCTCGTGTTCAGGCTGCCCGGCTGGCCGCTGTGGTTCGGCGGACTGTGGGTGGCCATGGAGTGGGCCCGCGGCCTGGTGCCCATCGGCGGGTTCCCCTGGGCAAGGGTGGCCTTCAGCCAGGGCGAGTCGCTGTTCACGTCCTACGCCGCACTCGGCGGGGCGCCACTGGTGTCGTTCGCCGTCACCCTGTGCGGCGCTCTGCTGGCCTACGCCGCCCTGATCCGGCCGGCCGCCGCCCTGGGCAAGACTGCGGCGCTCCGGAGGGCGGCCCCTGTGGCGCTGGCGCTGGCCGTGCCGGTGCTCAGCCTCGCGATTCCCAGGCCGGGCGACGAGGGCCGGACGGTCAACATCGGCATCGTGCAGGGGAACGTCCCCGGCCGGGGAATGTACGCTCTGGGCGACGAGCCTGCCGTTGTCCTGAAGAATCATGCCAACGAGACGAAACGGCTGGCCCAGGCCGTACGAGAAGGCAAGCTCCCCAAGCCCGACCTCGTCGTCCTTCCGGAGAACTCGACCGACATCGACCCCTACCGCGACGAGTTCGCCCGCCAGATCATCCAGGACTCCGTCCAGGACGTCGGCGTGCCCACGCTCGTCGGAGCCGTGGTCGCGATCGGCGACGATGACCGCGCCACCCGCAGTCTCGTGTGGGATCCGGTGACCGGGGCGGGCGACTATTACGACAAGCAGAATCTGGTGCCGTTCGGGGAGTACACGCCGTTCAAGGAGATCGTGCTGGCGTTGTGGCAGCGGGCCAACCTGGTCGGCAGGCAGTCGGTGGCTGGCGACAAGCCGGGCGACCTGAAGCTGGGACCCGTCACGATCGGCGCGGTCAACTGCTACGAGGTGGCCTACGACGACACGGTGCGCGGGACCGTACGCGCCGGCGGCACCCCGCTCGTGGTGCAGACCAACAACGCCACCTACGCCGAGTCCAACCTGCCGCCGCAGCAGCTGGCCATGTCCAAGCTGCGCGCCGTCGAGCACAACAGGGCCGTCGTGACGGCCGCCACCACGGGGATCTCGGCTTACGTCACGCCTGACGGTAAGGTCTCCTGGCAGACCCGCGAACTGGTCGCGGACATGAACGTGGTCAAGGTGCCCGTACGCACTCAGGAAACGATCGCCACGAAGGTGGGTGCGGTTCCAGAGTGGGCATTGATGATGATGGGAGTGGCGGCAGCGGGAGCCGCCGCGTGGCGTGGCAGGCGGCGAGGCGACCGGATGAGGAACGACTGATGATGGAGACTCTCGGCCGGGTGCTCGTCGTCGTACCGACCTACAACGAGTGCGACAACCTGCCGATGATCGTCGAGCGGATCCGCGCCGCCGTGCCCGAGGTCCACATCCTCGTGGCCGACGACGACAGCCCCGACGGCACCGGCGAGGTCGCCGACGGGCTCGCCGCCGACGACGACCAGGTCCACGTCCTGCACCGGCCGGGCAAGCAGGGGCTCGGGGCCGCCTACATCGCCGGGTTCCGCTGGGGGCTGGACGAGGGCTTCGACGTTCTGGTCGAGATGGACGCCGACGGCTCGCACCAGCCCGAGGAGTTGCCGAAGCTGCTGGAGGCTCTGGTGGACGGCGCCGATCTGGCGATCGGCTCGCGCTACGTGCCCGGTGGCAAGGTGGTCAACTGGCCGCATCGGCGCGAGCTGCTGTCCAAGGGTGCCAACGTCTACACCCGGGTCATGCTCGGCCTTCCCGTACGCGACGCCACCGCCGGGTTCCGCGCCTACCGGGCCGCC
This sequence comes from Nonomuraea marmarensis, assembly GCF_043197025.1. Classification (NCBI taxonomy): domain Bacteria; kingdom Bacillati; phylum Actinomycetota; class Actinomycetes; order Streptosporangiales; family Streptosporangiaceae; genus Nonomuraea; species Nonomuraea marmarensis. The sequence goes on from NZ_JBICRM010000020.1 coordinate 95,804, forward strand.
ACCCTGGAGAAGGTGGGCCTGTCGGGTGTGGAGTCGCAGGGCTACTGCTTCCAGGTCGACCTGACGCTGCGGACGTCCCGGCATGGGTTGCGGGTGGTGGAGGTGCCGATCACGTTCGTGGAGCGTACGGTCGGCAAGAGCAAGATGAGCGGCAAGGTCATGTCCGAGGCATTGTGGCGCATCGGCCTGTGGGGCGTCACCGGCCTGCCCAAGCGCCTGCGCGGCGGCGGCCGAGACTAGGCGCGCGAGTCCTCGCGGCGGGTCGTCTCCGGCGGTGTCACCGTGCGCTTGTGAGCGGAGCGGTGGTGGCGGGCCGTGCACCCGGGCGATGTCATTCCGGTGGTGTGCGGGCGGAACGCTTCGGGGTCGCCGGGCGTTGTTCCTGCTGTAGCGCACGTGTGCGGAATCGAGGAAACGATGCGGCTCCTGCTCTTCCTGGCCTTCCTGGTCGTGCCCGTTCTGGAGATCTGGCTGCTGATCCAGGTCGGCTCGGTGATCGGCGGGCCGGCGACCGTGGCCCTGCTCATCGCCGACAGCCTGCTGGGCGCCTGGCTGGTACGCCGCGAGGGCCGCAGGGCCTGGCGCGCGATCCAGGAGGCACTGCAGTCCGGCCGGATGCCCGACCGCGAGCTGGCCGACGGCGGCCTCGTGCTGGTGGGCGGCGCGCTGCTGCTGACGCCGGGGTTCTTGACGGACGTGTTCGGGTTCTTGTGCATCCTGCCGTTCACCCGGCCGGTGATGCGCCGTCTAGGCTCGTGGTTCTTCGACCGCAGAATCAAGAAGATGGCGGCCGCTTCGCCGTACGCGAACCTGTTTCCGCCGAACCAGGACGCCGCGGGTCCGTACGATGGCCGCGTGGTGCACGGCGAGGTCATCCGCGAGGACCGCGAGCCCTGACTCGCGCCGGTGCCCGTGTTCGTGGACGCAGTGCAAAACCCCCGGGCCTCCGAGCCCGGGGGTTTTCACCGTGAGAAGAGGTCAGGCGCTCTTACGACGCTGGGCCCGCAATACCGCGAGCCGCTCGTTGAGCACCTCCTCAAGGTCTTCGATCGACCGCCGCTCCAGGAGCATGTCCCAGTGTGTCCGCGGGGGCTTCGTCTTCTTGGATTCCGGCTGCTCGCCGTCCACGCGCACCGCGGTCACGCCGCACATGCGGCACTCCCAGGTCGCGGGGATCTCGGCCTCGGCGGCAAGCGGAACCTCGAAGCGATGGCCCTTAGGACAGGTGTATGACACCTCCTGGCGCGGGGCCAGATCCGTGTTACGGTCGTTCTCGTAGCTGGTTGCCCCGAGCCGGGTGCCACGAAGTGCGCGCTCGCCCATGTCTAAATGCCTCCTACAGGGCCCCCTTGCGTGGGGGGTCTGTCTCCCACGGTGTCTAACGCTTGGTACCGTGATGGGATTCCCACCCACAGGGTGATCCAATCGCGCTTGGGGCGTCGGTTCTTCACGCGGTCTTCGATTAGGGCGCGGTCCAGGGATAACGCGATTTGCAATGATTCGGGAGTGCAGGGCCGCCATGATGCGCGGCTTGTCTCGTGTTGATCGCGTGGCGACCGGATCGCTGCAGCTCCCGGCGCTGTAGGGCATACGTGAGGCTGTCGGCTTCGTACGTGATCTGGAAGGCCGGGCGTCGGGGAGCGGCACTGCGTGATGGTTCTTAACCCTTGGTCGTGTTCTGGTGACGCTTCACTTTCAGCAATGCCGCCGCCAACCAGAGGCCGCCGATCATGATGAGGGCGCCGTGCGCGATCCGGAGCGGGTACGGGCCGAAGAACTGCGGGATGAACAGGACGAATCCCAGCGCCAGTGCCATCCCGCTCCACTTGGGCAGCGTGCTGGAACGCCATACGGAGATCGCGGCCATGACCGTTCCGGCGGCCAGCAGGAGCAGTCCGGCGGCGAACATGGTGATGGCGACGGGCCCGTACCTGAACTCCTGTGCCAGTTCCATCAGCGCTGGTGCCTGGTCGCGTAGGGAGCGCTGGGCGATCACGTTCAGGCCGAAGTCCTCGGCGCCGTAGTAGGGCAGCGTCAGGCCCGCGCCGGCCCACGTCACGGCCGCGGCGCGCAGTGACCCACGGTCGTCGAGCACCTGGTGCAGACCGAGCGTGGCCAGGCCGAGCAGGACGAAACCGAGCATCGCGGCGAGGTGCCCGGCGATCCAGGCGGTGGAGGCCATGGCGGTGGCGTCGTCGCCGGAGGGGCGGATCGCGGGGTAGACGAGGAAGAGGATGCCTGCGGCGGCGAAGGCGGCGGAGGTCAGTCTGGGGGCCATCAGTGCTCCTTGGAGAGGGCGTCGCTCTGTTATAAGAGCAATGCTCTCGCTCGGGAGACGCTAATGTCAAGAGCGGTGCTCTCGCTTTGGAGCGGCGAGCGCCAGTCGGTCTTCCGCGGACCGCCTTAAGTCCGGCGGAAGAAGACCGTAAGGTTCTCCCGGCACCGTTGAGCCCACAAGAGCCCAACTCCGAAGGGAAGCACCTCATGCGCAAGTTCAAGCTCCAGGTCCAGACCAGCGTCGACGGCTACATGGCGGGCCCGAACGGCGAGATGGACTGGATGACGTTCCCGTGGACCGACGACATCAACGCCTATATCGATGCGCTCACCGAACCGGTTGACTGCATCGTGCTGGGTCGCAAGCTCGCCGAGGGGTTCATCCCGGCTTGGGCTTCCGGGCCCGAGGGCGAGAGCCAGGAGACGATCGACTGGATGAACGACACGCCCAAGGTCGTGATCTCCAACACCCTCACCGAGTCACCCTGGAAGAACGCCGTCGTCGCCGGCGGCGATCTCGCCGAGACCGTGAACAAGCTCAAGGCCCAGCCTGGCGGTGATCTGATCAGCTACGGAGGTGGCACGCTCGTCAGGGATCTGATCGCCGAGGGCCTGCTCGACGAGATCCATCTGTTCGTCAACCCGACCGCGATCGGCGCAGGCATGCCGGTGTTCGCCAACCTCGGCGCCCACCAGCGGCTCCACCTCGTCACCGCGCAACCGTTCGACTGCGGGATCACCGCGATGCATTTCGAACCGAAGAGCCCCTGAACACGACTGCCTCGTGACGGAACGGGCGAGATGAGGGTTCAACGCACCGGCACCTCGTCGCCTGCGATACGTCCCCTTGCCGCGCTGCCCGGCGTTCGGCGCTGCCAATCCTGCAGCGCCGCACAGCGTCTGGGATGAGAGATCTCTCATCTCCCGCTCACAAAGGAACAATGCCCGACCCGCAAGCTGAGGATCGCAGCTCGCTGGACGACGATCGGGAGGCGCGGATGGGATTCGGGCCATGGTGGCGCTTGCTGGTGGTCGCGGTCACGTTCGTGCTCGGCGCGACCGTCGCGCCCTCGGCGGCGCGGAGCGCCCAGGCGACGGCATTGCCCGGCAGCGCCCATGTCATCGCCGCCGCCGATGATGACGGTGGGGGTGGGGATGACGACGGGGACGATGGAAAAGGCGGTAACGGGGGCGACGGGGACGATGGGGGAGGCGGCGATGGGGATGACGGGGGCGGCCAAGACAGCGATCACGACGGTCCCCTGAGGGGCCGCGCGGGCGGAGGTCCGGGCAGGGGCTCACGCGCTGACGAGCGGCCACGGGAGTCGCGGGAGCCTGAGCCGAAGGACCCTGACGGGCCGGGGCAGCGGACAGAGCCGGAGGGAGCGGCGGACGCCAGACCGGGGCAACGAAAGGACCCGGAGAAACCGGCGGTTGCCGGGCCGGCGCAACATGAGGAGTCGGAGGGAGCGGCGGTCGCCAGCCCGGGCGACACGACGCCGGATGCCGAGCACGGCGGCACCTCCGATCAGGACGGCCAGGCGGACGCCCGAGATCCTGGTGGCCCGGTCGGCGACGGTGCGGCCCCCCGGATGCCCGGTGGCGATGTGCCTTCCCCGAGGCCCGATGGCGGTGCGGCCTCAAGCATGCCCGGCGATGATGCGCCCTCCCGGTCGTCCGACGGCGATGCGGCCTCCCGGATGCCCGGTGGCGATGTGCCCTCCGGGAGGCTCGGGGGCGATGCGACGTCCCCGTCACCTGAAGGGGCGGCTGCCTGGCCCAAGGCTGACAGTGTCGCCAGCAGCGGACAGGTGGGGGTGTTGGTGTTGGTGGCCATCGTGGGCACGGGCGCGCTCGCGGCGACCGTGTTCTGGCTGGCACGCAAGCTGGGGCCGCGCGCCTGACCGGCTTGGATCCGGCCCGCGGTTCCTGGCATCCCAAGCCCGCTTGCCACCGCAGCCCGCTTGCCCACCGGCCGCGGCAAGCGAGCCGTCTCCCGCCGTCCTGAGGCCGTGCTCTTGCGTGGTGTCCCGCACCCCGCGGTGGTGTTGCGCGTCGGCAGGTGCCTCTGACGAAAGGGCGCTGGCCTGATGTCGCGATCAGATCCGGTTGGGCACCTCGTTGCCGGCGGCGCGGATGGCACGCGGGAGGTTCGTCAGGGCCAGGAGGACGAAGCCGACGACGAAGAAGATGATCATGGAGACGATGGCGATGCGATAGCTGTTGGTGAGCTGCAAAGCGATCGTGACCGTCAGCGAGCCGATGAACGCCGAGCCCTTGTCGCTGATCTGCAGCAGGCTGAAGTACTCGGCCTCCCGGCCCTTCGGGATCACCTGCGAGAACAACGACCGCGACAGCGCCTGCGTCCCGCCCAGCACGATCGCGATCGCGAACGCCATCAGGTAGAACTGCAGCGCCTGCCCCTCCCCGACGAACATGGCCGCCACCACGATCGCCGTCCACAACACCAGACTCGCCAGGACCGTGCGTTTCGTCCCGAAGCTGCGCGCCAGCCACCCGAGCAGCAGCGCCCCGAAGAACGCCACGAACTGCACCATTAAGATCGCGCTGATCTGTACGGTCTTGTCAAGCTTGAGGGCTTCGGAGGCGAAGGCCGCGCTGTTGCCGATGACCGTCTGCACCCCGTCGTTGTAGACCAGGTACGCCACCAGGAACAGCAGCGTCAGCGGATAGCGCCGCAGGTCGGCCAGCGTGCGCCCGAGCTGGCGGAAGCTGCCCCCGACCGAGCGCAGCGCCGTGCTCTCGTGTGCGGGCACGGACCGGTTGCGCAGCCGCAGCAACGGGATGATCGTGAATATCGCCCACCACAGACCGGCCGACATCATGCTGATGCGCACCGCCATGCCCTCGGCCAGCCCCAGGCTCTCGTGCTGCAGGTAGAGCACCAGGTTGAGGGCCAGCAGCAGGCCGCCGCCCAGGTAGCCGATGGCCCACCCGCGCGAGGAGACGCCGTCGCGCTCCTCCGGGCTGGAGATCTGTGGCAGGAACGAGTCGTAGACCACGACCGAGGAGCCGTAGGCCAGGTTGGCCAGGATGAACAGCACCCCGCCCAGCATGTAGCGGTCGCCCTCGACGAAGTACAGGCCCATCGTGGCCAGCGCCCCGACGTAGGCGAAGCCGCCGAGCAGCTCCCGCTTGCGGCCGGTGTGGTCGGCCAGCGCGCCCACGATGGGCAGGAACACGATCTGCAGCAGCACCGCGATCGTCAGCGTCAGCCCGAAGAACGCGGCCGGCCTGATGTCGGCGCCCAGCACGTCGACATAACCCAGGCCGGGGTTGGCGGCGGCCAGTTTGTCGAAGTCGGTCACACAGGTGCCGGAGGCCACGTTCGGGAAGTCCTGGGCACAGGCGGCGGTCTTGGCGACCGGGATGAGGTAGGGGCCCAGGAAGACCGAGATGATCGTGGTGTAGAAGGCGGAGTTGGCCCAGTCGTAGAAGTACCAGCCGCGCTGCTCGCGTCTGCGCGCTGCGGGGGAGTCGTCGAGGGCCGCGGGGGGTGCGGGTACGGGCATGGTGTCGTGTCGCTCCTATGCGGCCATGCGGCCGGGATGCCACAGGCCGCGACGCGTCAGCACGTCGCGCAGGCCGGTGACGTTGTCGGTCATGATGCCGTCCACCCCCAGGTCGAGCAGGTGCTCCATGCGGGCGGTGTCGTTGATGGTCCACACGTGCACCTGCATGCCGATGGCGTGCGCGGTGCGTACCAGGCGCCTGGTGGTGACGCGCAGGCCGCGGAAGCCCACCGGCACCTGCGCGCACGGGACCCCCGAGCGCGACAGGCGGGTCAGCAGGCGGCCGTAGCCGGAGGTGGTGGCGGCGGCGCGCAGCGCGGCGACGCCGCGCGGGCCGAGCGCCGAGCACACCTCCCTGCCCAGCGCGGCCCTGGCCAGCACCAGGCGCTCGTCGGAGAAGGAGGTCAGGCAGACGCGGTCGTAGGCGTTGGTACGCCTGACCGCCTCGGCCAGCGGGGCGATGGCCGCCGCCTCCTTGACGTCGATGTTGAAGCGGATCTCCGGCCAGGTGCCGAGCAGGTCCTCCAGCAGCGGGATCTCGTGCACCCCGCCGATGCGGGCCCGCCTGACCGCCCGGTAGGGCAGCTCCGAGATGCGGCCTCGCTGGTCGGTCACGCGGTCGAGCGTGTGGTCGTGGAAGGCGAGCAGCACGCCGTCGGAGGTGGCGTGCGCGTCGGTCTCCAGGTAGGTGTAGCCGAGCCTGACCGCCCGTTCGAAGGCCGCGACGGAGTTTTCCGCGCCCTCCGCGGCGCCTCCGCGGTGCGCGAAGGCCAGCGGGCCCGGAAAGTCGAGAAACGCGAATCGGCGGCTCAACACGTCCTGAAGTATGCCTTCCGTGGGTGAACGGTACGGTTACGAATCGGCGAGATTCTCCCACTCCTGGCGGCGCGCCTCGGCCAGGGCGATGGCCGCGGCCACCGCCACGTTGAACGAGCCGACCCGTCCGACCTGCGGGATGTAGCAGACGCCGTCCACGGCGTCGAGCAGCGCGGGGGAGCAGCCGTGGTCCTCGCTGCCCACCACCAGGCACACGTCGCGGCCCAGATCGGCCTTGTGCAGCGGCACGGCCTCGGCGGTCAGCTCGATGGCCAGCACCGTGTAGCCGTCCTCCCTGGCGGCCTTGACCGCCTCGGTGGCCGGCACCGCCTCGTGCCAGTCGACCAGCCGCTCGGTGCCCAGCGCGGTCTTGCCCGCCTTGGGGTTGGTCGGCGGGGTGGCGTTGCCGGCGAGCCAGATCCGGTCCACGCCGAACGCGGCCGCGCTGCGGAAGATCGAGCCGATGTTGAACGGGCCGGTGACCGACTCGATGATCAGGCCGAGGCGGTTTCCGGTGTTCCTGCGCCAGGTGCGGTTGAGCCGCTTGACATCGGTGGGGCGCAGCTGCCTTCTCATCGGGTCACCTTCAGGATGCGGTAGGCGGCCCGGCTGGCCTCGCGGGAGGCCTGCCAGCCCTGCTCGCCGAGCCAGCGCTGCAGGGAGTCCGAGCCGAGGTGTTTCTGGACGACCAGGTACGCGACCCCGTCGGGCGTCAGCCGCGTGAGCCACCTGGTGAGCATCTCGTGCAGAGCCTGCTTCCCAATACGGATCGCAGGATTAGACCAGACAGCCCGAAATTTCACTTCATCTGGCACTTCATCGACATGTGCTGACCTTACAGTGTAAAGGCGGGCGGCTTGGGCATTTCGCGCGGTCAGCTCCAGGCTGCGCCGGTTCACGTCGACGGCCCACACCGTCGCCCGGGGCGCCCGGGAGGCCATGGTCAGCGCGATCGGGCCGTACCCGCAGCCCAGGTCGAGCAGGTCGCCCTCCTGAGGCGGCGGCGGGACGCTCTCCAGCAGCGCGCGCGTGCCCACGTCGACCCGTTCCGGTGAGAACACGCCGCTGTCGGTCTCCAGCCGCAGGTGCAGGTCGGGCAGCACCAGGTCGACCGAGCCCGGCCTGCTGGCGGTCTTCGGCTGCTCGGAGAAGTAGTGGGCCACGCGCAAAACGTTACGGGATGCGGGAACCGAACAGGACCGCGGCGCCGGCCACCAGCAGCCCGGCCAGGATCGCGGCCACGATGAACCACTGGGTGATCTCCTGGTTGACCAGCTTGTAGCCGAGCGAGGTGCCGATCTGCTCGTAGACCTCGCGCAGCTCGCTGCCGGACTCTGCGGTGTAGGCGCGTCCGCTGGTGCCGTCGGACAACGACTGCAGGGTCTGCTTGTTGACCGGCACGTTCACCGGCCTGCCGTCGATGTTGACGGTGCCTTCCTGGGTGCCGTACGCGATGGTGGAGACGGGTACGCGGGCCTGCTGGGCGGCCTCGATGGCCTCGTTCACCGATCTGCCGGAGGTGTTGTCGCCGTCGGAGAGCAGCACGATCGCAGCCGGGGGCGGGTCGGTGGCGGCCTGCTGGTCGAACGAGCGCAGCGAGTCGAGCGCGTTGAAGACGGCCTCGCCGATCGCGGTGCCGGGGCGGGTGGTGAGGTTGCCGATGGCGGTGACCACGGCCTGGTGGTCGGTGGTGGGGGAAATGACGACGTTGGCGGAGCGGGCGAAGGAGACGACGCCCACGTTGAAGCGGTCGGGCAGCTCCCTGGCGAACGCCTGTGCGGCGGCCTTGGCGGCGTTGATCCGGTCGGGCTGGACGTCGTCGGCCTCCATGGACAGGGAGATGTCCAGGGCGATCATGATGGTGGCGCGGTCGCGCGGCACGCGTACCTGGTCGGCGGGTTTGGCCGCGCCGATGACCAGAAACGACATCATGACCAGGAACAACGCCGGCGCGACGTGGCGGCGCCAGCCGGGGCCGGCGGGGGCGACGAGGTTGAGCAGGGCCAGGTTGGTGAAGCGCACGGTGTAGCGGCGGCGGGCGAACATGGCCGCGATGTATCCGGCCACCAGCAGCAGCACCAGCACGAACAGCCACAACCAAGCAGGAGCGAGGAACGTCATGTGGCTCTCCGGTGGGCGAGGTGGCTCATGCGGCGCTGGCGCAGGACGAACTGCGCGACGTCGAACACCCAGTCCCGGTCGGTGCGCAGCACCAGATGGGCGATTCCGGCGCGGCGCAGGGCCCGGTGGGTGCCCTCGCGTTGCGACGCGGCCGCCTCCGCGTACGCTTGCCGAACTTTGGGCGAAAGATGCACTTCGCGTACGTTCCCGGTCTCGGGGTCGGCGAACGCGACGCGGCCGACGTCGGGCAGTTCGAGCTCGCGGGGGTCGATTACCTCGACGGCCAGGACCTGGTGGCGGGCGGCCAGGCGTCTGATGGGGCGTTCCCAGGGGCGTTCGGCGTCGGGGTCGAGGTCGGGGTGGGCGTCCAGGAAGTCGGAGACGATCAGCCGCATGCCGCGCCGCCGGCGGCTGGCCGACAACACCTCGATGCCTTCGGCCAGGTCGGGAGCGTCGGGGACGATCTGGCCGCGGGGGGCGTCCATGAGCGAGTGCAGCAGGCCGTAGAGCGCGGGGCGGCCGGTGCGGGCGGGCATGCGGTGCACGTAGTCATCGTGCAGCACGAACGCGCCGAACCGGTCGCCCAGCCGGCTCGACAGGAACCCGATCGCCCCGACGGCGGCCACCACCAGGTCGCGCTTGTCGGTGTCGGCGGTGCCGAAGTCCATGCTGGGCGACAGGTCGGCCAGCGCCCACGTCTCCAGTTCGCGGTCGGCGATCAGGTCGCGTACGTGGGGGATGGTCGTGCGGGCGGTGACGGCCCAGTCCATGCGGCGCACGTCGTCCTCGCCCGGAACGTAGACGCGGCTGTCGCCGGCCTCGCTGCCGGCGCCGGGCAGGAGTCCCTGGTGCGCGCCGTGCAGCAGCCCGTCCAGCTTCCGGGTGACCGTGAGCTCAAGCCTTCTCAGTGCCTGCTCGGCTGTGCTCATTGGTCGCTCACCGCTCCTCACTCCCCCCGCGGAGTCCCTCCTCCGTCGGGCCTCCACTGCGCTCGCTGCGTCGGGTTCGCTCCGTGGTGGTCACCGGTTCTGGTTCCAGACGACGAGGGGCGGGGGTACGGCGTGCAGGATCTGCCGGACGACCTGCTCGGGGTCGATGCCGTCGGCCAGGGCGTCGAAGGTGAGCATCAGCCGGTGTGACATGACGTCCACGGCCACGTCGCGTACGTCGTCGGGCAGCAGGTAGTCGCGCCCGCGCAGCAGGGCCAGCGCCCGCCCGGCCGAGACCAGGCCCAGCGTGGCGCGCGGGCTGACGCCGATCTCGATGGTCTCGGTCAGGTCCGTCAGGCCGTACTCGGCGGGGGCGCGGGTGGACATGACCAGGCGTACCACGTAGTCGGCGACGAGCTGGTGCACCGAGATCTGCTCGGCCGCCTCCTGCAGCGCCAGCAGCTTGTCCGGGTCGAGCACCCGGTCGGGCACCGGCGGGGTGACGCTCATGCGGTGCAGGATCTCCAGCTCCTCGTGCGCGGTGGGATGCGGCACGCGTACCCGGAACAGGAAGCGGTCGCGCTGCACCTCCGGCAGAGGATAGACGCCTTCGGACTCGATCGGGTTCTGGGTGGCGAGCACGATGAACGGCTTGGGCAGCGGATGGGTGACGCCGGCCAGTGTCACCTGGCGCTCGGCCATCACCTCCAGCAGCGCGGACTGGACCTTGGCGGGGGCGCGGTTGATCTCGTCGGCCAGCAGGAAGTTGACGAACACGGGGCCGAGCTCGACGTCGAACTTCTCGTTGGAGGGGTGGAAGACGCGGGTGCCGACGATATCGCTCGGCACGAGGTCGGGGGTGAACTGGATGCGGGCGAACGTACCGCCCACGACCGTGGCCAGGGTGGATGCGGCGAGGGTCTTGGCGACGCCCGGGACGCCTTCGAGCAGGCAGTGCCCGCGCGCCAGCAGGGCCACGACCAGCCGTTCGACCATGTGGTCCTGCCCGACGATGACACGCCGTACCTCGTCGAGACTCTGACGCAGCAGTGCCGCGTCGATTCCGCCTGGCAACTCTTCGGCGACGCTCATGACGCCATTCCACCAAACGTGCCGCAAACGTGCACGACGCCACGTCTGTGCTTTCATGGCAAACGTGGCAAGTCCGCTGCAGTACGGCGATCCGCCCCGGCTGGGGCCATACGTGGTGCAGGCACGCCTGCATTCGGCTCCGGCCGGTTTCGTGTACCTGGGCCAGGGGCCTGACGGGCGCGCGGTCTCGCTGGGCGTGCTGACGAGAGGGGCCGCGTTCGACGCCGCCGCCCGCGAGCGGTTCGTGACCGCGATCAGGGAGACCGCCGCGAGCGAGCGGTCCGGGGTGCGCGGCTGGCTGGGGCGGGGCGGCCGGCCGCGGGGCGCGGTGCTGGAGGGCGCACCCGAGGTGCTGGGCCACGACGCGGGGCACGCCCCGTGGGTGGCGGTGCCGTACGTGCCGGGTCGGCCGGGGGCCGAATGGTTCCTGGAGCAGGTGATGGTGGGCGGGACGCTGATCGGGGAGGCGCACGGGCCCGACTTCGTACCGTACTGGCTGACCGATCGCGCGCCCGCGCTGCCGGGGCCGACCAGGCGGCGCCGGCCGCTGACCGAGACCCGCAGGCGGGTGCTGCTGGCCGCGCTGGCGCTGACGCTGCTGCTGGTGCTGGTCACGGCGATCCTGCTGCTGCTGTTGCTGGGCAGGCAGGACAGCGAGCAGCAGCCCAGGCAGCTGCCGCCGACGGTGTTCGTGCCGACGCCGCCGCCCACGCCGGAGACCCCCGAGCCGCAGCCCTCGCCTTCGCAGTCGCCGTCGCCGACCGAGAGCGGGCCGGCCACGCCCGGCCAGTCGCCGGGGGATGAGACGGGGGAGGAGTCGCCGCTCTGATATCGGCTTGAGTCTCACGTAACGTGAGGCTCTAGCGTCCGCAGGCATGGAATTCATCGTTCACGACACGCTCACGGCGATGGCCGAGCTGCTCGGGCAGCCGGTCGAACGGCGGGCCGGCGCGCTGCGGGAGATGCTGGCGCCGATGCGCTCGGCGATCCCGATGCCCGGTGACATCGTCGACATCCACCACCACGGCGGCGGCTTCCGCGCCGACGCCGACGACCCGCGGTACCTGCCCGCCATCCGGCGCATGATCGAGGCCGACGTGCTCGGGCAGGTGCGGCGGGAGCTGGTCCGCGCCTCGGAACGGCTGATCGGGGCCAAGCAGGCGGAGTCGCTGCAGGTCATGTTCGTGCTGGGCAATCCCGACGACGAGCATCTGATGAACGGCAGCGGCGGTTACTACGGCATGGGGGGCTCGCCGGGCTGGCTCTACCTGCTGGGCTGGCCGTCCGAGGAGGTGATCGGCAGGATCGCGCACTGCGCGGTGCACGAGTTCCACCACAACGTGCGCTACACCAACGTCGAGTGGAACCCGGCGACGGTGACCGTGGGGGAGCACGTGGTGGCCGAGGGGCTGGCCGAGGCGTTCGTACGGGAGCTGTCGGGGCCGGAGGCGATGGGGCCGTGGTCGTCGATGGTGACCGGGGAGGCGTTCGACCTGGCGTACGAGCGGATCATGGCGGACTTCGACCTGGCCGGGATGCGGCACACGCCGGCGTACGTGCTGGGGGACAGCGCGATGCGGAAGTTCGGGCAGGAGCCTCGCGGCATTCCCGACATGGCGGGATATGCGGTGGGGTTGCGGCTCGTCGACCAGGCCCTGGCCGCCACGGGGCTGACGGCCGCCGAGGCGACGCTGCTGCCCGCGCCGGAGCTGATGCGGCGGGGGCTGGTACGGCCTTAGCCGGTTCGCTCGCGGGCCAGCCGGTTGCGTTCGGCGAGCGTACGGGCGTGCTCTTCGGCGGCGGCCAGCCGCTCCGACGGGGTGGGGCCGAGCAGGACGGGAGCCAGCCGACCATCATGTACGGCATCAGCAGCGCGCCGCCCAGGATGAGGCACGCCCATCGGCGGGGCAGCTCAAACGGGGCGCCGCCTTCGTGCGGATCGTCCTGCTGTGCGTGGTGGTGGCCATGGTGATCAGGCTGGCGTGGCAGCAGTTCGCCTGAGGTCCTGAGTCCCGCCCCCGGCTGGTCCGCGTCAGCCCACCGGCGCCTCCGTGCGCGTGCGTAGCGCTGCGGCGGTCACCGCCACGAACGCGGCCAGCAAGGCCGGGATGGCCAAGGCGCGCGGCAGTCCCGTCAGCTCGGCCGCCGCACCGATGAACACCGGCCCCGACAGGAACCCCAGATACCCGATCCCGGCCACCCGCGCCAGCGCCCGCCCGGCGAACGCCGGATCGCGGTGCCCGGCGGCCGAGAACACCTGGGGCACGATGCACGACAGCCCGGCCCCGAAGCACCCGAACCCGATCACCCCCGCCACCGGATGCCCCCCGAGCAGCGCCAGCCCCAGCCCCGCACAGGCCAGCAGCCCGCAGCAGCGCACCAGCGGCACGGGCCCGAACCGGGCGGCCAGGCGGTCGCCCGCCAGCCGTCCCGCGGTCATCATGATCGAGAATGCCGCGTAGCCGGCGGCGGCGAAGCCCGGCGAGGCGGCCAGGTCCTCGCGCAGGTAGACCGAGCTCCAGTCGGCCGCCGCCCCCTCGCCCACCAGGCAGCAGAACGCCAGCACGCCCAGGAACACGATCCCCTTGGGCAGCCGGGCACGCCCGCCGGCGGCGGGAGCGGCGGAGGGGATCGAGCGCAGCGCCCAGCGCGCGGCCCAGACCGCGAGCACCGCGACGAGCGCCCCCGCCGACAGGAACGTGGCCGAGGGCGCCAGCGAGAAGTGCGCGAACAGGCCGCCGGTCGTGGCCCCCGCGAACCCGCCGATGCTGTAGACGGCATGGAACGACGACATGATCGGCCGCCCGTGCGCCCGCTCCACCTCGACCGCGTTGGCGTTCATGGCCACGTCCAGGACCCCGTGCACGATCCCGAACAGCAGCAGTGTCCCTGCCAGCACGCCCAGGTCAGGTGCGTAAGCGGGCGGCACGAGGACGAGGCCCTGTAACAGGGCCGCTGGGATCATGACGCGGCTGCTGCCGTGGCGGTCCACCAGGCGGCCCACCGCCGCCATGCCGACGACCGCCCCGGCCGCGATGGCCAGCAGGGCCAGGCTGAGCTGGCCGTCGCCGAGACCGAGGCGTTCCTTGATGGCGGGGATGCGGGCCGTCCAGGTGCCGATGGCCATGCCGGCGAGGAAGAACAGCAGGTAGACGGCCACCCGTTCGCGCTTCACGCGGCCTCCCCGATGCCCCCGCGTACGCGCCTCACACGGCCTCCCTGACCGTCACCCCGGCCGCCACCAGGGCGTCGCGTTCCTCCCGCGGGATCCCGGAGTCGGTCACCACCACGTCCAGCCGCGAGATCGGGCACACCGCCCCGAAGGCCGTACGGGAGAACTTCCCCGAGTCGCACGCCACGATCACCCGCCGCGCGGCCGCGATGGCCGCCTGCTTGACCGCCACCTCCGGCAGGTCGTGAGCGGTCAGGCCGTGCTCGGACGACAATCCGCAGCAGCCGATCACCGCCGTGTCGAACCGCAACGCCTTGAGCGAGCTCTCGGTCAACGGCCCCATGAAGTTCAGCTCGCCCTGGCGCACCTCCCCGCCGGGCAGCACCAGGCGGACACGCGGCGCGGCGGCCAGCATCGTCACCGACTGCAGCGCCAGCGGCAACACGGTCAGCCGCCGGTCGAGCAGTGCGCGGGCCACCTCCAGCACCGTCGAGCCACCGTCGAGCACCACCGCCTCCCCGTCGGCGATCAGGGCGGCCACCTCCGCGCCGATGCGTTTCTTGGCCTCCGCCGCCTCCCGTTCGCGCACGCCGAACGGCGGCTCCTCGCCGCGCAGCAGCAGCGACAGCGCGCCGCCCCTGACCCGGCGCACGACCCCCTGCTGGGCCAGCTCGTCCAGGTCGCGTCTGATCGTCATCTCCGACACGGCGTGCTCGACGGCCAGCTCGGCGACCGAGACGCTGTCCTGGGTGCGTAAGGCGTTCATGATGGCCTGCAAACGTTCCATGTGTTCATACAAACACGATCAATGTGCGCAATACAATGGTCGGCATGCGTGCCAGCCGCCTGCTCTCGCTGCTCCTGCTCCTGCAGACGCGGGGCCGCATGACCGCGCCCGAGCTGGCCGCGGAGCTGGAGGTGTCGGTCCGCACGGTCTACCGCGACGTGGAGGCGCTGTCGGCGGCCGGTGTCCCGGTCTACGCCGACCGGGGTCCCGCCGGCGGCTACCAGTTGCTGGACGGCTACCGCACCAGGCTCAACGGGCTGACCGCCGAGGAGGCGTCGTCGTTGTTCCTGGCGGGGCTGCCGGGTCCGGCGGCCGAGCTGGGGCTGGCCGAGGTGGCGGCCAACGCGGAGCTGAAACTGCTGGCCGCGCTGCCGCCCGAGCCGCGCTCGCACGCCTCGCGGATGCGCGAGCGGTTCCTGCTGGACGTGCCGGGGTGGTATCGCTCGGGCGACGACGTGCCGCATCTGAGCGAGGTGGCCGAGGCGGTGTGGGAGCAGCGGCCGCTGCACATGACCTACCGGCGCTGGGGCCGCCAGGAGGTGGATCGGGTGGTCCATCCGTACGGGCTGGTGCTGAAGGGCGGGTCGTGGTACATGGTGGCCGCGCCGCCGGGCGGCGACCCGCGCACCTACCGGGTGGCGCGCGTGCTGACGCTGGAGACGCTGCCGGGGCGTTTCCCGCGGCCCGAGGGGTTCGAGCTGGGCGGGTTCTGGCGTGACTACGCCAAGGAGTTCCGCGAGCGGATGTACACCGCCGAGGCCGTCATCAAGCTCGCCCCCGGCAGGGGCGACCTGCTGGCGTACACGATGGGCGCCGACGTCGTCGGCACCGCGCTGGCCGCCGCGCGCCAGCCCGACCCGGAGGGATGGCTCACGCTGACCGTGCCGGTCGAGTCGCTGACGCACGCGCGCTGGCTGCTGCTGCGCATGGGGTCCGACGTCGAGGTGCTGGGGCCGCCGGAGCTGCGGGCGCTGATGGGGGAGACGGTCGCGGCGCTCAGCAAGATGTACGAATAAATCAGAAGATATTCGGGCGCGGGGTCTGCCACGATGCCCGGCATGTATCTCTCAGCGTTCGCGGGCGCGCTCGCCCGTGCGAAGGAGTGGGCCATCCGGCGGCGGGAGCAGGTGCGGCTGGTGGGGGCGAGATGACGATCTGGTACGCCGAGCAGGGCACGGGTGAGCCGGTGGTGCTGCTGCATTCGACGGCGGCCGACTCCGGCATGTGGGACGCGCAAGGGGACGCCCTGGCCGCCCGCTTCCGGGTGATCAAAGTGGATTTCCGCGGGTACGGGCGCACTCCGTACCGGGCGGAGAAGCCGTACAGCGACTCGGGGGACGTCGCGGAGGTGCTGGCCGAGCTGGGCGTGAGCCGCGCGGCGCTGGTGGCGTCGTCGGGCTCGGGCAGGGCCGCGCTGGAGCTGGCGGCGGCCGGGCTCGTCGATCGGATGGTGCTGCTGAACCCCATCTCCACGCTGGAGCCCACGCCCGACGTGCGGGCGTACTGGACGGAGGAGGGGCGGCTGCTCGAACTGGGCGACGTCCAGGGGGCCGCCGAGCTGAACGCGCGCACCCTGCTCGGCCCCGAGGCGTCCGCCGCGGCCTGGGACAGGCTGGTGCGGATGCAGCGGCACGCGTTCGAGCTGCAGCTGGCCGCCGATCCCGAGCCCGAGCAGATCGAGCACGAGCTGCCGCCGATCGACGTGCCCGCGCTGGTGGTGGCCGGGGCGCACGACCTGCCCTACTTCCTGGCCGGCGCCCGCCACCTGGCCGGCGAGCTGCCGCGGGCCCGGCTGGTCGAGCTGGAGTGGGCCGGGCACCTGCCCGCCCTCGAACGTCCTGAGGAGGTCAACGCCCTGCTGCTGGACTACCTTTAGGGCATGACGAACGACCTGGCGACCCTGATGAGGCAGGCGCAGGACGACGATCCGGTGCTGGCGCTGCACGCCACCACCGCGCTGCGCCGCGAGATCGAGCGCCTGGAGGCGGTCCAGGTGCGGCGGGCCAGGGTGGCCGGGCTGGCCTGGGCGCAGATCGCCGACGCGATCGGGGTGAGCAAGCAGGCCGTGCACAAGAAGTACGGCCGGCGCTAGCCTTTCCACTGGCCGGCGAACCAGCCCAGGGCGATGTTCCAGGAGTAGCCGCGCCGGATCCGCCCGGCCACGTCCGGGGGCAGCGTGTCGAGCCCGCGGTGCTCCAGCAGCACCTCGGTGCCGCCCTCGACCGGGCTGAAGGCCACCTCGATCTCCATCCGGCCGGTGTCGTTGATCAGGTCGGCCCACAGGAGGCGGTGCGGCGGCTCCCAGGCGAGGATCCTGCCGGTGTCGACGTGGCCGCCGTCGGACCACAACTCGCGCAGGTAGCCGTCCTCGAACCGGATGCCCACGGCGCGGGCGGGGTCGACCCAGCTGTGGCGGCCGCGTACGTACCAGTTGTCGATCTCGTCGGTGAAGATCCGGAACGCGGTCGCGGGATCGACCGGTACGGTGACGCTGGCCTGCACGGCATTCAACGGTTGCGCTCCACGTGGTCCCTGAACGAGCCGAGCTGCTCGGCCCAGAACGCCTGCACCTGGTCCAGCCACGCCTGCAGGGCGGCGAACGGCTCCTGGCGCAACGTGTACAGGCGCAGCCGGGCGTCGTCGCCGCCGGCCTCGGCCTGCACGAGACCGCCCGCCCGCAGCACGCGCAGGTGCCTGCTGAGGGCGGGCGCGCTCATCTGCACGGCCTGCGCCAGCTCCCCGGCCGGGCGCGGCCCTTCGCGCAGCAGGTCGATCACCTTGCGCCGGGTCGGATCGGCGAGCGCGGCCAGCGTGGCGTCCAAATCGTTAACGTTGCTGTTAATCTTTGCCTACTTCCGTTAGGCTGTTAATCCTTAACGATAGCGGCAATTATTGCGGAGGTACGCACATGGCTGTCGAGCTCGGCTACTACACCCTGTCCGTCGAGGACCTGGACCAGGCCGCCGCCTTTTACGGGGGGCTGTTCGGCTGGGAGTTCAGGCGCGAGCACGAGGGCTACCTGCACGTCACGAACACGGCCGTGCCGATGGGCTTCACCTCCGACGGCCCCTCGTCGCAGCCGAACCTCTACTACCGCGTCACCGACGTCGACGCCGCGGTCGAGCAGGTCCGCAAGCTCGGCGGCAGCACCGGCGAGGTGTTCGAGAGCAAGTCGGGCCGCGGCTGCTCCTGCACCGACGACCAGGGCACCCGGATCAGCCTCTGGCAGTCCGCCCCCGGCTACGAGTGAGTCCCAGTCGAGTGTGTCTCAGTCGGGGACCTTGATGGTGGCGATGCCGAGCGTGCTGGTCATCGGCAGCAGCCCGGCCTCGAAGACCGCGCCGAGGAACGGCGAGGCGAGGCGGGCCAGCCGCTCGGCCCGTTCCTCGCCGAGCAGCCGCCACGGCTCGGCCGCCAGCTCGTCCGTCATGCGCTCCACCTGGTCGCGCAGGGCCCGCCCGCGCTCGGTGGCCTGCCCGTCGGCGCCGACGAGCCCGCGCGCGGCCAGCCGTTCCCTGGCGGCCTCCCACTCCTCCTCGCTCCAGCCGCGCCCGGCGAAGTTCGCCACCGGAGCCGCGCCGACCGCCGCGAACGACACCAGCGACTCACCCGGATCCAGCTCCGCGGCCAGCAGCGCCGCCAGATGGCCGTCGCCGCGGTGCTCGCGCAGCACGGTGGCCGCCTGCCACAACACCAGGTGCGGCTCGTCCGGCCAGGGCAGGTCGAGGTTGGCCGCCGCGAACGGCCGCCCGGCCACCGTCACGCTCTCGGCGGCCCGCCTGGCCAGCTCCGCAGCCTCCGCCACCTCGGGCGCCGCCACCTGGTCGCCGAGCAGGTGACGGTAGGTCCGGTCGATCGCCGTCAGCCGCGCCCGCAACACCTGCTCGGGCGAGGCGACCTCCCAGACGGCGGGCACGTGCTCGGCGACGGTGCGCGGGCTGAAGCTGTAGTACGCCGCCATGGCCAGCCGCGTGCCGGCCCGCCCGAGAGGGGCCGTGCGGAAGGCGAAGTAGCTCGGCCAGCGCGACTCCACGTCGTAGCCGAGCGCCGCCGCCTCCTCGAACGCCTGCGGCGAGAAGTACAGCACCGCGTGGACGGGCTCGAGCTGGTGCCACATGCGGCGGGCAAGCCTGGACGATGCGCTCACGGCAATCCCTCACTGTCTAGGTAAGCTATGCCAGTGACGATAGAGGCATGGGCCGCGCTCGATGCGGCGTTCACCCGCCAGGGCTGGACGCCCAGCCGCGCGCTGTCCGCCGCCGACGCCGACCGGCTCGCCGGCGTGGCCGCCGAGCTCCGCCCCATCTTGATCGGCGTCGGCCAGGGGGTGCGGCTGCGGGCGTGCGAGGCGGGCGGGTGCGAGCTGGTCTTCTTCGACGTCACGCGGAACGCCTCGCGCAGGTTCTGCGGCCTGTCCTGCCAGAACCGCGCCAAGGCCAGCGCCTGCCGCGCCCGCCGGCGCGCCTAGCCCGCTCCAGGACGGCTGGTGGCGCAGACCGGAGCGTGACTCACATGCGGCTCACCGTTACTCTCGTGCGTCAGCGGGGCTGGATGGCGGTCAGAGCCGTCAGCAGGGCGGGGGTCGCTTTGGCCGTGGTCTTGGTGTCCTTGGCGTCGGCCGCCTGCTGGAGATCGCTCAGCTGGGTGTCGATCCCTGCGGCCCTGGTCTGATCGACGGTGGGCCGTACCCGGTCCCAGGTCCATTTCAGCGAGGCGACATCGCCGGCGACAGATCCCGCGCCGGCCGCGGCGGCGTCGATGCCGATTTGGCGGGCCCAAAGGATCAGGCGGGCGGAATCGATCGCCTGGACCGGCCGGTGCCGTACTTGCAGGTCGAGGTTGTCCTGGGCGATGCGCAACGCGGCCTGCTGAGCCCGGCCGCCGTCACGGGCGGCGATCGTGCCGGTGAGCAGGCCAACGTCCCGGTTCGTCTGCTTTTCGAGCAGGTCGGGCAGGCCATCGGACCGGTAGGCGGCCCATGCCCGCTTCAAGGTCTGGCTCGCCGCGGCGGCACGAGTCCAGTCGCCGGTGCCGACGGCGTCGAAGGTCTTGCCGACGGCCGCGGAGAAAGCGGCGAGCTTGGCGGGCAGCGGGCCGGGGTGCGCATCGGTGGGAATGGCCAGAGTGACCTCTTCGAGGTCGCCGTTGGGGCTCCCGGTGGAGAACTCACCGTAGCCAGGCGCGAAGATCTTGTCCTCGCGCTGGCCGTCCATGTGGAGCTCGCTGGCGGTGTACGCGCCTTCGACGCGGCCGCTCGGCCCGGTCACCCTCTGGCCGACGTTCTTGACGGTGACCTCCTCGAAGACGAGCCCGGGGATGTTCTCCGACCGGTAGGCGTCGCCGACCTTCGGGCGAGTGGGTGTGATCATCGCGGCCGGGCCGTGGCGGCCGGCCAGCCAGGTGCCCTCGTGGTCCTTGACCACGCCGTCGGCGTAGTTGAACACGTCCTCGCCGAAATACCACACCGAGCCGTCGTCTGCCTGGCCGAACCGGTCGAGGGCGACCTCGTCGATGCGTCCGTCGGAGAAGGCGAGGTACTGCATGACGACCGTCTCCACCGTACGGCCGTCCCAGGTGACCGGCTTGGTGCCGCCCAGGCGGGTGAACTCGGTCCGCCATGGTTTGCCGTCGACCTGGCCGCCGTAGATGACCTGGTCGAGCTTGCCGAGGGGATTGAGCGGGTTGGTGACCGACGCCGGATGGGAGAAGACGGGCCTGCCGAGATCGACCCGCTGGGCGTCCTTCGCGAGTGGGAGGCATCCCTTGCCGCCTTCCGGGGTGATGCACGAAGGAACGGTGGCGTTCCGCGTGGGCGTGCTCTGGCTGGACGAGCCGGCGCAGCCGGCGGTCATCACCGCCACCGCGGTGCCGATGGTCAGCAGGGCCGCCGCCGAATCTTGCCTGAGTGGGTGGCGCAGCATGGCGTCCTCCTCTGATGCCGAGGAACTCAGGCTGCCTGGCCTGCGCTGAAAGGACGCTGAACGTCCGGGTGGGTCAGCGGGGCAGGGTCACCCGGAAGCGCGCACCGCCCCAATCGCCGGTCTCGGCGACGGCTGTTCCTCCGTGGGCGCGTACGAGCTCGGCGACGATGGCCAGGCCCAGCCCGCTGCCGCCGTGGTCGCGGGTTCTGGCGTCGTCGAGCCGTACGAACCGCTCAAAGATCCGGATGCGCTCGCTCGCCGCGACGCCGGGGCCGTCGTCGTCGACCGTGAGGACCACGCTTTCGCCGCGCTCGGTGAGGGCGAAGGCGACGCGGGTACGCGCGTGACGCGTGGCGTTGTCGCCCAGGTTGCGCAGTATTCGCCGCAGCCCGGCCGCCTCCCCCTCAAGGCGGCCTGCTGACACCGCGGAGGTGTCGATGCGCAGCCCGGTGACCGAGCGCAGGCGTCGGGCCTCGTCGAAGACCAGGTCGTCCAGATCGACGGGCCGGCCTCGCAAGGTGAGCAGGGACTCGTCGGCCCTGGCGAGCAGGAGCAGGTCCTCGACCAGGCGCTGCACCCGCAGATCCTCGGTCAGCACGACCCCGGCCAGCTCGGCGAGAGTGGTGCGGCCGGGGTGGGCGAGGGCCACTTCGGCATGCTGACGGATGGAGGCCACCGGCGATCGCAGCTCGTGGGAGGCGTCGGAGATGAAGCGCCGCTGGCTGGTCTGGGCGCGTTCGAGCCGGTCGAGCATGGAGTTCATGGTGGTGGACAGCCGCGCGATCTCGTCGGTGCGGGATGGAGCCGGAACCCGCCGATGCAGCTCGGCGGCCGAGATCTCGTCAACCTCGCGGCGCATCGCCTCGACCGGTGCGAGCGCCCGGCCCACCACCTTCCAGGTCGCCATCCCGACCACCAGCAGCAGCACCGGCAGCCCGATGACCAGTAGCCGAGCCACGATCTGCACCGACTCGAACACGTCCACCAGCGCCCGGCCGACGATCACCTTGAACCGCCCGTCTCGCGTGACCACGGCCAGAGCGAGGAAGTCGTCGTCATGATCCAGCGGTGAGGAGAACACCACCGACTCGCCCGGCCGCAGCCGAGCCACCGCCGGCCTGCCCGCGATGTTGGAACTGGAGGCCACCACGGCGCCGTTCCGGTCGAGCACCTGGATCAGCTCCTCGTCCGGTACCGTAACCGGCAGACCGGGCGGCGCCCTGTCCGACTCCAGGGACTCGGCCACTTCCTGCCCTCGGGCCAGGGCGTCGGAGCGCACCTCGTCCAAGAGGTTGTCGCGCAACACGGTCACCAGCGCCAACGCCCCAATGACCAGAGCCACGCCCACCACGATCGAGGTCGCGACGGTCGAACGGACTCGGACGGAACCCGCCCAGGCGAGCGGCCGCCGCCTCGCACCGGACCGGCGGCGCGGTGGCTGATCATCCACCATTCTCGGCCAGCCGATAACCCGCTCCCCGGAGCGTCTCGATCGCCATCCGGTTGAAGGGGCGGTCCAGCTTGTTACGCAGGTGCCGGACGTACACCTCGACGATGTTTCGATCACCCTCGAAGTCGTAGTCCCAGACATGCTCCAGGATCTCCCGCTTGGAGACCACCTCACCTCGGCGGCGTAACAGGAACTCCAGCAGCGCCAGCTCGCGGGCCGTCAACCCCACCTCCACCTCCCCGCGCCACACTCGCCGGGCCGCCGGATCCAGCCGCAGATCGCCCGCCTCCAAGACGGAAGGCCGCTCGTGCGCCCCCCGGCGCAGCTGTGCTCGTATCCGCGCCACCAGCACCGCGTGAGAGAACGGCTTGGTCACGTAGTCGTCCGCGCCCGCGTCGAGCCCCTCGACCTCGTCCCATTCGCCGTCCTTGGCGGTGAGCATGATGATCGGAACCCAGATGCCCTCGCTGCGGAGGGTCGCACAGATCGCGTACCCGCTGACACCCGGCAGCATGATGTCGAGCACGATGGCGTCATAGGGGTTCTCCCGGGCCATCCACAGCCCGTCAGTGCCGTCGAGGGCCACGTCCACCGCGAACCCCTCGGCGCCCAACCCGTTGCGGAGCCCGGCGGCCAGCAGCCTCTCGTCCTCGACCACGAGAATCCGCATCGCTCCTCCTCTCCGAGCGGCCCGCCCGGATGGGGCTGGGCCGCTCTTCGCTGTGGCCGGTCGGACGATGCTGACCCGTCGATGCTGAATGCCCGCTGAACGGCTCGCCGGGCCGACGGCGGAACTGACGCCAGCCTGACATGGCAGGCGTCGTCGTCGATAGCCACCGCTTTCAAACCCGAGCCGGGTCGCCGCTGGACCTAAAACCGGCCCATCCCGCCACACACCAGGCGAGCCTCGACCCACCACCGAGGTCACCGCCCCGTGCACGTCACCGATCCAGCTCATCGATGTCGTACACGATGACCTGCTGAAATGCCCTATTTCAGGCCCTGGTCAAGCACTGGGGAAGGGCGGGAATCCGGGCGTTCGACCGCGTAGGTGGACTGGACGACGCCCGCGCCGAACACCCTGGTCGACAGGTGCACGAGCGGGACGTCGCCGCCGAGCGGGCCGAACAGCGGCAGGCCGGTGCCCAGGAGCACCGGGACCGTGGTGATGGTGATCTCGTCGATCAGTCCGGCGCGCAGGAACGCGCGGATGACCTGGCCCCCGTCGACGTACACGCTCTTGGTGCCGCGCTCGGCCAGCCCTCGCAGGAGCCGGTCGAGGTCGCGATAGACGGTGACGCGCGGGTCGGCGCCCTCTTCCAGCGTGGTGCTGAGCACGGCGACGTGCTTGCCCTCGTGCGGCCAGAGATCGTAGGTGAGCCCCGGCTCGTACGTGCCCCGCCCCATGACGACGGTGTCGATGCCGTCGGCGAACTCCTGGTAGCCCAGATCGCCCCCGGCGGCCTCGCCGCGGCTGGTGAGCCAGCCGAGGTCGCCGTCCGCACGCGCGATGAACCCGTCGAGGCTCGTGCCGATGAACACCGAGCAGGTGAACGGGCGGCCGGCGGTCATACGTGTCTCCCCGCTATTAGTAACTGCTCATTCGTTTACTAAAGTATCGAGCACCGCCTGGATGTGTAAATCCACGCTTTCTGCCGGTGCGGTCGTCCATGATGATGGCCATGGCTTCATGGCAGGAGTTCGAAGAGCAGGCGCCGGAGCTGGCGGGGGTGGCGCGGCGCCAGATGGATGCCTACCGGCACAAGGTCCTGGCGACGCTGCGCAAAGACGGCTCGCCCCGGGTCAGCGGGACCGAGACCAGCTTCAGGGACGGCGAGTTGTGGACGGGGTCGATGCTGGGCGCGGTCAAGGCGCTCGACCTGCGGCGAGATCCCCGGATGGCGATCCACGTCACCGCCAGGGACCCGGAGGAGGCCGACCCGTCGTCATGGGAGGGCGACGTGAAGCTGGCCGGGCGCGCGGTGGAGGTCGCCGACGAGGGAGGGGTGCCCAGCCCGGACTCGCACCTGTTCAGGATCGAGGTGACCGAGGTGGTGTGGACCCGGGTCGAGGGTGACGAGCTGGTCATCGACACCTGGCACGAGGGAGCGGGGCTACGCCGCATCCGCCGCAAGTAATCTACAAAGTAAAGGCGCTGGCTCGTCGACGACAGATTCGCGATCGCCCTCGACCCCTGTGTCGAGTTAGTGGACGGAGAATCCGCCGTCGACGAAAAGCACCTGCCCGGTGACGAATGCTGAGGCGTCACCGGACAGGAACACCGCCGCTCCGGCGAAGTCCTGGGGCACGCCGTTGCGTCCTGCCATGTGGCGGGCGGCGAGCGCTTCGACGCGGCCGGGGATGGCCTGGGTGGGTTCGGTCAGCGGGGTCAGCACGAATCCGGGGATGATCGTGTTGACGCACACCCCGCCGGCCGACCAGGCTTCGGCCTGGGAGCGGGTCAGGCCGGCGATGGCGGCTTTGGCGGCGCCGTACACGCCGCTGTCGCCGAAGGCGCTGATGGACTGCTGCGAGCCGACGTTGATGATGCGGCCCCAGCCGCGTGCGGCCATCTTGGGCCCGAAGTGCTGGCCGAGGAGGTAGGGGGCGGTGAGGTTCACGGCCACGGTCCGCTCGTAGTCCTCGGCGGTGAGGTCGGCCATGGGCTTGCGGATGTTGTTGCCGGCGTCGTTGACCAGGATGTCGATGTCACCCGCCGTGGCGCAGACCCGCCGGACGTCGTCGCGGTCACCGAGATCGGCGCTGATCCGCGACGCGGTGACACCGTGCTCGCGCAGCCGGCCGACGGCCTTGTCGAGCGCGCTCTCCGTACGGGCGACCAGCACGACTTCGGCCCCGGCCCGCCCGATCGCCTCGGCCATGGCGTACCCGATCCCGGAGCTGCCGCCGGTCACCAGGGCGCGCCGGCCGTGAAGAGAGAACATCTCCCGCAGATAGTCCGACATGACCGGCCAAGCTAGCACCCTCGCCCTCGCCACAACGCGGCAGGACGGAGCGACCGGGCTCAGCGCGGATCCGGTACGCCGGCAGTACCCACTGCCCCGCCGTATGGTCACCACGATGAAGGCCGCCTTGCCGCAAGCATCGTTGCGGCAAGGCGGCCAGTGGAGACGGCTACGCCGGTTGCATAGGTGTGGTGAACGTGTGGGTGCCGGAGCCCACCTCCGTCACCGCGGCGCCCGGCAGGTCCACCTCCGCGACCGTTCCCGGCGGGATCGTCGCCGTCAAGGTGAACGTCTCGCCGGTGCGGCTCCAGGCGACCGACGCCGGTCCGTACGGGGTGCGCAGGGTGGCCGAGGCCTCCGTGAGGTCGCCGCCGGGCCGCGGGGCGATGCGCAGGCG
Source organism: Nonomuraea marmarensis (assembly GCF_043197025.1). Classification (NCBI taxonomy): domain Bacteria; kingdom Bacillati; phylum Actinomycetota; class Actinomycetes; order Streptosporangiales; family Streptosporangiaceae; genus Nonomuraea; species Nonomuraea marmarensis. The sequence goes on from NZ_JBICRM010000020.1 coordinate 121,265, forward strand.
GCGGTAGCCGGGCGCGGCGGGGGCGAGGCCGGCGACCGTGCGGTGCAGGAAGTCGGCGACCGCCCCCAGCGCGTAGTGGTTGAACGAGGTCATCTCCCCGGGGTTGAGGCTGCCGTCGGGCAGGAGGCTGTCCCAGCGTTCCCAGACGGTGGTGGCGCCCATGGTGACCGGGTAGAGCCAGGACGGGCATGCGCGCTGCAGGAGCAGCCGGTACGCGGTGTCGTAGGCCCCCACCGAGGCCAGCGCGTCGCAGATGAGCGGGGTGCCGACGAACCCGGTGCCGATGCGGTGGTCGTCGTGGGCCACCAGTTCGGCCAGGCGGCGGCCGGCGCGTTCGCGTTGGTCGGGTTTGTCCAGGAGGTCGGCGTGCAGGGCGAGGGCGTAGGCGGTCTGGGTGTCGCAGGCCAGCCGCCCCGACGGCGTGACGAACTCGCCCCGGAACGCCTCGCGCACCGCCGAGGCCAGCGCGGCGTAGCGGTCGGCGTCGCCGGAGCGGCCCAGCAGACGGGCGGTGTCGGCGACGATCTGGGCGGTCCAGGCGTGGTAGGCGGTGGCGATGAGGGCCGGGTCGGTGCGGGCCTTGCCGGGGTCGTCGGGCGGGGCGGCGGGGTCGAGCCAGTCGCCGAACTGGAACCCGGACGCCCACAGGTGGCTCTCCCCGGCCACGCCGGCGATCTGGTCCACCCAGGCGGTCATGCTCGCGTACTGGGCCCGCAGCACGCCGAGGTCGCCGAAGCGCTGGTGGAGCACCCATGGCACGATGACCGCGGCGTCGCCCCAGGCGGCGGCCGGCCCGGGCGGGAGGCCGAGGTCGACCCAGGGCACGTAGTGCGGGACGGTGCCGAGGCCGGCCTGCTCGGCGGCCAGGTCGGCGAGCCAGGAGGTCAGGGTGCCGGCGCAGTCGTAGAGGAAGGCGGCGGCGGGCGCGAACACCTGGATGTCGCCGGTCCAGCCGAGCCGCTCGTCGCGTTGCGGGCAGTCGGTCGGCAGGTCGACGAAGTTGCCGCGCATGCTCCAGGTCACGTTGTCGTGCAGGCGCGTGAGCAGCGGGTCGGAGCAGGTGAACGTCCCGGTCGGGGTCATGTCGGTGTGGCAGACGACGGCCTCGACGGCCGACGGGTCGAACGTGCCGGGCCAGTCGCTGATCTGGGCGTAGCGGAAGCCGTGCACGGTGAAGCGGGGCTCCCATTCCTCGGGGGCGGGGTCGCCGCGCAGGGTGTACTGGTCGAGGGCGGCCGCGTGGCGCAGCGGGCGCAGGGCCAGGGCGCCGTCCTGCAGGACTTCGGCGTGGCGGAGCGTGACGGTGTGCCCGGCGGGTCCCTGGGGGCGGATGCGCAGGCGGCCGGCGATGTTCTGGCCGAAGTCGAGAATGGTCTGCCCGGCGGGGCCGGTCAGCACCGCCACCGGCCGCAGGGTCTCCACCCGGCGGACCGGCGGGCCGGAGGGGGCGACGAGCCGGGCCGGGTCGTGGTCGAGGACGTCGGCGGGCAGCCAGGCGCCATCGTCGAATCCGGGCGCTGACCAGCCGGCGGGCAGCAGGCGGGCGTCGTGCCTCTCGCCGTCGTACAGGCTCGCGGCGGTGACGGGGCCGGGGGCGCAGCGCCAGTGGCCGTCGGTGACGACGCGGTCGGTGGTCCCGTCGGCGTAGGCGATCTCGAGCTGGGCGATGAGGGCGGTGCGGTCGCCGTACACGCCGGTCCTGCCGCCGCGGAAGCCGACGCGGCCGCGGTGCCAGCCGTCGGCCAGGGTGGCGCCGACGGTGTTGGGGCCCTCGCGCAGCAGGTCGGTGACGTCGTGGGTGCGGTAGCGCAGCCGGTGGGGGTAGCTGCTCCAGCCGGGTGCGAGCACGTCGTCGCCGACGACGGTGCCGTTGAGCTCGGCCTCGTACAGGCCGTGGGCGGTGATGTAGAGGCGGGCGGAGGCGATCGGGCCGCGCAGGGTGAAGTCGCGGCGCAGCAGCAGGGCGGGCCCGTCGGGCGGGCCGAGCAGCTCGGCGGGCGGCGCGGTCGCGGCGGCGTGCCACTGCGAGGCCTCCAGCAGCCCGGTCTCCGCCCAGGACCAGGGGCTCCAGTCGCTGGCCGAGCCGTCGTGTCCGTGGACGCGCACGCGCGCGCCGCGCCGCGCGCGCGAGCCGAGCTCGGGTCCGGGCCAGGCGACCAGGACGGACTGCTCAGAGGTGACGATGCCGGTCGCGGTGCCGTCGCTGAGCTCGATCTCGTACGCCCGTTGCCGCCAGCCCGGCAGGTCGGTGGCGACCTGCCAGGACAGGCGGGGCGCGCTTTCGCCGATGCCGAGGGGGTCGAGGTGGTGTTCGAAGGCGGGTGGTGTGACGTGCGGCAAGGTGCTCCTTAGGTCAGCCCTTGATGGCGCCGGTGGTCATCCCGGCGACGATCTTGCGGTTGAAGAAGACGAAGGCGAGCAGTGGTGGGATGGTGATGAGCACGATGTCCATGAACAGCAGGTTCCACTGGGTGCTGTACTGGCTCTGGAAGTTGTAGAGGGTGACCTGGACGGTGGCGTTGTCGTCGCCGGGCAGGAAGTACAGCGGGTTGACGAAGTCGTTGAAGACGGCGACGGACGTGGTGATGATCACGGTGATCGTCACCGGGCGGAGCAGCGGGAAGATCACCTGGAAGAACAGCCGCAGCCCGCCGCAGCCGTCGATCATGGCGGCCTCGTCCAGCTCGCGGGGCACGGCCGCGATGAACGCGCGAAACAGCAGCACCGCGAACGACAACCCGAACGCGACCTCGACCAGCACCAGCCCCGGCAGCGTCTTGAACAGCCCGAGCGCCTGCAGCAGCGCGGTGGGGGAGGCCAGGGCGGTGGTCGTGGCGACGGCGAGCGCCGCTGCGAGCGTGTGTTGAGAGGTCTTCACGACACCCCTCCGAGATCCGATTGAATCGTTTTAATACCCCCGATTGCTAGTTAACGTAGGCGTTACAGAGGAGGTCGTCAAGAACGAATTTGGATAACGATCCCCAACCGTGATCCCGGCCTTTCACGGCTTCGAGTTGATGCGATTTGGGTAACGTTATCCACGCGGTGGTGCAGGTCGGCGGCGGGTGGCTCGTACAATCGGCACGTCCTGAGGAGAGGCGGGCGGATGACCACGCGCGACCGGCGGCGGCGGGTGACGATCGCCGATGTGGCGCGCCACGCGGGGGTGTCCACCACGGCGGTCTCGAAGGTGCTGCGCAGCGCCTACGGGGTCAGCCCCGCCATGCGCGAGCGGGTCAGGGCCGCCATCGACGAGCTCGGCTACCGGCCGCACGCGGCGGCGCGGGCGATGCGCGGGCGTACGTACACGATCGGGGTGCTGCTGCCCGACCTGCGCAACCCGTTCTTCCCCGACATCCTCGACGGCCTGTACGGGCACCTCGCCGCCACCGACTACCAGGTGATCATCGTGACCGGCGGGCCCGACGCCAAGACGGAGACGCGGGCGATCGACGCGCTGGTGGACCGGCAGGTGGACGGCATGCTCCTGGTCGCGCCGCGGGTGCCGCGGGCGCGGCTGGAGGAGGTGGCGGGAGGGCCGCCGACGGTGGTGCTGGGGCCGCACGAGAAGTCGGCGGTGTACGACGCGGTGCTGGACGACGACGAGATCGGCGCCGAGCTGGTGGTGCGCCACCTGATCGGGCTGGGGCACCGCCGGATCGCGCACATCGGGCAGCGGGAGGGCACGCGGGGGCGGGCCGCGGCGATGCTGCACACCATCAGGGCGGTGACGTACGAGCGGGTGATGCGCGAGCACGGCCTCGAGGACGAGATCGCGGTGGCGCTGACCTCCTACAGCGAGGAGGGCGGCTACCGGGGGGCGCGCGAGCTGCTGGGCCGCTCGCCGCGCCCGACGGCGATCTTCGCCGGCGCGGACCTGGCGGCGTTCGGGGCGCTGACGGCGCTGCACGAGGCCGGGCTGGCGGTGCCCGCGGACATGTCGCTGGCCGGCTACGACAACACCCGCCTGGCGGCGCTGTCGGACATCTCCCTGACCAGCGTCGACCAGGACGGCGGGGTGATGGGCCGGACCGCGGGGCGCCTGCTGCTGGAACGCATCGAGGGCCGCACGTCCTCGGTCCACTTCTCGGTCACCCCGACCCTGGTCCCCCGCCGCTCCACCGCCCCGCCCCCGCCCGGGTAGGCCACGGGATCGGCGGCGCCCTCACGCGCCGCCGCTGCCCACCGAGCGCCTGCCCAGCCGGTCCACATGCGAGGCGACCTGGTCCGGCGCATGATCATCAATGGACGCGCCGACACGACCCCCGGCCCCTCCGATGAAAGGAGTACCGCTTTGGCCAGACCCGGCTGAGGATCGCTAGCATGGTCGGTGGCGGCTGTCCGCGCCCAACCTCCGGCGACTCGCCCCAGCCGGGTCATCCCAGGAGGCAAAGGGAGGTTCACCTCTCGGACGGAGGATCTGTCGTCGGTCGTGCGCCCGCCGCACTGGTCGCTGGGGGATGCGCGGACGGCGCGCGGGAGACGTTCATGACCAAGCAGGCAGACTTCAAACGGCGGGTGCGCGCCCGCATGGCGAAGACCGGCGAGTCGTACGCGATCGCACGCAGGCGGCTCCTGGGCGAGCAGCCGGCCCCAGTCGAGGACCGGATGGCGGCGGCGCTGCACATCAGCAACGGCGACGGCACCGACCTGCCGGGGACCGGGCTGGCCCGGCACATCGAGTACTGGCGAGACGTGCTGCACGAAGGGCCGGTCCCCGCGTTGGGGCACGAGGAACTGCGTCAGGTCAGGGCCTCGTTCCTGATGCGAGCGCACGCGGATGACCGTGGGGAGGCCATGCGCATGTTCCTGCAGCGCGACGCCGCCCTGGAGGCCAACCGCGGCGGCGAGTACGTGCTGTGGTTCGAGGCCGACCTCTACGACCAGCTGCAGATCGTGGAGATCCTCGCCCGCCTCGCCGAGCTGGAGGTGCCGGCCGAGCGCATCACGTTGATCTGCATCGGGGAACATCCCGGCATCGCCCGCTTCGGCGGCCTGGGCCAGCTGCGTCCCGAGCAGTTGCGCGAGCTGCCCGCGACCAAGGCGTGCGCGACGCTCACCCCGGCCGCGCTCGATCTGGCCACCCGGGCATGGGCGGCCTTCCGTGCCCCGACGCCGGAGGGTCTGTCCGCCATCGCCGCCACCCGCTCCGGTGAGCTGCGCTTCCTCGGCGAGGCCTTCGAACGTCTCAGCCGCGAGTACCCCTCCACCCGTGACGGGCTCTCCCTCACCGAACGCCGCGTCCTGGCCGCCGTGGCGGACGCTGCGCGGGAGGCCACCGCCGGGGACGTCTTCGTGCGCGCCTCCGCCCGCGAGGCCCGCCCCTATCTCGGGGACACCTGGTGCTTCGCGGCGATGGACCGCCTGGCCCGGGCCCCGCACCCGCTGCTGGACGTCTGGCCCGCCGACGCCCCGGTCGAACGCACCACCCTGGTGCGTCTGACCGCCACCGGCGCGCGGGTGCTGGCGGGCGAGGAGGACCACGTGACGCTCAACGGCGTCGACCGCTGGATCGGCGGGGTGCACCTGACCGGCCGCAACGTGCGCTGGAGGTGGGACGAGGGCAGGGAGGCCCTGACGACCACGACTGGACCACGCTCGAACGGTTGATCGCTGCTGGTCGCCCAGGCGTGCAACATCGGCTACAGCCCCGTCATCGACCCGGACGACGAGGCGCTCAACCGGGGCCGGCCGGTGTACGTCGACCAGTACTACCTGCGCGCCGACACCATCGCCGCGGCGAACGCCACGCTGATCGAGGCCCAGGGGCGGGTGCCGATCGTGGAGCACTGGGGCGAGGGGCCATGAGCATGGCATGACGAGTACTGGCACGTGGACGATACGTGCACCCGGACTCCTGGTCGCGCGCGCGGCCGCCACGTCCAGGCCGATGGTCGGCTCGTCCAGCAGCACCACCGGCTCTGACCCCATCAGAGCGACAACGCGGCCATGAAGGCCAACAAGCCGCCCAGATGCCCGGCCGCCATGCCGAGCGCCATGACGACGTGCGGCCACCTCCTGGTGGGACGTACGGAGGGCAGCAGGGCCGGCGCGAGGGCCAGGACGCAGCCGACCGATACCCCCACCGTGTGGAGGAGAGGCATGATGCACTCCTTGCCGTTGTCGGTCACTACACCCTCAGACAGGACAGCTCGGCAAGCTGTGACGGAACGAAGGAGGTCGCGGGGCGGCGGCACTAAGGACTGGCAAGCCTAGACAGCCCCTCTCCTACCAGGAGTCCTTCACCTTCCGGGCGAACCGCCCACCGACCGAGCGCGCGGGCGGACCCTCGCATCGTCCGGAGGTTCCGTCCGGCACCTCACACCTTTGCCGACGCCGGCGACGAAGGCGCGTCAGTGGTGGTGGCCGTGCCGGCCGAGGGTCTCCACGGGGGTCGCGCCGGGGCGGGTCCACTGCGGCACGGGGCGGCTGGTCGGGCCCCAGGTGGCGACGCCGTCGGCGTCCGAGCGCCAGTACCAGCAGATCGGCGAGCCATGCCCACCGACAGGCGAGTCGGCCTGAGGGGCCTCGGGCCAGCCCTCGGGGTTGTCCTCCCACGCCTCGCGGCGGCCGTAGGGCGTCATGTCGAGCAGGCTCAAGGACCCGTTGACCGGCTCGTTGCCACGGCCCGTCGTGGAGTAGGTGAGGAACACGCGGTCGCCGTCGCGCAGGAAGCAGGTGATGTAACCCATGCTGCCGCCGACCGGCGCGTCCACGTCGCGCACCGAGTACCAAGGCTGGGTGTAGCCCATGAACTCGACGTAGGAGGCCACCTCGTCCCACCGGCCCGTGGTCAGGATGGCGAACGAGACGCCGCGGGCGTTGAGGTAGACGGCGTCCTGCAGGTGCCAGGCCGTGGTGGTGCAGCCCTCGCACTGCCCCTGGTGCGGCGCGCCGTCGTACCACATGTGCTTGTAGACCACGAGCTCGTCGCGGCCCTGGAACAGGTCCAGGAACGGGACCGGGCCGTCGGGTCCGACGACCTCGACCGTCCCGTCGAGCTCCACCATCGGCAGCCGGCGGCGGGCCGCGGCGATGGCGTCGCCCTCGCGGGTGTGGGCCTTCTCGCGGACCAGAAGCTCGTCACGGGCGGTCTGCCAGGTGGCCGGGTCAACGACGGGCGGGCGGCCGGGCAGCGCGGTGGTCGGGTCGTTCGGCGTGGTCGTCATGGTGTCCTCCGTGGTGTCTCGTGTCGGGCAGCGCGGGCAGTATTGCGCCCCGCAGCGTCATCTCGGCTTCGCTGCTGTTCCGTGCCGTACGACCGTCCTACGACGGTCACCGGAACAGACTCGCGACCCGGCCGGAACTCATCGCGCCGGGGACGCCCTCGGCCGAGCCTGTACGGACCACGTCGGGCCGACAAGTTCACAGACGCGCTCTGAGCGGTCACCAGCGTGGTGCGTCGCGGCCAGCGCAGCGTCATGATGGCGAAGGGAGGCCCGCCGATCACGGTACCGATGGCGAATGTCGAGATCAGTGCGCCGGCGGAGGACAAGCGGATCTTCAGGTTGTCGGCGATCTCCGGCAGGACCCCGGCCAGCAGGAACTCCGCGCTGCCCATCGCGAACAGGCTGAACGCGTGCAGGTAGACGCCGAGCGGCAGTCTCCCGCCAGAGACCGGCACCTGCTGCTGTGCGGTGTCGACGCTCACCGGCCATCACCCGCGACAGTGGCGCGGTGCTGTTCGACGGCGTGGTCGACGTCTTCGTCCAACAGGTCGGTGTTGATGGCGAAGGCGGCGGCGGACCCCATGCCGGCGGCGGTGATGACCTGGGCGCGTGGGTCGATGACGTCACCGGCGGCCCAGACGCCGGCGATGCCGGTGCGGCCGGTGGCGACAGCCGGTCTCGTCCTTGGCGCAACCCCGGTCGGTCAGCGGCTCATCGCGCGGGACCATGCGGGGGAAGAGGAAGGCGGCGGCGCGGGGGACGGTGTGACCGTCGGTGAGTTCGATGCCGCGCAGCCGGTCGCCGTCGATCGCCGGGGCGCTGGCCGGGGCGGTCATGAAGGCGACCCGGGGGCAGGCCGACGCCGCCCGCGCGCGAGCTTATCCTGGAGCGGCTGACCGGCTGACCGCGATGACGCACTTCGTCCACGGCTTCCGCATGGAGTCGGCCCAGGCCGGCATCGCGGCCGTCTCGCCGGCCATGAAGGTGCTGCACCGCTCGCCGGTCCGACAGAAGTCCGGTCGGTGGAGGGGTAGTTCCGACAGCTGTACGGTGACCGGCCCGCGTGTGGGTCATAGGGTTCCGCCTCATGATCTTTAACCGAAGGCGCAGGCTTTTACGCCTGCGATCGGGCAAGGCGCTGGCGGTGGTGTCCGCTGTCGTGTTCGGCGTATCGCTGAGCATGGCGGGCACCGGTCAGGCGTCCCCGGTGAAGCACGCTCCGGCGCTCAAGCCGATCGACCCGCAGCAGGTGCAGGACCAGGACGACATGACCTGGGACGACTACAAGCCGATTCCGGGTGTGAGCTGGGCGACCAGCGGCAAGACCCCCACCGGCCGGGCGCTGAAAGTGGCGCTCGTGGCGGTCGACTTCCCCGACCAGCCGTTCGTGATCACCAAGCCGAAGCAGTCCGACCCGTTCGGCAACCCGCAGATCGACCCGATCACGCGGGACAACGTCGCGGAGTTCTACGCCGGCTTCTTCAACAAGCCGAGCGAGCTGAACCACAACCAGACCCTCAACGGGTACTGGATGGAGCAGAGCGGCGGCAAGATCGGCATCTCCGAGGTGACCCCCATCGGCACCTACCGGATGCCGCAGAACTATCACCAGTACGGCCTGAACGACGGGTTCGGCCAGGAGAAAGAGGGCTGCCCGGGCACGACCACGGTGACCGGGGCACAGAGCGCCGTGTCCACCATCACGGTGGAGTCGACCAAGTTCTTCCACGTCGGCGACGTCATCACGATCTCGGGAGTCAGCCCGTCCGGGCGCAGGACCGTCACGGCCATCCCGGACGGCACGCACCTGCAGCTCGACGCGACGGTGACCGTCGCCGACAAGGCCACTGTCAACGACTGCATGGGGACCCGGCTGGAGACCGACGCCGACGCGCTGTGGCACGCCGACCTGGGTTGCACCGGCAACTGTGGCTACGACGTGATCCTGCGGATCTACGCGGGCTACGACGAGACCACGGTGTGGCAGGAATTCGGCGAGATGAAGTTCCAGTCGCCGGAGGACGTGCCGCGCGAGACCTGGGGCAATCCGAACCCAGCGCTGGCGAACACGGTCGTCACCCGGTACGTTCCTTGGACGTCCTATCTCGCCGGTTCGCAGCTGTGGGGTCTGTCCTCGGTACGGCAGGGTGAGAGCTCCGGCACGATCTTGCACGAGCTGAGCCATTTCCTGTACAGCATCGGTGACAACAACAACAACCCCTATGCGACGCCGTACCACCGGGTGGGGTCGGGTCCGTGGGACATGCTGGACCGGGGCTCGTTCAACGGTCCGGGCGGCCCGCACAAGCGCTGGGTGGTGCCCGCGCAGCAGGGCGCCTCGATGGGCGCCGAGCACACCCTGCGTAACAAGATCGGTATGGGCTTCGTGCCGTACTCCTCGGTACTGCGGCTCAACCGGGACGGGCTGGCCCAGTCCGGCCTGGCGGTCGCTGATGTGATCGCCCGCGCGGTGAACGCTGACAAGCTGCCCAAGGGGTCACGGGCCGGCATCCAGGTGTTGCTGGACGGCGCGGCGCCGGTGGACCGCTCGCCGGACTGCGACGTCAACACCAATCAGACCTGTGACGGTGGCGGTCCCAAGGGCAACTGGAGCAACTACAGCCTGGAGACGGTGCAGCGGATCGGGTACGGCTCGTTCGGGCCCGACAACGGTGTGCTGATCGCCAAGAACAAGACCTACGAGCCCGGAAAGGACGGCAAGGAAGGGTCGACCTGCGGGTACAACTGCTTCACCTGGGTACAGGACGCGCACCCCGAGGACATCAACAAGGTCGACTTCACGCGCCCTGACGGCACCCCCGTCATGCGCACCATGGGCGACTACCGGCAGCTCAACGACGCGCTGTTCCACGCCGGCACGAACTCCGGCTCCAAGAACGAGTTCGCCGACGCAGCCAACGACCTGCACTTCTACATCCTCGACAAGTACACCGACGCCAAGGGACTGCTGCACTACGTCATCGGCGTGCAGAACCCGAAGGGCGCCGGACCGCAGAAGCGCGGCGTCGCGGTCGCCAAGGGCCGCCCCGACAAGCGCTCCACCACCTTCATGGCCACCCAGTGCACCTTCGCGGTGACCAACACCGGTAAGGACGCGGCCACCGACCCCGCCCTGCACCCGCAGGACGAGCGGGCCCACCTGCACAACGACATCTACCGCCTGTCGACCGCGGTCAGCGGATCGGGCTGGACCGCCCAGCCCTACAACAACCTGACCACGGCGGCGTTCGGCCAGACCGTCAACGTGCCCGTCTACGTCACCCGCAGCGAGGGCAGCGCCGAATCGGCCACCGTCCAGCTGACCGCGACCTCGGTGAGCAACCCCGGTAAGACCGCCACCGCCACCTGCAAGGTCAAGGACAACGACACCGGCCGCTGACCCGCGACCGACGCACACCGCCACAAGCGGACCCCGAAGGGGAGACCGTGCTCGCTTAGCCCGCTGCTGTCGTAGGCACGGGCTTGAGTCAGGGTTGTCGTGTACCGGGCGTCGAACTGGCGGGTATCGGCCAACGCCGACAGCGCCGCCGGCCCGTCCTCGGTGAGGGCGAGATCTCGCAGGGGCGGCAACGCGTTCGCGTCTCCGCGGATCTCGCCGCGCGGGGTGGCCGGGGTGGTGCTGATGTCGTACACCCTGACTGCGGCGGGGCTGACTCCCGGCTCTCCAGCCACCAGTGTGTTCCCGGCGACGGCGACCAGCGGAGGCTGGGTCGTGCCCGGCCCGACGAACGGCAGCACGCGCGGACCTTGAAGAGTTCGACGCCCGCCGGGCCTCCACCGATGCCGCCGACCGCGCCGCGGCCGCCGCGCTCACCCGCCAGCGGCGAAGCGAATACGACGACGCCGTGCACCACGAGCGGGAGGCGCTGGCCGCGCAGGCACGATCAGCCCGTGACGGAACCGAGGCCGATGCGTCCCTGGACGTCTTCAACGCCATGGCCTAGATACGCATGGCCGCCTCACGGGCGCTGGCGCTGCTGCACAAGCAGCCGATCACCTTCACCACCGATCACGCCGCGGCCATCGCCGAGCTCTGCGACGGCGCCGAGACAGCCATTACCGCCGTCCGGGACCTGGCCACCGGCTGCGGCAGGCCGTCCGGGTCGGAGATCCGTGCGCGAACTGCACGGTGATGGACAAGCCGCCTCCGGGGCGTGCGCTGGTGGTGAGGGTGGCGTGGTGAGCTTGCGTGACGGCATTGACGATGGCGAGGCCGAGGCCGTAGCCGTCGCGGCGGCCGTGACGATCAGGCGCCAGTTTCTGGAAGGGTTGAAAGAGGCGCTGGATCTGGTTGCCGGGGATGACCGGCCCGCTGTTGGCGACTGTAAGGGCCACCTGCGTGCCGGAGGTCTGAGTGGTGACCTTTACGTGCCCGTCTGCGTGGTTGTGGCGGATGGCGTTGTCGATGAGGTTGGCGACGAGGCTTTCGATCAGTCTCGGGTCTCCCGTCGTCACTGCGGGCGTTAGGTGTTCGGCGAGGTCAATGCCTGTCACCGCTGCTTGGTCGCGGCGGGTGGCGAGCACTCCTTCGACGATGTGGGCGAGGTCGAGGGTGTCCCAGCGGGTGACGCCGCGTTCGCTGGTGGCCAGGGCGAGCAGTGCTTGGACGAGCCGCTCCTGGTGTCCGCCCAGAGCGAGGGCCTCCTGGCAGGCCGAGCGGAGGGTTTCGGTGTCGGCATCGGGGTCGGCGAGGGCGACTTCAAGAAGGGTGCGCAGGCCGGCGAGAGGGGTGCGCAGCTCGTGGGAGGCGTTGGCGACGAAGTGGCGTTGGGCGTCGAAGGACGCCTGCAGGCGGGCGAACAGGTCGTCGAGCGTGTGGCCGAGCTCGGTCAGCTCGTCCGTGGGCTCGCCGAGAGCAAGCCGCCGGTGGAGGTCTCCGGCGGAGATGATTTTGGCGGTGGCGGTGATGGCGCGCAGCGGGCGCAGGAACCGGCCGGCGACGAACCAGCCCAGAGCCAGGGCGACGGGAATCAGTATGACCAGAGCGACGGCGGATCCCATGAGGAGTTGGGGCAGGCTGATCCCGGGCCCGGTTTCGGTGATCGCGCTCGATGAGGGGTGGCCTTTGGGGGTGGCCGCATTGATGCTGGCGAGCGGGACGGCGACGAGGACGAGCACGAAGACCCCGGCGGCGTAGATGCCCGCCGCGTAGGCGAGCGCGAGCCGCGTCTGCAGGGACCTTCTGGCGAGCGTCTGGGGGGTCATGACGGTCGGATGCGGTAGCCGGCTTCGCGGATGGTCTCGATCACGGGCGGGTCGCCGAGCTTGGCTCGTAGCCGGTGCATGGTGTGCTTGACGGCGCTGCTGAACGGGTCGGCGGCCTTGTCCCAGACGCGTTCGAGCAGTTCCTCGGCGGAGATGACCAGGCCGGGTACGGCGAGCAGGCATTCGAGCAGGGCAAACTCCCTGGGGCTCAGCTCAAGGCGCCGCCCGGCCCGAAACGCGATACGGCGGGCCGGATCGAGGGTGATGTCCCCGCATGCCAGGGTCGGCGGGAGCGGCGGGGTGGCGCGGCGGGCCAGGGCACGGACGCGGGCGACCAGTTCGGCGAACGCGAACGGCTTGGGCAGGTAGTCGTCGGCGCCGAGGCTGAGCCCGTCGACGCGGTCCTCGATCGTGCCGGAGGCGGTGAGCATCAGTACGCGGGTCTCACAGCGGCCGTGGGCGAGTCGCCGGCAGATCTCGTCCCCGTGGACGCCGGGCAGGTCGCGGTCGAGGATCACCACGTCGTAGCGGGTGGCGGCCACGCGGTCGAGGGCGGCGGTTCCATCCAGGACGACGTCGACGGCCATGCCCTCGCGGCGCAGCCCGGTTCCGATGGAGCGGGCGAGGACCTCGAAGTCCTCGACGACGAGGACCCTCACCGCCACTCACCGCCGGTTGTCGTGCGGGCGGGGCGGCCGAACCGGCCGCCGGGTCGAGGTGCCATGGGTTAACGATGCCAGATCCCCGGTTCCAGCCGGGTCGCAGCGGCTGCGACCCGGCTGGAACCGGGTGCCGCGTACAACCGTCGGCATGAGTTCATTCACGCCTTACCGATCCAGCCAACGGGCCGGGCGGGACCGTTTCCCTCAGTTGCTGCGCGCGGAGTGGACCAAGTTCCGCTCCGCGCGGGGCTGGGTGCTCGCCATGGCGGCCTCGGTATTGGTCACCGTGTCGCTCGGATTGCTGATCGCCGGGGGCGCCCGCAGCACCTGCGTGACATGGAAGGGCGAGGGCCCCTGCCCCGCGCCTTTGGTGGGTCCCGATGGTACGGCGGTGAAGGACAAGTACTACTTCGTGCACCAGCCGCTCAAGGGGAACGGCAGCATCACCGCCCGCGTGTCGGATATGACCGGGCAGATGCGGCTGCCGGACGCCGTACCCGGGGTGCGCAACGTCAAGGAGGGGGTGGTGCCGTGGGCGAAGGCCGGGCTCCTCGTCAGGCAGAGCCTCACGCAGGGCACGCCGTATACCGCCGTCATGATCACCGGCAGCCACGGCGTGAGGATGCAGCACAACTTCACCCACGACGTGGCCGGCGGTCCTGTGCAGGGGCCACGGTGGCTGCGGCTGACCAGGTCGGGCGATACTCTCACCGGCTACGAGTCAGGCGACGGCAAGACGTGGACCGAGGTCAGCACGGTCAAACTGACCGGCCTGCCGGAGACGGTCGAGATCGGGCTGTTCGCCACCTCACCAGGCGCCTTGTGGGAGATGGCGGCAGCCTTCGCCCAGGCCACCGCCACCTTCGACCAGATCAAGCTGCAGGGCGCGAACGGTTCGTGGCGGCGTGATGACGTCGGCGTCTCCTTGGGGCCCGACGGCAAGACCCTGCATCACCCGGGCGGGGTCGTCGAGTCCGGCGACAAGCTCCTCGTGACCGGGGTCGGTGACATCGGGCCCGCCACGGTGGAGGGCGGTCTGCGCGCTGACCTCATGCTGATCGGCGGGGCCGTGGGGCTGATCCCGGTGCTCGTGGTGGCGGTCACGTTCTTCACAACGGAACACCGGCGCGGGCTGATCGGGACCAGCCCGCCGGCCGAGCCGCATCCAGCGCGGCTGCTGGCGGCCAAGGCCGCGGTGGTCGGCGCGGTCGCGTTCGTGGCGGGGCTGGTGGCCTCGGGGGTCGTGGTCCCTGTCGGCCTGGCGATGTTGCGTGCCAATCAGAACCCGATCCAGCCGATCACCCTGGGTACCGAGCTGCGGGTGATCGTCGGCTACGCGGCGCTGACCGCAGCCGCCGCCGTGCTGGCTCTGGGCCTGGCCGCGCTGGTCAAGCGGGGCATCGTCGCCATCGGGCTGGCCATCGCGCTGGTCGTCGTGCCCTACCTGCTGGCGATCGCGGGCCTGGCGCCATGGCTGCTGATGATCACTCCTGCCGCCGGGTTCGCGATCACGCAGAGCGTCCCCACGTTCGCGCATGTGGACGTGGACCAGTCACTGCTCGGCGGCTATTACCCGCTCCCGCCATGGGCAGGTTTGACCGTGACCTGCGGATATGCCGCCCTCGCCCTCGGGGTGGCGATTGCCGCATACCGCAGGAAAGTGCCACTCACTGCGCCTGCCGCGCGACCCGGACGCCCCAAGCGATGACGACGGCGAAGAGGAGTAGGGCGGCCTTGGGGCCAATGGATACAGCGTTGGACTCTCCTGCCGTGGGAGAGTCCACCATGATGGCATGCAAGACGAACTTCTCACCATCGGGCGCTTCGCCCGCCTGTGCCGGCTCAGCGTCAAGCAGCTACGGCACTACGACGAGATGGGGCTATTGGCTCCGGTCCGCGTGGACGCCAGCTCCAGCTACCGCTATTACGCACCTGAACAGGCACGTGATGCCCTGACCATCGCCCTGCTCCGCGAGATGGATCTTCCCCTGGCTGTGATCGCCCAGGCGCTGGCTGCCGAGCCTGCGCGCAGGGCACAGATCCTGCGCGCTGAGCGGGACCGGCTGGCCGAGCGGATCAGCAGGGACCAGGCACGGCTGGCGATGCTGGAGCGACTGGCGGAGGGCGGCCTGCCCGGCTACGAGGTGACGATGAGCAGAGAGCCGGAGCGACGGCTGGCAGTGGTGCGAACGGTCTGCACCCCTGCGGAGATCGCGGAGAAGGTCGAGGAATGCGTAGGCCGGCTGCTGCCCGCGCTCAGCAAGACGGCAATCGTATGGGAGCCGCCGCTGTGGGCGCTGTACCCGCTGGATCTGGAAGAGCGGATGGAGATCGCCGTCGGAGCGCAGACGCCGCAGGGGGAAAGGGCACCCGGCCTGGAGTTCGAGGTGCTGCCCGGCGGACTCGTTGCCGAGACCGTGCACATCGGGCCCTACGCCCAGCTGCCCCTGGCCTACAACGCTCTCTTCGCCGCCATCCACGAGCGCGGACTGCGCCCGCAAGCACCCGTACGTGAGGCCTATCTCGTCGGACCGGCAGAGGCACCGCGAGAAGAACTGATGACCCGGCTGATCATCCCCGTCCAGGAGAGCATGGCATGACCACGGTAATAGACATCGATGCCCGCGGTACGCAGCACTGCGAGACGACAGCTCTGGGGGTGCTGCTGCGGCACGAAGGACTCGATCTGTCCGAGCCCATGCTGTTCGGTCTCGGCTCCGGTCTGTCCTTCATCTACTGGGACAGCAAGAATATGGGCTTCCCCTTCCTCGGAGGGCGGGTCAAGCCTTTCGATCTGACCAGAAACCTGGCCACGAGACTCGGGCTGGAGCTCCTGGTCCAGGAGACCACCTCTCCTCGCAGGGCGTGGGAGAACGTGGCCGGCCCCATCGATGCCGGCCACCCCGTCGGACTGCAGCTCGACAGCTACCACCTGGACTACTTCGGGTCGAAGGTGCACTTCGGCGGCCATGTCGTCGCCATGTACGGCTACGACGAGCACGACGCCTACCTGGTGGACACCGACCAGCAAGGCAGAGCGGTATCCACCAGCCTGACCAGCCTCGCCCAGGCCAGAGCCGCACGCGGCCCGATGACCGCCAAGCACCGCTCCTTCACCCTCACCGCTCCGAGGAACCCGCCCTCCGCACAGGGCCAGATCATTCCCGCCATCACCGCCTGCGCCGACGCCTTCCTCAACTCGCCCATCGCCAACCTCGGCCACCGAGGCATTGACAAGGCCGGCAAGCTGGTACGCACGTGGCTCCAGCGCACCGGCAACCCGCAGCGGGACCTGCCGCAGGCTGCCCTCTTGATGGAGAAGGCCGGCACCGGCGGCGCCCTGTTCCGTAACCTCTACCGCGACTTCCTCGCCGAATGCACCCAACTGCTCGGAAGCAGCCACCTGCGCACCGGCCACGGGCTGTACACCGAGGCAGCCACCCTGTGGACGGAAGCCGCAGCACTGATCACAAAAGCCGGTGAATCAGGCGATGCGCGGTACCTCGTACAGGCAGGCACCATCTTCTGCGATCTTTCACGAATAGAGCGTGCGGCCATGCAGGCGCTGAGCTGCCTGGGGAGTGAGACCCCAAGCGTGATCCGGCCCTGACAATCCTCAAAAACCTTTCGTTTTCTGAAGATCGCTCGGATGTTCTACGAGCTGTACCGGGTGGCGGGCGAGTCCGGCGACCTGGACTGGGCCGAGCGGCCGGCGAGCGGGATCATGACGAGCGGGGTGCCGGACCGGCCCGTGCCCGGGCTGTGGGACACGGCCTGCCAGTGTTGCGGCTGCCAGTGTTGCGGCGTGGCGGGGCTGGTGGAGCTGTTCGCCGGGTTGTGGGCGGCGACGGGACGCCAGGCGTACTGAGCTTCGCGGGGACGCGGCGCGAGCACGAATAGTTTGCGCGCGGGCGCGCGTCAGGGTTAAGCTCGAATGCTGCAACTCAAAAGCATGAGCTTCACAACCCTCCGATAGAAGTATACCACCGAATGACTAATCGTCAAGATGGTCTTGTGGAAGCCCTTGACGCCGAGCAGCGTACCGTGGCGTGGCTGTACGGCAGGCTCGACGTCGCCAGGGAGCGGGCGCAGGCGGCGCTGCGCGAGGTGTACGGCAGGGGCGGCGCCCTGGGCACGCGTCAGGCGAGGGTCGAGCGCGAGGTGCTGGCCTCGGAGCAGGCGCGCCGGCTGGCGCAGCTGAACGCGGTCGAGCGCGGCCTGTGCTTCGGCCGCATCGACGACGGCTCGGGGCAGAGCACCTATGTCGGCCGGATCGGGTTGCGTGACGAGGGCCACGAGTCGGTGCTCATCGACTGGCGGGCGCCGGCGGCGCGGCCGTTCTACGTGGCCACGGCCACCGATCCGGGCGGGCTGGTGCGCCGCAGGCACCTGCATCTGAAGGACCGTTCGGTGGTCGGCATCGACGACGAGGTGTTCGACCTGGAGGGGATGAGCGACGGCGACCGGCGCACGCTGGTGGGTGAGGCGGCGCTGCTGGCGGCGTTGCGGCGGGGGCGGACGGGCCGGATGGGCGACGTGGTGGCCACCATCCAGACCGAGCAGGACCGGGTGATCCGCGCCTCGCTGCAGGGCGCGCTGGTGGTGCAGGGCGGCCCGGGCACCGGCAAGACGGTGGCGGCGCTGCACCGGGCCGCGTACCTGCTCTACACCCACCGCGACACGCTGGAGCGGCGCGGCGTGCTGGTGGTGGGCCCCAACCCGATGTTCCTGCGCTATATCGGCCAGGTGCTGCCCGCGCTGGGGGAGACGCAGGTGGTGATGTGCACGGTGGGCGAGATGTTCCCCGGGGTGCGGGCGGTCGCCGCCGACCGTCCCGCGGCGGCGGTGGTCAAGGGCGATGCGCGGATGGCCGAGGTGGTGGCCGGCGCGCTGGCGCTGCGCCAGGGGGTGCCCGACGGGGATCTGGAGGTGGAGCTGGACGGGCTGCGGCTGCGGGTGGCGCGTGCGGTGTGCCTGCGGTTGCGCGAGCGGGCGCGCGCGGTGCGGCTGCCGCACAACATGGCGCGCAAGCTGTACGTCACCGAGTTGCTCAAGGAGCTGGCCAGGGCCGAGGCGCGGGCGCTGGAGGAGTCGCTGCACATCGAGGACCTGGTCGTGGACGACGAGCCGGAGCTGTCGCAGCCGCTCGACCTGGAGGGCGACCTGGACGAGCTGGATCTGGAGCTGGCCTCGCGGCGGTTGTGGGGCGAGCCGGAGGTGCGGCGGGCGATCGACGGGCTGTGGCCGGAGCTGACGCCGCAACGGCTGATCTCGGAGCTGCTGTCCTCGTGGGACACGTTGTGGTCGGTGGCGCCGTCGGGGCTGGACTGGCAGGAGCTGCTGCGGCCGGTGGAGGCCGCGTGGACGGCCGGGGACGTGCCGCTGCTGGACGAGGCGGCCGAGCTGCTGGGCGAGGACGACTCGGCCAGGCGGGCGGCGGCCCGGCAGGCCGGGCAGGAATCGGCCGAGCAGGAGCTGTATGCCTGGGAGGTGCTGGAGTCGACGGGCGTGGCGGAGGGCGGCATCCTCGACCGGGCCGACGTGCTGGCCGAGCGGCACATCGACGACGGCTCCGGGCTGACGACGGCGGATCGGGCGGCGGCCGACCGCACCTGGGCGTACGGGCATGTGATCGTGGACGAGGCGCAGGAGCTGTCGGCGATGGCCTGGCGGATGATCATGCGGCGGGTGCCGGCCAGGTCGCTGACCGTGGTGGGCGACCTGGCGCAGACGGGGTCGGCGGCGGGCGCGCGCTCGTGGGGCGAGGTGCTGGACCCGCACCTGAAGGGGCGCTGGCGGGAGGAGCGGCTGCTGGTCAACTACCGCACGCCAGTGGAGATCATGCGGGTGGCCACCGACGTGCTGCACGCGTTCGCGCCGGGGCAGGAGCCGCCGGAGTCGGTGCGCGAGGGCGAGGCGGAGCCGCGGGCGCTGCGGCTGCCGGTGTCCGCCCTGCCCGCGCTGGTGGAGGGGGAGCTGGCGGAGATCGGCGATGGCCGGGTGGGCGTGGTGACGCCGGACGGGCTGCACGCGGAGGTGGCGCGGCTGTTCCCCGGCGGTGATCTGGACGCGCCGGTGGTGGTGCTGACGGTGGGGCAGGCCAAGGGGCTGGAGTTCGACACGGTCGTGGTGGTGGACCCGGCGGGGATCGTGGCGCAGTCGCCGATGGGCGGCCAGGACCTGTACGTGGCGGTGACGCGGGCGACGCGGCGGCTGACGGTGGTGCACGAGGGCGACCTGCCGGAGTCGCTGTCGCGCCTGACTGAGAAATCTACATTGTAAAGGCGGTGGGCTGCTTCTATCCCACCGCCTGCGAACCCGATCACCAGTCAGCAGCGGGTCAGTCGTGGTCGTCGGCGAGTTTGTCGGCGACGGCCCGGATGGTGCGGGTGACGTGGTCGAGGGCGCGCAGGGTCTCGGTGTCGAGGTGGTCCATGATGCGGCGGTAGTGCGTGAAGCCGGCGTTGTTGATCTCTTCGACGAGGGCGGCGCCGGCGGGGGTGAGCTCGACCCGGCGGACGCGGCGGTCCTGGGGGTCCTCGTGGCGGCTGACGAGGCCCTGGGCGACGAGGCGGTCGACGATGCCGGTGACGGTGCCGAGGCCGACGCCGAGGTTGTGGGCGAGGTCCTGGCCGGAGGCGGAGCCGGTGATGGACAGGACCATGACGACTTTGAGCTGCCGCATGGTGAGGTTGGAGGCGAACAGGGGGGATTGGTGCTGGGCGAACAGTCGCCCGAGGCCACGCTGTGTTTCGCTGATCCGGCGGATCAGGTCTTCGCGTTCGTCGTTCACGCTCACCTCTCGCTTCCTGAGAAGGTTATCAGGAAAGCTCGATCGGTTTAAATATTCGTTCAAGGCAAAGTGTTAGTCTGGGGCGAACTCTTGGAGGGGAACCCATGACCGCTTTCGCCCGGTTGAGCTTGGTCAACCGCACCCTTGTGATCTTGGTGGCGGTCGTGCTCAGCGCGTTCGGCGCGTTCACGATCCCGCAGTTGAAACAGCAGTTGCTGCCGTCCTTGGCGTTTCCGGGCGCGTTCGTGGTCGCGCCGTATCCGGGGGCGTCCCCGGAGATCGTCGAGGATCAGGTCACCAAGCCGATCGAGGACTCCTTCCAGGGGCTGGCCGGGATGGAGCAGCTGACCTCGACGTCGAGGGAGGGCATGGCGCAGGTCCAGGTGGCCTTCGCCTACGGCACCGACGTCGAGTCGTCGCTGAACAAGATGCAGCAGGCCCTGGACGGGGTGACGCTGCCGGAGGGCGTGGACCCGCGGGTGGTGGCGGGCAACACCGACGACATCCCGGTGCTGGTGCTGGCGGTGGGCGACGGCGGCGACGAGCGGGCGATGGCCGACAAGCTGCGCCGGATCGTGGTGCCGGAGCTGCAGAGCGTGGAGGGCGTACGGGAGGCGGCGGTCACGGGCACCCGCGAGGAGGTCGTGACGATCGAGCCCGACGCCGGCAAGATGACGAAGGCGGGGGTGTCGGCGGCGCAGATCCCCGACGTGCTGAAGGCGAACGGCACGCCGATCCCGGCCGGCACGCTGACCTCCGACGACAAGTCGCTGACGGTCCAGGTGGGCTCGCGGGTCGACTCGGTGGCCAAGCTGAAGGACCTCTACCTGACGCCCGCGCAGCCCGCGGCGCCCCAGCAGACCGCCCAGGCGCGGCCCCAGACCGGTCAGCCCGGTCAGCCTGGTCAGAGCGGGCGGCCGGGTCAGGCCGGCATCCCGCAGCAGACCGCCAAACCAAAGCCGCTCAAGCCGGTCAAGCTGGGCGATGTCGCGACGGTGACGCGCGGGCTGGCGGACGCGACGACGATCACCCGTACGGACGGCAAGACGAGCCTGGGCGTGTCGGTGACGATGGTGCCCGACGGCAACGCGGTGACGATCTCGCATGACGTCAGGGCGAAGCTGCCGGACCTGACCAGGGCGCTGGGCGATTCGTCGGACACGGCGGTGTCGGTGGTGTTCGACCAGGCGCCGTACGTGGAGGAGTCGATCCAGAGCCTGACCACCGAGGGGCTGCTGGGGCTGGCGTTCGCGGTGCTGGTCATCCTGGTGTTCCTGCTGTCGGTGCGCTCGACGCTGGTGACGGCGGTGTCGATCCCGCTGTCGGTGGTGATCGCGCTGATCGTGTTGTGGGCGGGCGACTACTCGCTGAACATGCTGACGCTGGGCGCACTGACGATCGCGGTGGGCCGGGTCGTGGACGACTCGATCGTGGTGCTGGAGAACATCAAGCGGCATCTCGGCTACGGCGAGGCCAAGCTGCAGGCGATCCTGGCGGCGGTGCGCGAGGTGTCGGGCGCGGTGACGGCCTCGACGCTGACCACGGTGGCGGTGTTCGCGCCGATCGCGATCGTGGGCGGCATGGTGGGCGAGTTGTTCAGCCCGTTCGCGATCACGGTGGCGGTGGCGTTGCTGGCCTCGCTGGTGGTGTCGCTGACGGTGGTGCCGGTGCTGGCGTACTGGTTCCTGAAGGCGCCGGACCTGACGCCCGAACAGGCGCGCAAGCAGCGTGAGGAGGCCGAGGCCAAGGAGCTGCGCTCGCCGTTGCAGCGGGCGTACCTGCCGGTGTTGCGGTTCGCGACGCGGTTCAAGCTGGTGACGGTGCTGATCGGGGTGGCGGTGTTCGTCGGCACGATGGGCCTGGCGGGCGGGCTGCGGACGAACTTCCTGGACTCCTCGGGCCAGAACACGATCTCGTTGTCGCAGCGGATGCCGGTGGGCACCGATCTGGAGACCACCGACACGGCGGCCAAGCGGGTGGAGGGCGTGCTGTCCGGTCTGGGCGGCGTGGAGTCGTACCAGGTGAACGTGGGCGGCGGCGGCAACGGCTTCGGCGGCGGCGGGACCGGGGGCGGCGCGGACCGGGCGTCGTACTCGGTGACGCTCACCGAGGGTGCCGACACGGCGAAGGTCGAGCAGGAGTTGCGGGACAAGGTCGCGGGCCTGTCGGGGGTCGGCGAGGTGACGGTGGGCGGCGCCGGCGGGGGCGGGTTCTCCTCCGACTCGATCGACGTGATCGTGCAGGCGCCCGACGTCGAGACGCTGCGGTCGGCCTCTGACGCGGTCAAGGCCGCGATGGGCGAGGTGCCGGGGCTGCGTGATCTGTCGTCGAACCTGGAGGCGAGCGCTCCTCGGGTCGAGGTCGTGGTCGATCGGCAGGAGGCGGCCGAGCGGGGCCTGTCGGAGGCGCAGGTCGGGCAGGCGGTGGCGCAGGCGTTCCGCGGCGCGCCGCTGGGCCAGATCACGCTGGACGGCCGTGCCAGCGACCTGGTGTTGCGCGGCGCGGACGCGCCGGACGACATCGACGCGATCGAGGACCTGAAGCTGCCGACTGCGGCGGGCCTGGTGAAGTTGTCGTCGGTGGCGGACGTGCGGCAGGTGGCCGGGCCGACGCAGGTGTCGCGGATCGACGGTGAGCGTTCGGCCACGGTGTCGGCCAAGGCGACCGCGGCCGATCTGGGCACCGTGACGGCGGCGCTGACGACGAAGCTGCAGGCGCTGAGCCTGGACTCCGGCGCCACCTACGAGATCGGCGGCGCCTCGGCCGACCAGGCGGACGCGTTCGCCGACCTGGGGCTGGCGATGCTGGCGGCGATCGCGATCGTGTTCATGATCATGGTGGCGACGTTCCGCAGCTTCATCCAGCCGCTGATCCTGCTGGTGTCGATCCCGTTCGCCGCCACGGGCGCGGTGGGGCTGCTGGTGGCGACCGACACGGCGCTCGGGGTGCCGGCGCTGATCGGCATGCTGATGCTGATCGGGATCGTGGTGACGAACGCGATCGTGCTGATCGACCTGATCAACCAGTACCGCGAGCAGGGCATGGGCGTGGTGGAGGCGGTGATCGAGGGCGGCCGGCGCAGGTTGCGGCCGATCCTGATGACGGCGGTGGCGACGATCTGCGCGCTGACGCCGATGGCGATGGGGGTGACCGGCTCGGGCGGGTTCATCTCGCAGCCGCTGGCGATCGTGGTGATCGGCGGCCTCATCTCCTCGACGCTGCTGACGCTGGTGCTGGTGCCGACGTTGTACACGATGGTGGAGCGGGCCAAGGAGCGGATGCGGCGCACGCCGGCCGCGCCGAAGCACGAGGCGAAGGTCCTGACGCCCACGCCGTGACCGCTCAAGGGGATCTCCTGCGCCCGTACGGCCTGGGTGCCGTGCGGGCGCAGGTGTGTGAATACACTTGTCCAACGTGACTTCCAAGCCGCGTATCCCCGATGTCCTGGCCGCTCGTTACGCCTCGCCGGAGCTGGCCCGCCTGTGGTCCGCCGAGTACAAGATCGTCGCGGAGCGGCGGTTGTGGCTGGCCGTGCTGCGGGCCCAGGCCGAGTTGGGCGTCGCGGTGCCGGAGGGGGCGATCGACGACTACGACAAGGTGGTCGAGCAGGTCGATCTCGACGCGATCGCGGCGCGCGAGCGGGTGAGCCGGCACGATGTGAAGGCGCGTATCGAGGAGTTCAACGCGCTGGCCGGGCACGAGCAGGTGCACAAGGGCATGACCTCGCGCGACCTGACCGAGAACGTCGAGCAGTTGCAGGTGCGCGACAGCCTGCTGCTGGTACGCGACCGGGTGGTGGCGCTGCTGGCGCGGCTGGCCACCCTGGCCGAGGAGCACGAGGCGACGGTGATGGCGGGCCGCTCGCACAACGTGGCGGCCCAGGCGACCACGCTGGGCAAGCGGTTCGCGACGGCCGCCGACGAGCTGCTGGTGGCCTACCGGCGGCTGGAGGAGCTGATCGGGCGCTACCCGCTGCGCGGGATCAAGGGCCCGGTCGGCACCGCCCAGGACATGCTCGACCTGCTGGGCGGCGACCGGGAGAAGCTGGCCGAGCTGGAGGGGCGGGTGGCCGCCCATCTGGGGTTCGCGCACCGGTTCACCAGCGTGGGGCAGGTCTATCCGCGGTCGCTGGACTTCGATGTGGTCACGGCGCTGGTGCAGCTGGCGGCGGCGCCGTCGTCGCTGGCCAAGACGATCCGGCTGATGGCCGGGCACGAGCTGGTGACCGAGGGGTTCAAGGAGGGGCAGGTCGGCTCCTCGGCGATGCCGCACAAGATGAACACCCGCTCGTGCGAGCGGGTCAACGGCCTGGCCGTGGTGTTGCGCGGTTACGCCTCGATGGTGGCCGAGCTGGCCGGCGACCAGTGGAACGAGGGCGACGTGTCGTGCTCGGTGGTGCGCCGGGTGGCGCTGCCGGACGCGTTCTTCGCCTTCGACGGGCTGGTGGAGACGATGCTGACGGTGCTGGAGGAGTTCGGGGCGTTCCCGGCGGTGATCTCCGCCGAGCTGGACCGCTACCTGCCGTTCCTGGCGACGACGAAGATGCTGATGGCGGCGGTACGGGCCGGGGTGGGCCGGGAGACGGCGCACGAGCTGATCAAGGAGCACGCGGTGGCGGCCGCGCTGGCGATGCGCTCGCGGGGCGCCGCGAACGAGCTGCTCGACCGGCTGGCCGCCGACGACCGCTTCCCGCTGGACCGCCCGGGGCTGGAGGCGTTGCTGGCCGATCGGGTGTCGTTCACGGGGGCGGCGGCCGATCAGGTGGAGGCGGTCTCGCAGCGGGTGGGCGAGGTCGTGGCGGCGCATCCGGAGGCGGCCGCGTACCGTCCCGGCGCGATCTTGTGATTCGTGAGCTGCGGACCGCCGGCCAGGTGCGGGCGGCGTGCGGGGACGACGACCTGCTCATGTGGGCGGCGCAGGGTCTGGCCGGCGGGGCGCGGGCGTGGGCGCTGGGCGACGCGGTGGTGGCCGGCTGCCCGGGGGTGTCGCGGCGTGATCGGTTAGGCGTGTGGGGCGGCGCGTCGTGCGCGGTCGATCTGGTACGTCATGCGCTGGCGGAGCTGGGACCCTCCTACCGGCCGTTCGGCGAGCGGGAGCTGGTGCGGGCGGTGACGGCCAAGCTGGACGGGGTGGAGGCGGGCGGGGAGTTCTCCTGGATGAGCCTCGACGTCGTTCCCCCGGGTCAGCGCGAGGGTGGGGTGGGCTGGCTGGGCGGCGGTGACGACGGGGAGGTCGCGGCGTTGCTGGCGGCCGACGCGCCGGAGTCGTACGCGGTGCCCGGGGTGGCGGGGGTGCGGCGGTGGGCCGGGGTGCGGGCCGGCGGCTCGCTGGCGGCGGTGGCGGCCGAGGCGTGGTCGGCGCCGACGGTGGGGCTGCTGGCCGGAGTCGCCACCGGGGCGCGCTTTCGCGGGCGGGGGCTGGCCGGGCAGGTGTGCCGGTGGGTGTCGCGGGAGCTCGTGGCGGCCTGCGGGCGGGCGGCGCTGATGGTGGACGATCACAACGGGGCCGCGATCGCGGTGTATGAGCGGATCGGGTACCGGCGGCGGCGGGTGATGGCCGCGCGCGTGGCGCGCTGAACGGGGCTCTTCGACGTCGCTTGGCGCGGCCCGAAAATCGGGTGTGGTTCGGGCGGTGGTCAGGCAGAGTTGACGAAGTGATGTCCGATTTTGTGCCTGGTATCGAGTTGTCTCGCGCCTTCTACCGCGAGGTGGTGGCGCCGCTGGTGCCCGGGGTGGCGCACAGCGCCGCGCTGGTCGGGCCCGGCTCGGAGGTGCTGGCGTTCGACACCGCCCGTTCCGCCGATCACGACTGGGGGCCGCGGGTGCTGGTGTTCGTGCCGGCCGGGGCGGTGGCCGAGGTGCGGGCGAAGGTGGTGGCGGGGCTGCCGGAGCGTTTTCGCGGGTTCCCGACCGTGTTCGGCTATCACGGGCAGGTGGGGCCCGGGGTGACGGTGACGGAGGTGGGGGCGTGGCTGGCCGGGCAGCTCGGGTTCGACCCGCGCGAGGGGGTGTCGCTGCTGGACTGGTTGTCGGCGTCGTGGCAGAGCCTGGCCGAGGTGACGTGCGGGGAGGTGTTCCACGACGGGCTGGATGGGGGCGGGCTGGAGGCGGTCAGACAGGCGTTGCGCTGGTATCCGGAGGATGTGTGGCGGTATGTGCTGGCGTGTCAGTGGCGGCGGATCGCGCAGGAGGAGCCGTTCCCCGGCCGCAGCGGTGAGGTGGGCGACGAGCTGGGGTCGGCCGTGGTGGGGGCGCGGCTGACGCGGGAGGTGATGCGGCTGGCGCTGCTGCTGCGGCGGCGCTACCCGCCGTACGCGAAATGGCTCGGCAGTGCGCTGGTGCGGATGCCGGGCTCGACGGAGCTGGGGGAGTCGCTGGGCGCGGCGCTGGCGGCCCGGTCGTGGCGGGACCGGCAGGAGGGGTTGTCGGCGGCGTACGCGCGGCTGGCGGCGCTGCAGAACCGGGTCGCGCTGGCCGAGCGGCTGGATGAGCGGGTGCGGGGGTTCTACGACCGGCCGTTCCAGGTGATCGGCGGGGACCGGTTCGCCGAGGCGTTGATGTCGTCGGTGTCGGATCCGGTGATCAGGGGGTTGCCGGTGGTGGGGTGTGTGGATCAGCTGTCGGATTCGGTGGATCTGCTGATGGCGCCGGGCCGGGCGCGGGCGGTGACGGCGGCTGTGCTGGGACTCGGCACTTAATGATCTACATTGTAAAGGGCCTGGGTGGATTCACCATCTCCGATTCGCCCGAAACCCCTAGTCGACCAGGGCGAAGCTGAGGGCTTCCACGTGGCTGCGCCAGGCGTCGCGGGCCGCGGCGCCGCCGGTGTGGGTGAGGATGAGGCGGGCGCCTTGGCCGGTGCCTTCGGCCAGTTCCCAGCGGACCGTGCCGCCCGTCGTGTCGTACTCCAGGATCTTGCCGGTCTCGGCGCGGGTGACGGGGCCGGGGTGGACGCCGGTGGTGGTGAAGGGGGCGGGCGGGGTGTCGCCGAGGGTGGCCTGGTCGCCGTGCAGGTGCTGCCATATGGCGTCGGCGGGGCGGGTGAGCTGGCGTTCGATGCGCAGGGTGTCGCCGTCGACGGTGACGGGGTCGAGGCCGAGGATGTGGATGTAGTCCTCGTGCAGGCGGGCCATCGTGGCGGGGTCGTGGTGGAAGGGCCGCTGGTCGAGGTGGGCGAGCATGGCCATGATGCAGGTGTGCCAGCCGCTGGTGAAGCTGGCGGCGCCGTGGCGGTCGTCGAAGGTGTGGGTGAAGGTGAGCAGGCTGTGCCGGCCGTCGGGGCCGTCGGGCTGGAGTTCCCAGCGCAGTTCGTCGGTGCCCCAGGTGTGGGCGAAGACGTTGGGCGGGTCGTTCTGGGTGATGCGGCCGTCGGGGCCGAAGCTGTAGGTGATGCGGTCGCCGTCGAGGGTGACCTCGGCGGGGAACCAGTGGGCGAGGTGTTCGGGCTGGGTGAGGGCGCGCCAGATTTTGGCCGGGGGGTGGGGGAGGCGGCGTTGCATGCGTACGGTGGTGCGGCCGTCGGGGTGGAGGGTGAGGGTTTCGTTCATCGGTCTGGGTCTTCCATGGTGTCGAGGTGGTGTTCGAGGAGGTCGAGGCTGTGGGTCCAGAGTTTGCGGTAGGGGGTGAGCCAGGCGTCGATTTCGGCGAGGGGCTGGGGGCGGAGTTCGTACCAGCGGCGTTGGGCGTCTTTTCGGACGGTGACGAGTCCGGCTTCGCGCAGGGCGCGCAGGTGTTTGGAGGTGCCGGGTTGGGTGAGGCCGAGGTGGTGGGTGAGTTCGCCGACGAGGTGGGGGCGTTGGAGGAGGAGGTCGAGGATGTGGCGTCGTGCGGGTTCTGCTAGCACGTCGAAGCGCATGACGGTGAATATACCCGATCGAGTATATGCTCGCAAGTGCATGTAGATGGGGTGCGGTTCAGGGGGTGGCGCGGCGGGCGTTGGCGTGGATGGCCTGGCGGAGGTAGGCGGCCAGGCCGGGGGCGAGCCGGTCGTAGGTGGCGGTGAAGCGGGGGTCGTCGACGTACAGGTCGGCCAGGCCGCGGTGGATGTCGTACGTGCAGGTGTAGAACCAGCGGGTGATGTGGCCGCGGTGGCGTTCGGCGAGGTCCATGGCGTGCTCGCCGTCGGCGGGCAGGCCGGCCTTGTAGGCGGCGGCGAGGTCGCCGGTGATGGCGGCGGCTTCGGCTTTGAGCCGGAGCCAGTCGGCTTTGGTGTAGGCGGCGACGCGGCGACGGCTCTGGGCGTACTGGCCGGTGTCCCCCCAGCGGCGTTCGACCTCGGCTTCGTGGTCTTCGGGGCGGAAGTCGCCGAACACCTCGAAGCGTTCCTGCGGGGTCAGGGCGATGTCGCTGGTGCGGGCCTGCATGGCGCGTTCGACGGCGGTGATGACCTGGTGGAGGTGTTCGGCCTTGCGGGTGAGCAACTCGTGCTGGCGGCGCAGGTGGGTGAGCTCGTCGGCGTGCGGCTCGTCGAGGATGACGGCGATCTCTTCCAGCGGGAAGCCGAGCTCGCGGTAGAGCAGGATCTGCTGCAGGCGGCCCAGGTCGGCGTCGGTGTAGCGGCGGTAGCCGGCGGTGGTACGTTCGCCGGGGGTGAGCAGGCCGATCTCGTCGTAGTGGTGCAGGGTGCGTACGGTGATGCCGGCGAGCCTGGCGACCTGCCCGACGGAGAAGCTCATGGTCTCTACTGTGCCGGGTGACGTGACGTGAGGGTCAAGCAGTGGACTCTCCCTCGGGGGAGAGCCCATGCTGCGCCGGCCGGGCCGCCCTGGCATGGCCGGCCGCCTGACCGCGGACGCGCCTCCGCGGGGCGCTCGGTCAAGGGTGAGGTGGCGCGATCCCATGGGACGGCCAAGACTTGATGTGGCTTTTGGCTGATCCCTCCCCTGATTGCGGCCCGGGCATAATCTGGGTGGCGACGACGAGGTTCCGGCGCGCGCGGTGACCCGCCGGCTACGTCGCTTTACGTCGTTTGAGGCACCATGACAGCGGTGATCACCAGTACCTCCCGAGGTCGGCAGATGGGCAGGCTCCCAGCGGAGGTGACCAGTTTCGTCGGGCGTCGGCACGAGGTTGCCGAGGTCAAGCAGCTGCTGTCCGCGTCCAGGGCGGTGACGCTGACCGGGGTGGGCGGGGTGGGCAAGACCCGGCTGGCGTTGCGGGTGGGTCATGAGGTGCGGCGGGCCTTCCGCGACGGTGTGTGGCTGGTGGAGCTGGCCGCGTTGCAGTGTCCCGATCTGCTCGCTCAGGTGGTGGCGGAGGCGCTGGAGATTCGCGGCCGTACGGCCGGCGCGCCGATGACGGTGCTCACCGAGCATCTGCGGGACAAGCAGGCGCTGGTGATCCTGGACAACTGCGAGCATCTGGTCGGCGAGTGCGCCGTGCTGGCCGAGACGCTGCTGCGGGCGGCGGGTGAGGTGCGCATCCTGGCGACCAGCCGGCAGGCGATGGGCCTGGTGGGCGAGCAGGTGGTGCCGGTGCCGACGTTGTCGTTGCCGGAGTGCCCGGAATGGGATGTGCCGCGGCCGTGGCTGGGGGCGCCGGTGCGGGGGGATCCGGGGGAGGCGGTGCGGTTGTTCGCCGAGCGGGCCCGGGCGGTGCTGCCGGCGTTCGCCGTGACCGAGGACAACCGGGAGGTCGTGGCCGGTATCGTCCGCCGTCTGGATGGGTTGCCGCTCGGGATCGAGCTGGCGGCCGTCCGGTTGCGGGCGTTGTCGGCTCAGCAGTTGCTCGATCGGCTGGAGAACCGTTTCCGTCTGCTGACCGGTGGGTCGCGGGCGGTGTTGCCGCGGCACCAGACGCTGCGGGCATTGATCGATTGGAGTTACACGCTGTGTTCGGACAAGGAACGGCTGTTGTGGGAGCGCGCGTCGGTGTTCGCCGGGGGACTGGACCTGGAGGCGGCCGAGGCGGTCTGCTCGGGGGCGGGGATCGCCCGAGAGGACGTGGTCGACCTGGTGATCGGCCTGGTGGACAAGTCCGTGCTGCTACGCGAAGACCACCGGGACGGCGTCCGCTACCGGATCCTGGAGACGTTGCGCGAGTACGGCCGCGAGCGGCTCCTCGCCTCCGGTCAGGAGGATCGGCTGCGGCGGCGGCACGCCGGTTATTACCGCGAGCTGGCGGCGCGGGCGCGGGCGGAGCTGTTCGGGCCCGGCCAGGTGGCCTGGTTGACCCGGTTGCAGGTGGAGCACGCCAACCTGCGTACGGCCCTGAACACCTTCTCGGCCGCGCCGAGCGGAGCGGAGACGTGCCTGAGCATGGCCACGGACCTGCTCTATCACTGGATCACCAGTTATTACCTGGGCGAGGGGCGCGGCTGGCTGGAGCGGGGGCTGGCCGCAGGGGAGGCCACAGGGGAGGAGGTACGCGCCCGCGCGCTGTGGGCCGGCGGCTGGCTGGCCATCATCCAGGCCGACATCCCCGCCGCCACCGCGCTGCTGCGGGAGAGCCGCCGCCTGGGGGAGCGGCTGGGGGATGAGTCGGTGCTGGGGTATGTCGCGCTGTTCTCCGGCATGACCGCGATGTGGGACGGACGCGCGGGGGAGGCGATCGAGCGGTACGAGGAGGCGCTGCCCCGGCACCGCGGCACCGGGGATCCGATCGGGTTGTCGCTGGCGCTGGTGCGGTTGTCGCTGGCGCATTCGTTCCTGGGCGAGTCGTCGGCGGCCGTGGCCGCGGGGGAGGAGTCCCTGGCGATCTCGGACGCCTACGGGGAGGGCTGGCATCGGGCGTACACGATGATGGCCTTGGGGGTGGAGGTGTGGCGGCAGGGGGATCTGGCGCGGGCGGCGGAGCTGGAGAGCCAGAGCCTGGCCTTCAACCGGTCGATGGGCGACTGGCAGGGGGTCGGGATCACCGTCGAGGTGCTGGCCTGGATCGCCGCGAGCGGCCGGCAGTGCCAGCGGGCGGCCCGGCTGCTGGGGATCGCGCAGAACGTGTGGAGTTCGCTGGGCGCTGCGATGTCCGGGTTCGGGCATCTGACGCGGTATCACGATGAGTGCGCGGCGCTCTGCCGGGAGACGCTGGGGGAGGCGGGGTTCGCGGCGGCTGTCCGGCGTGGCGGCCGGCTGCCCTGCGATGAGGCGCTCGCGTACGCGCTGCAGGAGGACATTCCCGGCCGGGACGGGAACGGCCAGGGGGAGGCGGCGCCGCTGACCCGCCGGGAGAGGGAGATCGCCGCGCTGGTGGCCCGGGGAATGACGAACAGGGAGATCGCGGCGTCCCTGGTGATCGCGCAGCGGACCGCGGAGTGCCACATCGAGCACATCTTGACCAAGCTCGGGTTCAGCTCGCGCGCCCAGATCGCCGTGTGGGTCGGCGAGCGCGCCAGACAGGCGGAGTCCGGCGGCGAAGAGCCCGGCGGCGAGCGGCGGGACAGCCGGAACCGGCTTGGAGGGTGAGCGCCGGTTCCGGCTGCCCGGGGGAAGAGGGGGACGGCGTGCTGGCGTGGTCAGTGTTCCGGGATGCTGAGTTCGAACCAGGCGACGTTGCCGGCGACACCTGAGCAGCAGGCCAGCCGGCCCGGCAGCGGGTTGGGCCGGGCGGCGACGGGCTCGGGGCCGGTGTCCTCGACCTCGCACCGCAGCAGCCCGTCCTCCAGGTGGAGAGTGAGCCTGATGGAGTCGGTGGCGTGGCGCAGGGTGTCGGCGACCAGCTCACCGGCGAGCAGCGCGGCGGTGCAGGCCTGCTCGTGCAGGTTCCACGCGGCCAGCCGGACCGCGGTCAGGCGGCGTGCGCTGGGCACCGCCGAGGGGCGTGGCGACAGCAGCCAGGAGACGGTGCGGTCCTGCCCTGTCCAGCCGGCGCGGACGGCCAGGGTGTCCCCGAGGGCCAGGAGCGTGTTCCACGCCGGCATCCGCAGACCGGGCTGTCTGTGCATGTCTTCCTGCTGACACATCGTTTCCACGTCGATCCTCTCCCTCCGTTGCCTGTCCACCTGTCAGCCTGCGCGGCGCTCGCCCGGCAGCGAGACGGGATTTCTCCCCACGTAGGTACCTATTTTCCGCGCGGGGCGATCGCTGGCCGGCGATCCGGGTGCGCGGCCGGTGCTGCGGGAGATCTCGCGGCTCAACAACGCCATCGACAAGGTCGTCGTGTCCGACAGCCTGACCGCCGAGCGGACGGCGCCGTGGCACGACACCCGCATCGTCGGGCGCGCCGACGCGCACAAGGTGGCCGGCGAGCTGAGGCGGGAGATCCTGGCCCGGTACGCCGCCGCGGTGTGAGGCCGCTTGCCGGGAGATCGGATCTGCGTTCAGGACGGGCTCGTGTCCGGAGGCGCGCAGCGGGGGATGCGCATGACGAGGCGGGCGCCGGGGGCGTTGTCCTCGATGGTGAGCGTGCCGTGGTGGGCGTGCACGATCTCCCGGGCGATGGGCAGGCCCAGGCCGGTGCCGGTGGGATCGCGGGTGCGGGCCGCGTGCAGGCGGGTGAAGCGTTCGAAGACCTTGTCGCGATGTTCGGGCGGGATGCCTTCGCCGTCGTCGGCGACCTCCAGCACCGCGGCGCGTCCTTGGGCGCGGACGGTGACGGTGACGGCGGTGGTGGCGTGACGCTGGGCGTTGTCGAGCAGGTTGGCCAGCACCCGGGCCACCAGCAGCCGGTCGCAGTCGACGATCACCCCGTCCCGCAGGTGCTGGGCGGTGGGGACCCGGTCGCCGGTGCGCTGTCGAAGTTCGGTGCCGATCAGCTGGGCCAGGTCGGTGGGGACGCGGTGGAAGGGGCCGCCGGTGTCCAGGCGGGCCAGGTCCAGCATGTCGGTGATGATCGCCTGCTGGCGTTCCACTCCGGCCAGCACCTGCCTGGCCACCTCCGGCCAGTCGGCGTGCTCGGGGTCCATCAGCGCCTCTTCCAGGCGGGTGCGGATGCCGGCGAGCGGGCTGCGCAGGTCGTGCGAGGCCTCGGAGGCGAAACGCCGCAAGTGGTCAACGGCGCTCTGCAGGCGGCTCAAGGTGGTGTTCATCGTCTGGGCCATCAGCCTGAGCTCCTGATGGTGGGGCACCGGGATCCGCGCGCTCAGGTCGGTGGCGGTGATGTCGGCGAGCTCCGCCCGGATGTCCTCGACCGGCGCCAGCGCCCTGACCGTCGCCTGGTAGGCGCCCCACCCCGCCAGCCCTGTCACCACCGCCGCGGCACCGGCCGCCGTCACCGCCAGGCCCCGCGATCCGTACCAGGGGACGCGCGGGGCCGCGGCGTAGATGATCGCCGGGCCGTGCACCCCCTGGCGGCGGCACAACTCGGGAACGATGAGCACCGACCGGACGGTCATGCGCCCGTCCAGCACCCGCTCGCCATGGACGTGTCCGCGGGGCGGGGCGAAGCCGGCCATGGGCGGCCGGCCCCGCAACGATCGGGTGGCCGAGATCACCCGCCTGCGCGCGTCCACCACCTGGATCGCGTGCCCGTACCTGTTCGGCAGCACCGCGGGCAGGTAGCCCTTACGCAGCAGGAAGAACACCCGGTCGACCGCCAGATGGAACCGATCGCGGGAGATGGCGGCCCGCTGCCTGTGCATCAGGCGAAGGAACAGCACGCTCACGCCGGCCGACTCCAGCGCCGTGACAGCGGCGCTGGTCAGCGCCGCGCTGACCCGAAGCGGCACGTGCTTCCACTCCATAGGGCTGCCCTGCCCCTTGACCACGACCGGACGCTTGGCCGTCATCAAAAGTTGCGTAACAGGCAGCTCGTCCCGCCGAACACCGGCCGCCCCCCGGCCGACGACGAGAGGGCGATAACTATACCGGTGTGCCGGGTATAGAGTGGAGCCATGGTACGACCTCCGCTGACTCCCGAGGAGCGGCTCCGCGGCGAGCAGCTCGGCTCGGTGCTGCGGCGCGCCCGCGGCGAGCGCAGCATCGTCGAGGTCGCCGCCGCCGCCGGCATCTCCGCCGAAACCCTCCGCAAGATCGAGACGGGGCGGATCGCCACGCCCGCGTTCTTCACGATCGCGGCGCTGGCCGACGTGCTGGGCATCTCCCTCGACCACCTCGCCGTCCGATCCACCCCCGCCGCCACCTGAGCCCGGGCATCCGTACGGCCACAGCTCGAGCCCGTCGTCTTGGTGTGCGGTCGATCGCCGGTGCATCACCTCGGGCCGGGTGACCCCCGGCATCGACGTTCAGCGAGCGAGCAGGTCCCGAAGAGCCTTGGCGACGCCGGCCGGAGCCTGTTCGGCCATGAAGTGGCCGTACGCGACCGTGTCATGCCGCAGGTCGCACGCCCACGCCCGCCACAGCGCCACCGCGTCGTAGCCGAGGGCGGCGCCCCAGTCCTGCTGCAGCACGGTGACCGGCATCCGCAGCCGGCGGCCCGCGTCCCGGTCGGCCTGGTCGTGTTCCACGTCGATGCCCGCCGAGGCGCGGTAGTCGGCCACGATCGAAGGCACCGCGTCCCGGCAGGCGTCCAGGTAGGCCCTGCGGACCTGCGCGGGGATCGCCGGCCCGGCGCCGGCCCACACGTCGAGGAAATGGCCGAAGAACACCTCCGCGCCGGCCGCGATCAGCTGCTCGGGCAGGCCCGGCGGCTGCGCCATCAGGTACAGGTGGAAGCCGACGGCCGCCCCGGTGCCGCGCAACGCCGCCCACATGTCCAGCGTCGGCAGCACGTCGAGACAGGCCAGGTGCGTGACCGTGTCCGGGTGGTCGAGCGCGGCGCGGAAGGCGACCAGGGCGCCCCGGTCGTGCCCGGCCAGCGCGAAACGCTCATGCCCCAGCGCCCCGGCCAGCGCCACCACGTCGGCGGCCATGGTGCGCTTGGCATAGGTGGCCCGGCCGGTCTCGGCGGGCTTGTCGCTGGCGCCGTACCCGCGCAGGTCGGGACAGATCACGCGGTGATCGGCCGCCAGGTCGGCGGCCACGTGCCGCCACATCAGGTGCGTCTGCGGAAAGCCGTGCAGCAACACGATCGGCGTGCCCGAGCCGCCGACGGCCACGTTCAGCGACACGCCGTCGGCGACGGGAACCCGCCGGTAGTCGAAGCCGGCGATGACAGGCGTCATGGATCGCCCCTCTTTTCTCGTGGGTGAGTGGATGCCTGCCAGCCTGCCGGGCGCCAATGAGCATCCGATGAGCGGCTATATCGTGGGCCCAGGGGGTGGTCGAAGGGTGCGGTTCGGGGTGCTGGGGCCGGTGACGGCCTGGGACGAGCACGACAACACGATCGGGCTGAAGGGGCCGCGGCACCGCGCCGTCCTGGCCCGGCTCATCGTCGCCCGCCGCCGCGTCGTCCCCGTCACCCACCTGGCCGACGACCTGTGGCAGGACCCGCCCACCGACGCGGTGGGCGCCGTACGCACCTTCGTGGCCGCGCTGCGCCGCGCACTCGAACCCCACCGCCCGCCCCGCGCCCCCGCCCGGCTGCTCGTCACCGAAGGCCCCGGGTACGCCCTGCGCGCCGCCCCCGGCACAGTCGACGCCTGGCGCTTCGAACAAGCGGTCACAACCACCGCCACCCTGCCGCCCCAGGACGCGCTCGCCCGCCTGGAAGAGGCGCTGACCTGGTGGCGCGGACCCGCCTACGCCGACCACGCCGGCGAACCCTGGGCCCGCGCCGAACGCTCCCGCCTGACCGAACTCCGCCTGCACGCCGTGGAACGCCACGCCGAAACCCGCCTGACCCTGGGCCTGGCCGCCGAGGCCGTACCGGACCTGGACGCCCACGTGGCCGAACACCCCTGGCGCGAGAACGCCTGGCACCTGCTGGCCCTCGCGCTCTACCGCACCGGCCGCCAGGCAGACGCGCTCGCGGTGCTGCGCCGGGCACGAACGCTGCTGGCCGAGCACCTCGGAGTCGACCCCGGCCCGGCACTGCGCCGCCTGCAGACCGACATCCTGCGCCACGCCCCCCACCTCGACCCCGCCGAGGCCGGAGATAGAGCGCGGGCCGTCGCCCTGCATCAACCGGGGACACAGACGACCACCACTGCGGCCCCCCGCACGGGGACACAGCCGACCCCCGACGACGATCGGGCGCAGGCCGGCCCGGCCGACCGGGTGTGGGCGCAAACGGCCGCCGCCTACGACCGCACCGCGGGCTCCGGCGCCCGCGCCCGGCTCGAGTCGACCGTCGGCCTGCTGCGTAACCTCGCGGTCACCGGAGGCGGCGGCCTCGAAACGGCCCGCCGGCACCGCATGGCCGCCATCGCCGCGGCCGAAGAACTCGGCGACGCGGAACTGACCGCCCGCGTCATCGGCGCCTACGACGTACCGGCGATCTGGACCCGCTCCGACGACCCGCGGCAGGCCGCGCAGATCGCCGCAGCCGCCGAACGCACCCTCACCGCCCTGCCATCCGGTACGCACCAGGCCGCCCGGGCCCGGCTGCTGGCCACCATCGCCCTCGAATCACGCGGCACCCGCGCGCCACGCGCACCCCAGGCCGCCCGGCAAGCCGAACAGATCGCCCGCCGGCTCGACGATCCGCCCCTGCTGGCATTCGCGCTCAACGGCCTGTTCATGCAGACCTTCCACCAGACAGGGCTAGCGCCGCGCCGCGACGAGATCGGCGCGGAACTGCTCGCCCTGGCCACCCGGCACGGCCTGGCCACCGTCGAGGTGCTCGGACACCTCATCCGCCTCCAAGCCCGCAGCGCCCTGGCCGACTTCCCGGCGGCCGACCAGCACGCCGCCGCCGCGGACCGCCTCGCCGAGCGCCACGAACTGCCGCTGGCGGGGATGTTCGCCCCGTGGTACCGGGCCATGCGGCTCGCCGCCACCGCGCAAGCACCCCTCGCCCAGGCCGAGACGGCCTACCGAGACGCCGCCGCGCGGCTGGACGACTCCGGCATGCCCGGACTACGGCACGGCCTCCTCCCGCTCGCGCTCCTGTGCCTGCGACTCCAACGCGGGCACCCCGCCCCGACCGGCGAGCACACCGACTGGGGACCGTACGAGCCCTGGGCCCGCCCCCTGGTGCTGCTCGCCCAAGACCGGCCCGGCCCCGCCGCCGCGGCGCTGCGCCGGCTCCCGGACCCACCCCCTGACCTGCTGCTGGAAGCCCTGTGGTGCCTGGCCGGGCGGGCCGCCATCGCCGTCGGCGACCGGCAGACGATGCGACGCGCCCACACCGCACTCCTGCCCGCGGCGGGGGAGCTGGCCGGGGCGGGCAGCGGCCTGCTCACCCTCGGCCCCGTCTCCCGGCACCTCGACGACCTCGCCACCGCGCTGCGCCACCCCCGGTGAATCCAGCACCGTGCCGCGCCACCTGGGGCTCTCGCAGCGTGGACAGCCGGCTCGCCACACCCAGCCACCAGCGACAGTCCCCATCACGCGGCCAACACGGGCCCCGCCGTCGCACACAGCCGCAGAACGCGACCGCCGTGCGCGGGAGCGCGGTCACCAGGCCCAACGGTCAGCGGGACGGTTTGCCGCGCAGCAGCGGATGCGCCCGCATCGCCACCTCCAACTCGCCCGGCAACTCATCGCGATAGCGCCCCAGCGTCGACAGGTCGCCGTGCCCCAGCACCCGCCGCACCGCGTCCATGTCCACCGCGTCCGCCAGCAGATGCGTCGCCGTCGTATGCCGCAACCCGTGCGGCGTCACCGAGCGCCGCTGATCCGGATCCACCCGGCGCTGCACCCGGTCGATCACCGCCTGCACATCGCCACGCGCCAGCCTGCGCCCCCGCCACGACAGCAGCAACGCCTTGTCCTGCACCGCCGGCCGCCCCTGCGCCAGATAGGCCTGCAACACCCTCGCCACGTCATCGGGCAACGGCACGTCACGCGTGCGCCCGCCCTTGCCGAAGATCCGCCAGTAACGCACACCGTCGTTGGTGAAGAAGTCCTCCACGTTCGCGCGCACGAGCTCCGACACCCGCGGCCCCACCGTGGACAGCAGCAGCACGATCACCGCGTCCCGCAGCTCCGTGCGCTGGTCACGCCGCTTGCCCGGCGACGGCGGCGCGTCCTGCAGCGTGCGGGCCGCCCCGATCAGGCCCTGCGCCTGCTCCCGCGTCAGCGCCCGCCGCTGCGGGCGCAACCCGCCACGCTCCTTCGCCGTCACCGTCGACAGCGTCATCGGGTTGATCTGCACCCACCCGGCCAGCGCCGCATGCTTGAACAGCGCCGAGATCGAACGGCGAAACCGCGCCTGCGACGACGCCGACTGCCCGGCGCCGCCACCATCGCCAGCGCGCACGTCCCCGGCGCGCCCACCCCCCAAGCGGCCGCCGGCGGTACGGCCGTCGGGTTTGCGGGCGAACGCCAGCAAGATCGCGTCCACATCCTCACCCGTCAGATCGTCCAGCACCACCCGCTCACCCGCCAGCGCCACCAGCGTCGCCACATCCCGCGCGTACACCTCCGCCGTCGACGTCGACAACGCCCCCGTCAACGTCTTGGCCCGCACCAGCTCCACATAGCGGTCAGCCGCCTCCGCCACCGTCAACCGGACCAGCTCCGCAGGCCGCACCGACCCCACCCCCTAGAAAGATCCCAGGCACGACGGTAGCGGCCCCCACCGACAGAAACTCAGATGTCGCGGAACGTCTCGATGCGCGCCCCCAGCGCGTTCAGCCGCTCGGCCAGATCCTCATAACCCCGGTTGATCACGTACACGTTGCGCAGCACCGACGTGCCCTCACCGGCCATCATCGCCAGCAGCACCACCACCGCCGGCCGCAACGCCGGCGGGCACATCATCTCCGCGCTGCGCCACCGCGTCGGCCCCTCCACCAGCACCCGGTGCGGATCCAGCAGCTTCACCGACGCCCCCAGCCGCGTCAGCTCCGTCAGGTAGATCGCCCGGTTGTCGTACACCCAGTCGTGGATCAGCGTCGAACCCTGCGCCGAGGCGGCGATGGCGGCGAAGAACGGCACGTTGTCGATGTTCAGGCCGGGAAACGGCATCGGATGGATCTTGTCGATGGGGGAGATGAGCTTCGACGGCCGCACCGTCAGGTCCACCAACCTGGTACGGCCGTTCGCCGCCGCGTACTCCCGCCCCCGATCATGATCGAGGCCCATCTCCTCCAGCACCGCCAGCTCGATCTCCAGGAACTCCACCGGCACCCGGCAGATCGTCAGCTCCGACGACGTCACCACCGCCGCCGCCAGCAGGCTCATCGCCTCCACCGGATCCTCAGAGGGGGAGTAGTCGACGTCCCGCTCGATGAACGGCACCCCGTGCACCGTCAGCGTCGTCGACCCGATGCCCTCCACCCGCACCCCGAGCTGCTCCAGGAAAAAACACAGATCCTGCACCATGTAGTTGGACGAGGCGTTGCGGATCACCGTCACCCCGTCGTGCCGCGCCGCGGCCAGCAACGCGTTCTCCGTCACCGTGTCACCCCGCTCGGTCAACACGATCGGCCGCGACGGCGAAGCCCCCCGATCCACCCGCGCGTGATAGAACCCGCCCGTCGCCGTGATGTCCAGCCCGAAATGCCGCAGCGCCGACATGTGCGGCTGCACCGTGCGGGTGCCCAGATCGCAGCCGCCCGCGTACGGGATCTGGAACTGCTCGGTCCGGTGCATCAACGGCCCCAGGAACATGATCACACTCCTGGTACGGCGAGCCGCCTCGGTATCCATCGCCTCCAGCTCCAGCCGCGCCGGAGGCACGATCTCCAGATCGCTGCCCTCGTTGATCCACCGCGCCCGCACCCCGACCGACGCGAGCACCTCCAGAATCCGGTACACCTCCTCGATCCGCGCCACCTTACGCAAGATCGTGCGGCCGGAGTTCAGCAGCGCCGCGCACAGCAACGCCACACACGCGTTCTTCGACGTCTTGACATCGATGCTGCCCGACAACCGGCGCCCGCCCACCACCCGCAGATGCATCGGCCCCGCATAGCCGAGCGAGACGATCTCACTATCGAGCGCCTCACCGATCCGGGCGATCATCTCAAGGCTGATGTTCTGGTTGCCACGCTCGATCCGGTTGACCGCACTCTGACTCGTCGCCAGAGCATCCGCCAGCTGCAGCTGCGTCCAACCACGATGCTGGCGCGCGTCCCGGATCAGCCGGCCGATCCGCACAAGGTAATCGTCTGCCACAACACGAGACCATATCTCACATATGAGATGCTCCCGCGCCTGCGGGGGCCGACGCGCCGGACAACTCCCGATGACGCGCCAGATGCTCCGGTGTCGCCTGCGCCCTGGCCTTGTGCACGAACGCCCGCCGCGCCGCCCGGAAGCCGTTGCGGTCGTCGAACATGTCGCGGCTCATCTCCGCCAGCTCCTCAGCCCGGTAGGCGTCCAGCGGCTTACGCCGCTCATCCACCTCCCGCACCTGCCGCCGGCCCGACAGCAGCCGATCATAGCCCGCGTCCGCCGCCAGCCGCTCGGCGTACTCCAGCACCCTGCGCTCGAACTCCAGCCGCGCCCCGCCCACCATCTTGTCGGCCAGCCCCAGCTCCACCGCCTCGGCCGCGCCGATCGGCAACGCCTCCTGCGTCAGCCGCCGCGCCGTCTCCGCACCCACCCGGCGCGGCAGCACGTACGTCCAGTACTCACTGCCGAACAACCCCATCGTCCGATAGTGCGGATTCAGCACCACCGACTCGCGCACGATCACCCGGTCCGCGCCCAAACCCATCATCACCCCGCCCGCGCCCGCATTGCCCCCCAGCGAGGTCACCACCAGCTGCGAGGTGCACCCGATCACCTCCCGGCACACCGCGTTGATCGCGTTGATGTTCATCCACGCCTCCAGCTCCGGATGGCGCGCCGCCTCGATCATGTTCAGGTGGACGCCGTTGGAGAACACCTCCCCGCCCCGCACCACCAGCACCCGCGTGTCCTGCGCCACCGCATACCGCAGCGCCGAAGCCAGCCGCCGGCACTGCTCGGTCGACATCGCCCCGTTGTAGAAGTCGAAACTCACCACCCCCACGCCGTCGCTGCGGTCATAGGTGATCTCGCTGTAGCCGCTGCGCTCCGGCGCGCCCGCCACCAGATCGCCCAGCGCCAGCGCCGCCGGCAACTTGACCGCGCCCTCCTGCTCCAGCCGCACATGCCCCACCCACACCGTGCCGTCCCCGGTGTGCACCAGCACCGCGCCCTCACGCCGCGCCGCCACCTGCCCCGGCGCCCCCTGCAGATCCGGCCCCCGGTACACGTCGAACACCCGCACCGGCACCTCGCACAACCGCGCCCGCCCGCCCGGCGACCCGTCGGCCGCCCGCACCCGCCGCAGAATGTCCTCCGTCGGCTCCGCCCACGACAACTCCCGGTCGGCGTGCCGCATCGCCCGCCGCAACCGCCCCCGCACCTCAGACGAGCGGTAATCCAGCGGCGCCGGCACGAACGCCGCGTCGCCCGCCTTGACCGCCACCTCCGCCACCAGCTCCACCGCCGCATCGGCCACCGGCCCGTTGTACAGCGCCGACTTGCGCGGCGCCTCCGCCGGCATCGCGAACGTCCGATACCCCCAGATCGGGCCCGCGTCCATCTCCTCCACCGCCTGCAGCGCCGTCACCCCCCACTCAGGCTCGCCATCGGCGATCGCCCAGTCCAGCGACGACGGCCCCCGGTCCCCGGGCGGCCCCGGATGGATGATCACCGTACGGTGGGCGCGCCACAACGCCGACGGCACCCGCTCCTTCAGGAACGGGCAGATCACCAGATCCGGCTTGGCCAGCTCGGCCGCCTCCACCATCGCCTGCTCCGAGACGGCCAGCTCGACGCTCACGTCATGACCGGCCCGGCGCAACTCCAGCCAGGCACGCTGGGTCAGGCCGTTGAACGAGGAGCACAGCAGCAAGATACGCACGCGGGACTTCTTTCCGAACAGGGAACGGGCGGGCCCCGGGGACTCTGGTCAGCCGGAGGGGCGGTCCCACCGCTCACCGGCATTAAAGACAGTCCCATATGACCCATACATGCCATTGATGCTGACATGAATCTTCCACCACTGCTGACAGTTCCCCGCAAAAACCCGCCCTGACCAGCCCCAATTGACCCGCTTTGCCCGAAACATCCTGCTCGGCCCCGGCCTGCCCACCACCCACACTCCAGCCGAATAGACAGGGGAGAAGCGACGGCACACGTACCGCCGCGCACCGGCACCCTTAAAGCCGGATTTATACGGTTATGTGCCATACCGAACAGAAGCCGAATTCTGTTTGGTTTGATATTGAATGTCGCTTTTGGTGGGGAGTGGGTGGCTCACAGGCGGTTGACGAAGCGGGCGGCGGCGCGCTGGCTCATGCCGGTCTCGCCACGCACGAGGAAGACGGCTTCCCGGATCTGGCCGAGGGCTTTGAGTTCGCGGGCCTGGTCGACGAGATCGATGCTGGGGTTGGGCCGGTTGCGCGGGCGCTGGGTGAGCCTGGCGGCCAGGATGATCAGCCAGATGGCGGCGGCGGTGATGACGGCCGTGAGCGCCATGAGGCTCGGGGTCGTGATCTCCAGGGAGGGCATGTGAGGGCGTCTGCCCGGCTGCGGGCGGTTCATGCGGGCCCTGTCTGATTGCTTGATAATGGATATTATGTCAAGTAATCGGCTTCGGGAGGGGTGGGCCGATCCCCTGTGCGGGTGTGATTTCTGGGTTTGGTGGGAAGATTTTTTACGGCGCCGCGGCGCGTTCCGGGACGGCCGGATGGCTCGACCGGCGCTGGTTTTGGGGTGCTGAGCGGGGGTTTCGTCGCGGAGGGTGACGGTGTGGCGGGTCCCCCGGGGTTTTGACGAGCCTTTTGACGCTCTGTTGATTCGCTGTCTTTGGTGGGATGTGTGGTTTTAGGGTGGAACTCCTGCTATTCGCGCCGCGAGAGGAGCAGCACGTGGGGAGCCAGTCAGTGTTATGCCCGGTGTGTCAGGGGGTTGTGCCCGCTTCCGGTAGAGATGCGTACACGCCGTTGCGGGGGCGGTTGATCGTGACGAACGGTTACTGCGGGGGTGGGTGCGCGGAGCGGCGTGCTGAGGCGGTGGATCAGGCCCAGCAGCAGCAGGCCCACCATCATGCTCAGCAGCAGACGCAGCAGATGGCGCGTCCGCAGCCGAAGCCGGTGCCGCCGGCGGTGGCCGCGGGGCCTGGTGCGGCGCCGTTGCGGGTGGTGCGCTGATCTTTTCCGCCGGGGTTCGGCGGTGTCGGCTTGGGGTTTGCCGGGCGTGCGGGCCCGTGAGCGGGGTTTATTGGTGGCCGTCGGCGGTGTGCCAGTAGTCGCGGGTTTGCACGGCGAGGCCGTCGGGGTCGAATCGGGCGAAGACGCAGCCTGCGAGGGTGACGGGGCGGCCGTTGTCGTGGGCGTGGACCCGGAATTCGATGGCGGCCTGGTCGCCGTCGACGACGGGTGTGGCGAAGGTGACGTGGGGTTGGGTTTCGCCGGTGAACGACCACCGGATGTAG
The DNA here is from genome assembly GCF_043197025.1 of Nonomuraea marmarensis. Lineage (NCBI taxonomy): Bacteria > Bacillati > Actinomycetota > Actinomycetes > Streptosporangiales > Streptosporangiaceae > Nonomuraea > Nonomuraea marmarensis. Next base: position 164,406 of record NZ_JBICRM010000020.1, read on the forward strand.
TCGGTGATGGCTTGTTTGCCGTGGTGCGGGGGGCGGAACGGCATGCTGGTGTGGACGGCGTCGTCGCGGTAGAGGGCGGCGATGGCGGCGGTGTCGTGGTGGGTCCAGCCGTGTTGCCAGGTGTCGGCGAAGCGTTGGGCGGCCGTTCGGGTGTCCATGGTGACCATTGTGCGGGTGGCCGGGGCGCGCGGGTGGCCGGTGTGCGCTATAGGTGACCCCAGGTCAGGTGCGCGTGGCATCGTGTTGGGTTGAGGGCCGGATGCGGTGGTTGAGCCGGTGGTCCAGGTCTTCTCCCCCGGCTCCCCCGCTGGGTGCGTGACATCGGGTTCGCGGTGCGGCGGGTCTGGCGCGTGTGTGCGGCCCTCTCCGCCGGGTGGTCAGGCGGTGTAGGGGTGTACGGCGGTGACGGCGGTCGTGGGCAGGGGGCCGTACAGGTGGGGGAAGCCGTTGTCGAGGCGGATGTCGAGGCCGGTGGGGTCGATGTCGAGGATGAGCAGGGGCTCGGTGACGTGGCGGTAGAAGGCGGTGTGGACGCCGCGTAGCTGGGTGAGGTCGCGGCTGCAGTGGATGAAGCCTTCGTCGTCGAGGGTGCGGCCGAGGGTGGAGATGCGGTACTCCCCTGTTTTCTGGGCGGCTTCCCAGTCGGTTCGCAGGGCGAGGTGGTGGACGGTCATGGCGTCCATTCGGTGTCGAGGATGGCGTAGATGGCTTCGCTGGCCCATTCGCCTTTGACGTGTTCGTTGTCGATGAGGGTGGCTTCGTGGCGCATGCCGAGTTTTTCCAGGACGCGGGCGGAGGCGGTGTTGCGGGCGTCGAGGCGGCCGGTGATGCGGTGCAGGCCGAGGTCGGCGAAGCCGAGGCGGAGCATGGCGCGGGCGGCTTCGGGGGCGTAGCCGTGGCCGTGGTGGTCGGGGTGCAGGACGTAGCCGATTTCGCCTTGGCGGTGGTGGTTGCTGGTCCAGATGAGCAGGCAGTTGCCGATCAGATCGCCGGTGTCGCGCAGGGTGATGGCCAGGTCGATGGCGTCGCCTTCGTCGAGGAGGGCGACGCGGGTGATTTTTTTGTCGAGGAAGGTGCGGCTGGTGTCGCGGTCGCGGGCGTCCCAGTAGAGGTAGCGGGTGACGTCGGGGCGGGATTCGTAGGCGTTGACGGCGTCGAGGTCGCCGGGGGTGAAGGGGCGCAGGAGGAGGCGCTGGGTGGTGATCGGGTAGTGGGGTTTGAGCACGGGGGCAGTGTAGGGGGCGGTCATGGGGGCTTCAACGCGTTTTCGACGGCGATGGTGAGCAGGGCTCGGGTGTCGTCGAGGGGGCGTTGTTCGACGACGTGTTCGAGCCAGAGGGTTGAGATGGTGGTGTAGAGGAGGCGGGCGCGGGTGTCGGTTTCGGGCAGGTGGAGGGTGTCGGCGATGATGCGGGCGCAGCCGTCGGTCCAGCGGCGGGCGATTTGCTGGAGTACGGGGTCGCGGCCGGCGTGGACGTACAGCTCCCAGAGGCCGAGTTGGCGGGTGCGGTCGGCGGCGGCGACCTGGTCGGCGAGGGCGGTCAGGCCGTGGTGGGTGATCCAGGCGCGGGTGGTGGCGAGTTCGGATTCGACGAGCTGGGCGAAGGCTTCGGCGAGGAGTTGGTCGCGTGAGGCGAAGTAGTAGGTGGTGGCGGCCAGGGGCAGGTTGGCGTGCTGGGCGACGCCGCGGTGGGTGACGGCGGCGAATCCGCCGTCGGTGAGCAGGTCGACGGCGGCGGCCAGGAGGGTGGCGCGGCGGCGGCGGCCGCGGGCTTGGGCGGGTGGTGGGGCGAGGGCGGGGTGCTGCTCCCCCGGTGTGCGGGGTGCGGGGTGGTCCTGGTGCGGGTTCAATGGCCACCTGCGAGGTTGAGGACTACGACGCCGCCGATGATGAGCAGGATACCGCCGATCTTGAGTGGGGTGATGGTCTCGCCCATGAACAGGGCGCCGATGATGGCGATGGCGGCGGTGCCGGCGCCTGACCAGACGGCGTAGGCGGTGCCCATTTCGAGTTGGAGTTTGAGTGCTTGGGAGAGCAGGACGAAGCTGGTGATGTAGCCGGCGGCGACGACGATGGTCCAGCCGTGGTGGGTGAAGCCGCTGCTGAGTTTGAGCGCGGAGGTGGCCAGGACCTCCGTGGCGATGGCGAGGGCGAGTAGGAGCCAGGCCATGAGTCCCCCAGAGACAAAAGTGGTACGGGTGTGCCATTTTATCGCGGAGGGCTTGGCCTGTCGTTACGGTCGTCAGGCCCGCGCCGCCGAGGATCGCCGCCACGATCGTGAACGCCAGCAGCAACGCGGCCGGGACGATGAACCTCGCCGGCCCGCCGTCACGGCCTGGACCAGCAGCGCGACGACGTGCAGGATCACCACGGCCCGGAGCGGGGGCGGTAGAGGGGGTGGCGGTCTGGTGTACGGAACCGATCGTCGCGCCGTCGAGGCGGGCGCGGCCTCCGGCAGCGGATGGCAGCGTCTACGCAGTTCTGCTTAGGCACCCCGGACCCTCGTACGCCCGTCGTCGTAGGCGGTCGCGCGTCTGGGCGGAGTGTTCTCGCGCGCGGGAACCGTAGGATCGCGGCATGGAACACCGCGTGGTGTCGTTGCGCCTGCCGGTGCTGACGCAGGACGTGTTACTCGCGCTCTTCATCACCGTGATGCAGGTTCAGGGCACGATAGTCCGCAATGTCGGCGAGGTGGTACAGCGTCCCCTTACCGACCTCGGATACCTGGGATATGTCCTGCTGGTCGTGAGTGGTGTGGTCGTGGTCGTCCGCCGCCGGTGGCCGGTGCCGGTGTTCGTCACCGCCGCGCTCGCCAGCTTGGTGTACTACACCCTTGACTTCCCGGACGGGCCCGGCTGGCTCGGGCTCTTCGTCGCCCTGTACACCGTCGCCGCCTACGGTGACGGGCGCCGGTCGCTGGTGATCGCCGGCGTGGGCACCTCGGTGCTCACGGTCGGCTGGCTGGTCGCCGCGGCCGACATCGAGCCACGCGCCGCCATCGGCTGGGTGTTCTTCCGGATCGGTGCGTCGGTCATGAGCGCGGCCCTCGGCGAGTCCGTCCGGTCCCGGCGGGTCATCGCGGCCGAAGCTCTGGAGCGTGCGGAGTTGGCCGAGCGGACTCGCGAGGAGGAAGCGCGGGCGCGGGTGGACGCCGAACGCCTGCGGATCGCGCGCGAGGTTCACGACACCGTCGCGCACGCCATAGTGATCATCAACGTCCAGTCCGGGGTCACCGCGCACGTACTCGACAAGCGGCCGGAAGTGGCCCGCGAGGCGCTGCGGGCCATCGAGCAGACCAGTTCCCGGGCGTTGCGAGAGATGCGGGCCATCCTCGGGGTGCTCCGTGACGACGACGGTGACGACGACGGGCGGGTGCCGTACCCCGGGCTGGGGCAGATCGACGAACTGGCCGCCAAGGCACGCGAGGCCGGACTCGACATCAAGCTCGAGGAGACCTCGCCCGCGGCGCCGCTGCCGAGCGCGGTGGGGAGTGCTGTCTACCGAATCGTTCAGGAATCGATCACGAACGTGATCCGCCACGTCGGCCCGACTCGGGTGACGGTAGCGCTGAACCCCGGGATCGAGGTCTTGGAGATCCGCGTGACCGATGAGGGCCGTCGTGCCGCCCCAGGTGATGAGCTCGCGGATCCGCGCCTACCGGCCCGGCATCCGACCAGCATCGGCGGCTCGGCCAAGCCCGGTCGTGGGATCGTCGGCATGCGCGAGCGCTGTCAACTGCTGGGCGGTGAACTCGACGCCAGGCCGCTTCCGGGCGGCGGGTTCGAAGTCAGGGCACGACTGCCCCTCGCGCCGACCGGGTCGCGCCTATGAACGCAGCGGCCGCGTCACCGTTGACCAACGCTCCGATCAAGGTGCTGGTCGCCGATGACGAGCGTCTCGTGCGTTCCGGGTTCAAGGTCCTGCTCGACGTCGAGGACGACATCACGGTGGTGGCAGAAGCCACCAACGGCGCCGAAGCCGTCGAACGGGCCCGCGCCACCCGCCCCGACGTCGTCCTCATGGACATCCGCATGCCCAAGCTGGACGGCATTCAAGCCACCGCCCAGATCGCCGAGACACGCGGGTTGGAGCAGGTCCGCGTCCTCATCCTCACCACCTACGACACCGACGAGTACGTCTTCGACGCACTACGGGCCGGCGCCAGCGGCTTCCTGCTCAAAGACGCCGGCCCGGCCGAGCTCCTGCAGGCCATCCGGGTGATCGCCGCCGGAGACGCGCTGCTCGCGCCGCGCATCACCCGGCGCCTCATCGGCCAGTTCACCGCGCGACGAGCAACTGCCCGGACCGCCGAGGACCGGCTCGCGGTGCTGACCCAGCGCGAGCGCGAAGTGCTGGCCCTGGTGGGACAGGGCCTGAGCAACCACGAGATCGGTACCGAGTTGTTCCTCAGCCCGGCCACCGCGCGCACCCATGTCAGCCGCGCGATGACGAAACTGGGTGCGCGCGACCGTGCGCAACTGGTCGTCATCGCTTACCAAACAGGACTGGTCAGCCCTTACCCATGAACGCGTAGCGCGCTACGACGCAGCGCGTATCGATCAGCAGGCCGTGATCAGCGCCGAACATGGTCGATCACCACGTCGGGGATCTCCTCCGGGGACGGGAAACGCGCCATCTTCTGAGAACATTTCAACGCCGGCACCGGCGCGAAGCACGACTCCGGGCTGCCGGTACGCGCTTCGGTCCAGGCCATTCGCCGCGATCCGGGCCGGGGCGCATCGCGGCGATTCTGATCTTGAGCGAGAAGACCGTGCCCGCGAGGCCGGCGGGGGTAGAACGGCTTTGTGGTCAGGGGGCCACTCCCCCGGGCTGCCAGCGGTCCCAGTGGAGGACTTGGTCGCGGGGTACGCGGCGGGCGGGTTTGAAGTCGGTGCCGATGGTGTGGGCCAGGGGGATGAACGCGGCGAGCATGACCTCGTCGTACGGCACGCCGAGCACCTGGGCCAGTTCGCCTTCGAGTGGGCCTTGCGCGGTGGTCCAGCAGGTGCCGAGGCCGCGGGCGCGGGCGGCGAGCATGAAGCTCCACACGGCGGGCAGGATCGATCCCCAGGTGCCGGCCTGGACGGCGGCGGAGGCGTGGTCGGTGCGGCCTTCGACGGCGGGGATGACGAAGGCGGGCACGCGGTGGATGTTGGCGGCCAGGTGGCGCAGGCCGTCGAAGACGCGGTCCATGGTGCCGGGGTGGTGGTGCATGCGGCGCAGGTCGTCGCCGGTGAGCGGTTGTCCTTCGGCCAGGGGCAGGGCGCGCAGGAAGAGGTCGGCGACGGCGCGGCGCTGGGCGGGGTCGGTGACGACGAGGAAGTGCCAGCGTTGCCGGTTGCGTGCGGTGGGGGCTTGGACGGCGGCGTCGACGCATTGTTCGATGAGGTGGCGTTCGACGGGGCGGGTGAGGTCGAGGCGTTTGCGTACGGCGCGGGTGGTGGTGAGGAGTTCGTCGGGGGTCAGGTCGAGGATCATCGCGGTCTCCTTGAGGCGGTCGCCCATTCCGTCTGTGCACAAACAATCTGTTGGCAGATGGGGTTGACCGTAGGGCCGCAAATAATCTGTTGTCAAACCATTGGCGTGGAGATTGTTAGTGTAGGGTGACCGCATACGGAAGAGGAGATCGATGCCGACGAAGACAGCCTCGCGCGTGCGGCCGACGTACTTCCCGCAGCTGGCGGCCGAGCGGCTGGACATCGCGCTGTGCCGGGCCTCGGCCGCCGTGGCGCGCGCCGGCGACGCGCACGCCGCCGAGGAGGGCCTGGGGGTGGGGCAGCACCTGGTGCTGCAGATGCTGCAGGCCGTCGGGCCGTGCTCGCAGCAGACGCTCAGCGAGGAGCTGCGCATCGACCGCAGCGTCATGGTCAGCGTGTGCGACGATCTGGAACGGGCCGGGCACGTGCGCAGGGAACGCAATCCCCACGACCGCCGCTCCTACGCCGTCACCCTCACCGACTCGGGCCGCCGCCGCCTCGCCGAGGCCCAGGCCTCGATCCCGGCCTTCCTCGACGACACGTTCCAATCCCTGACCGCCGGCGAACGCGCCCAGCTCACCACCCTCCTCGGCAAGCTGCTGCACGTCGGCGACTGACGGCCTGCATCGAGGGGCCGGGCTGGAGAGCGCACCCGGTCTCGCGCCGCCGCCTCGAGTGCCGGACTTCCTCATCGGCTCACCGGCGCGTTCTCCTGCGTCGACCGCGCCTCCCCCAGCGCTGTCGAGCGTCTGACTGCGCAGTCCCCCAGCGCCGGCTCCTGCGAGGAGAACACCCGGGCCGTGCCGTTGCTTGCGTCCGTCTCGGCGACGCGATAGACGGCGGTGTGCCGGCATGACCGGTCCGCGTGCGCGCGGGGCGCTCTCGGTGCCCCTCCTCTTACCAGGGAAGGGGGCCTTCGGCGTCGAAGTAGCCTCCGGTCGGGCCGTCGGGGCCCACCTGCGCCATGCGGACGATGATCTCGGCGCCCTCCTCGACGGTCTGCGTGCCTGTGTGCCCGTTCAGGTCCGTCGCGGTGTAGCCGGGCTCCACCGCGTTGATCCGCATGCCCGGAAACGCCTTCGCGTACTGCACGGTGATCACGTTGACCGCGGTCTTCGACGCCGGATAGGCGACCCCCGGGTAGGCGTACGCCGGTGTGCCCGGGGCGGTGATCCGGGCCATCGAGCCCAGGGCGCTGCTGACGTTGACCACGACCGGGGCGGTGGAGCGCCGCAGCAGCGGCAGGAAGGCGTGGGTGACGCGGACCACGCCGAAGACGTTCGTCTCGAACAGCGTCCGCATCATGTCGGCGGTCACCTCCGCGGCGCCGGCCACGCCTCCGTCCGGCGTCCGCCCTTCGATGCCGGCGTTGTTGACCAGCACGTCCAGTCCGCCGCCGGCCTCGATGGTCTTGGCCGCGGCCGCGACGGACGCCTCGTCGGTGACGTCGATGAGGACCATCCGCGCGCCCAGCCGCTCGGCGGCGCGGCGGCCGCGTTCGGCGTCGCGGCTGCCGGCGTAGACGGTGTGACCCGCTGCGATGAGCCGGCGGGCGCTCTCGTAGCCGAGTCCCTTGTTCGCTCCGGTGATCAGTGTTGTCGTCATGCCTCCAGGTTCCGGCCGGGCGGCGTGGTCAGCCAGTCGTCCCGTCTTCCTGGGACTGCCCGTACCAGGCAAGTAGGCCTGGGCCTCCTTTGGCTAGGGCGGGGGCCGTTCCGTCACCGTTAATCGACGTGTTCGTGCTCGGCGGCCGCGGCGTAGGCGGCGTCGAGGCGCTCGAACGGGCCTGGACCGTCGTGCGGCTTCGGCGGGGCGCCGAGGTGGCGGACGCGAAGCTCGTCCATGAGCTCCTCGATGAACGCCGGACCCTCATCGCGCATGAGCTGCTGTCGGCTCCGGAGCTCGTCGCTGCCCGGGCGCCAGTCGAGGCCCCAGTTGCCGAGGGCGTAGATGATCGGAAGAGTCTGGATGCCGGCTTCAGTGAGGCTGTAGCGAGCGCGCTGCCCCCGCGCGGCGGTGCCGCGGGTGAGGATCCCTGCGTCGACGAGCCGCACGAGGCGGTCGGCGAGGATATTCGAGGCGATGCCCTCGATCGACCCGGTGAGCAGCGCCCGAAAGTAGCGGCGGTCGCCGAAGATGACGTCGCGAAGCACGAGCAACGACCAGCGATCTCCGAGCACCTCGACGGCGGCGTTGATCGGACACCCGGACCGTGGTTCCACGATTCCTCCTTGACAGGTATTTCGTCCTACATATAGTAGTTGCAGAATACAATCACTTTTGGGAAGAGGAGCTGATGGGCCGCTTCGTTTACTCGATGCAGGTGTCCCTCGACCTGCGGATCGAGCAAGTTCCTGGGGACAACGGTGCTGGCGAGTGGCTGCGCATCGACGAGGAACTGCACCGCGAGTGCAACGCGCAGACGCAGGCGCTCGCGCTCATGGTTCAGGGCCGGGTCTACTACGAGGTCATGGAGGAGTACTGGCCACGGGCGCGCGAGGACGCGTCGCTGCCGGACGTCATGCGTGAATACGGCGAGATCTGGACCGCCAAGCCCAAGGTGCTCGTCTCCCGCACCCGCCGCAGCGCCGATCACAACACCCGGATCATCGGCGGAGACGACGCGATCGAGCAACTCGCCGCCCTGCGGACCAGCACCGACGGCAGCATCAGTGTGGGCGGCGCGGCGCTCGCCACCCAGCTGCTCCGGGCGGGGCTGCTCGACGAGCTGCTGCTCTTCACCCATCCCGCGATCCTCGGCTTCGGCAGGCCGCTGTTCGACGACTACGACGTGCCGATCGAGCTCGACCTGCTCGAGCAGCGATCGTTCGAGCAGGGCGTCACGATGCATCGCTACGCCATCCGGGATGCAAAGGAGGCGAGCTCGTGCTGAGGCAGGTCGCGGAGGGTGTGCTGGTCCACGAGAGCGAGTTCTGCCAGAGCAACGCCGTTGTCGTGCACGGCCGGGCTGGCGTGTTGCTCATCGACCCCGGGGTGCAGGGCGACGAACTGGCCTGCCTCGCGAATGACCTGTCCGATTCGGGCCAGACCGTGGTGGCAGGCTTCTCGACGCATCCTCATTGGGATCACCTGCTCTGGCATCCCGGGCTCGGCGCGGCGCCCCGTTACGGCACCGCGCGTTGCGCGGCTACTGCCCGGGATCGCCTGTCGGGTGGGGTGGATGCGGTCGCAAAGGCCGCCGGCATCCCCGAGGAGGTACCGCTGGACCTGCTCGGCCTCATTACCGGCCTGCCTGCCGAGACGACGCAGATCCCTTGGGATGGCCCCGGGGTCCGGATCATCGAGCATCAAGCGCATGCTCCGGGCCATGCGGCGCTGTTGATTGAGAAACGCGGGGTTCTCGTCGCCGGCGACATGCTCTCTGATGTCTTGATTCCGATGCTCGACTTGAACGGCACCGTTGACCCGATCGAGGACTACCTCGCCGCGCTGCGGCTGCTGGAGGGCGTGGCGGG
>NZ_JBICRM010000021.1:0-168457 GCF_043197025.1 Nonomuraea marmarensis
AAGATCAAGAACTCGCCCAGCACCGCGCGCCTGATCGAGGGGCAGCGCACCATCGGCTGGCGCGAGGCACTCATCGAACTTGATATCGCCTACCCAGGACGGATCAGGTAAAGAGGGTTCTCCATCACTCAGAAAGGATCTTTACACACTTCAGGTGACAAGCTCGAACGGGTTCGCCGTCCTGCTGAATGGTGTGCTGCGCCCAGGCCCGGATGATCTGGACTGACTCGGGGGTCAGGTCCGTGTCGTCGGCGTCGGCCGGGTCGATCCAGCGGCAGGCGGTGTGCTCGGCGGACAGGGTGACGGCGCGGTCGGGCGCTGAGACGGCGAAGGTGAGCTGGCGGGCGGCGCGTCCGGAGCCGCTGGTGTAGTCGAAGGTGGCGGCGAAGCCGGGCTCGACGGTCAGCGGGTGATGCCAGCCGATTTCTTCGGCCAGTTCGCGGGCGAGCGCCTGCAGGAGGTCTTCGCCGCCCTCCACGCCGCCGGAGGGGAGTTCCTCGATGCCGCCCATGAAGTCGTCCACGGTGCGGCGCAGGATGAGGACCTGGCCGCCCGAGTGGACGACGGCGCCGACCACGAGCTTGTCGATCCCGTCGCGGTCGGCGTCGTCGATCAGCTGCTGCAGGTGGGTCACGAGGCCAGCCTAGCCGTGGACAGACCGGTCAGGGCGTCGTTCAGGGCGGTGGTGATGGCCTGGCCGTAGGCATGACTGGCCGCGTCGTCCACGGCAGGCAGGTCCACCCGGACCGAGCAAGCGGCCAGATGCTCGCTGACGGGGAAGCCAGTGCGGACGGCGCCTGTCTGGTAGGGGGTGACCGAGGAGCGCAGCGCGGTGAAGATTGGGTAGGTGTGCAGGGGGCGCATCGCGTCGCAGGTCGCGTACGCGGTGCAGCGCGCCCGTCGGCACCCTCAGGTCAGAGCCCTTCACGGGGCGCAGAGGGCTACCCGGGAAGCCCATGGAGGAGGTCCCAGAGCCGCTATGCACCGGCGCATGCGAGCCAGGCGCTTTCATGCGGTTCGCCTCCGCGTGGCGAACGGAGTCCGTTGTATGAACATGATTCCACCCGCCTGGCACAGCTCGACAGCTACCGGCCCGCACTCGCAGGTGTGATGTCCCGGCCGTGCGGAAAGCCGCCGGGACATCGCTTGCGTCCGGAGTCAGCGCCCGCCCAACGCCAGTGCCCACGGCGCGAGCCTGTGAAGGAACCCCCGTATGTTCCGCTCATAGTCATGACGCGTCGCCACCAGTTGCCGGCCCGCCTGGCGTAGCCGCGCCCGTTCACGGGGGTCGGCGTCTACCGCCCGCCGGATCGCGGCCGCCAGCGACCGCGGATCCTCCGGCGCTGCGCTGTAGCCGGTCTGCTCGTGCAGGACGAGATGAGCCAGCCCGCCTGCTGTGGTGGCCACCACCGGGGCAGCGCCGGCGACGAAGGCCTCCAATGGGATCCTTCCGAACGGTTCCACCCTCGAGGGCACGACCAGTGCGGCCAGTCCCGGATGAGCCAGCAGGCTGCGCACGCCCGGGTGAAAGCGGGGCAGCAGCGTCACGTTCAGCCGCTCGTCTGCGATCCGGCGGGCCAGATGACACTGGTAGGGAGACAGTTCGCGGCCTTCGGTGACGGCGGCGAGCACCGTGTGTGGAAGCGGCCCTGCCAGGCTGATCGCATCCAGCAGATCATCCCATCCCTTGTACGGCTCGGCGCGGCCGTACCCGAGCAGGAACCCGCCTGCCGCCGCGGCCGGCAACAGCCTCGTCTGCGGGGCAGGAATGCGCCATTCGTCGCTGGTCAGCCCATCGATCAGATCGACGATCGTGTTGGCCGGCAGGTCGTACTCGGTGACCAGATGCCGGCGCATGTGCGTGGAGATCGCTGCGACGTGCCCGCCGTAGGCGACCATCTCGCGCAGCCCATGCTGTTCCCACGCGATCCGCGCATGGTCATCCGGGTCGTGCAGCACAGCTGTGGAGTGGGCGATCGCCACGGTATGCGCGCGGACCCGCTCGCTCAGCAGAGGCGCCAGCCCGTAGAACGGCACGTCGGAGGCAACGATCAGCATCGGCCTGGCTTCCGGCATCAGGCGGCTGATGATGTCGGCCGCCGAAGCGCTGGCCCGCCGGAAACCGTCCAGCCCGGCAAAGCGCCGCATGCCGCCGGTCCCATTGTCGAACGGCACCACGTGGCCGCCGACCTTGGTGACGACGGCCTGGGTGGCGGCGTGCCAGCCGGCGTCGTACTCGGGGCTGTCGGGGCGCAGGTAAATCGGCAGCACTACCAGCCGCACCCCGGGGGCGAGCGAGCCGACCAGGCTGTCGAGAAGGGCCCTGTTGCAACGCCCGGCGCCCGTGCCATGCCCGTAGAACCCGTCATGGAAGGCGACCACAACAGTGGGCGCCGTCGCCGCGTTCACGGGGCCACCGCCGCGCGGACGGCGACCAGGTTGACGCTTCGCGGGTCGTGGCCAGACAGGTGCCGGCGCTGCCTCGAGCGGATCAGCTCGGCCAGGACCGGGCTGTGCGCGGCCACGGCGCGGGCGGGATCACGGTAGAAGACGCGCAGCAGGTGCAGCGGATGGAGATGACTCCACGGATGGCCGTTGGTGGCCTGCGGGCGGCGATCCAGGCTGACGACCGGGTCGAGGTCGAACACCACATACACCTCGGGCAGTAGCAGCCGCTGATCCTTCAGCCCTTCCAGCGCCCATATGGCGCGCCGCTGCAGCAGCGCGGTGTCGCCGGTGGAGTAGGCGTAGGCCAGGGCCGACAGCCAGTCCCGGTCGCAGATCACCGCAGGGTGCGCGGCGAGGAGGTGGCGGGCCTGGGCGGCTTTCCTGGTCCAGTTTGCTTGGTGGGCGTCGTCGTGGTCGACGCCCGGGTGGTCCTGCAGCGCCACAGTGGCGCCGACACCGGTGGTGTATTCGCCAAGCACTGGGCAGCCGTGGGCGGCCAGTTTCTCGACGATCGTGGTCTTGCCCGCTCCCGGCATACCTTCCAGGACGACGAGTCTGCAGGCCTGAGTGCCGATCTCAGAACAATGGCTGATCGTTTTCATGAGGGTCTCGTGGTCTGGTTCGAGGGGTGGACTGAAGGCCGGTCGGGCGGGTCTGTTCCCCGGCGGCCGCGAAGGGGTATCCGGCAACGCGACGCATGTCGGCCAGCAGCGGACCGGCGAAGGTGTCGAGCAGCAATCGCCGCCCCACAACGGCACGGATCCGGCCGGCCAGGGCGGCTTCGTCGTCGACCCCGGTGAGCTCCTGGAAGGTCGAAGGCAGCGGCTCCTGGTCGAGCCCGTAGGCGGCGGCCAGGTCGTGCACTCGGCAGCCGGTCACCTCGAGAGTGTCTGGCCAGTCCGTGGCCGCGGTGATGGCGGCGTGGGCTTTGGCGACATGCTCGGCCCGCCCTGCGGCGTCGGGCAGGCTCCACCAGGCGTCAGCCTTGGCGCGGCTGCCAATCCGCTCGCGGGCCAACCCCGTGGCAGAGACGCTCTGCTCAGCGCGGCGGATCGCCGTGAACGGGCCGGTGGCCAGCAGCGTGTAGGCGATCGCGCCCTGTTCCAGCAGCCGATCGCGGCCACGATCGGCGGCGGTGAGCCCGACCTTGACCAGGCCGGACCCGAACCACGCCAGGTAGAGATTCCAGTCGCGGTCGTTCTCGCCCGCGATGGCATTGCGGGCCAGCGCGCGGCCGCTGTCACCCGCCGCGCACCCGGCGCACTGGGCGTCGGTGCCCGCCCTGACGGACCGGCGCCCCGGGCACGGGGTCCGTGCCCCGGCCGCCCAGACGCCGATGCACACGCGCGACCCGCCCAGTTGCCAGGCCAGCAGGCGGCCTACGACCGCGGGACGGCGACGCTCCCCCGTCGCTGGGTTACCGGGCAACGCCGAAACTGTCAGCGTCGGAGTCCCTGACTCCCAGTGCAGTCCGGTAGAACGCCAGGCGGGCGGCAGCGTCATCATCGAACCTCTCGTGCTCCTGTAGGAAGGCCCATCCGGCCAGATGCGCGATGTCGGCCAGCGCCTCACCGGGGTTGTCGGGCATGTGCAGGAAATTGTGGAGCCTGTCCCCGCCGAACTCAGCTCGGATACGCATCTTGATGCCGCCGCTCGTGTCCGGGGCGCGCGAACGCAGCAGCAGCACATGCACAGGTGCGCTGGTCAAGTAGGCGTCGACGGCAGCAATGTAGTCCTCGCCGTAAGCGTCGGGGTACATGCGACGAGCGTCAGCCGGGGTGAGCATCCGCGTCTGGGCGTTGAGAATGTCATGCCCGGCCGCGAGCCGATCACAGATCGCCTCGGCCGGGGCACCAGGCTTGATCAGAGCAATCGTGAGCGACCAGCACGGCCAGACGACCGGCTTGGCGCTACTGCGTATCCGCACTGCCCACATGCGCAGGCAGCCACACAGCCGCTCCCCCACGTCATCGGGGTGGCGAGGCGGATCGGCGGCCGCGCACTCGAGCGCGTCGGCCGTGCATCGCCGGCACGCCCCGTACGGGAGGAGCGGCTCGAGGCCCAGTTCGCCGAACGGAAGGGCGGCCCGATAGGCCACCCACCACACATCCCACGGGCTGGAGACCCGCACCTCCACTGCGGCCGCCTGCCCGGCCAGACGGCGCTGCAACGCCAGGCCGAGCAGCGCCTTGGGCACATCCTTGGGTGGCAGCTCCATGATCTCGCTCACCACAATCCCTCGCCATGGTCGGCGGTCACGCTGGCCCGCGTGTCGGCGGCCTCGGCAAGCGTGAGCTCCACCCGCTCCAGCCCGGCCGAGTCCTTCAGGTACGGCAGGAGCCGACCGAGCAGGTATCCGGCCAATGCCTCGGTCGTCGTGTTCGGGATGGGCAGCAGTGCCACGTCATCTTGGGGGAAGCTATACCACCTGTCGCCGCACTCGACGATGATCTGACCATCCTCGATGTGGCAGGTGCCGGCGACCGGCTCAGCAGGCATCAGGGTACGCCGCCGCAGCGGCTCGATCGCCGCGCGAAGGCCCCGCTTGACCAGGTGGAAATCCACAATCATGCCCGCCCGGTCCCGGCTGCCCAGTAGGGACGCGGTGACGGCGAAGGTGTGGCCGTGCAACGGCTCCATCTGCCCTCCGTGGATGCCAGCGTGAGCCGCAGAGAAGGTGAAGGCGTCCCCGCCGATCTCAATCCATGTACTCATCAGGTGCTGGTTCCTCCTGTCCTGTGTCAGATGCCAACCTTGGCTAGAAGGAAGAACTCCTCACGAGCCCGCAGATCGTCGAGCAGCAGACCGTGCAGGGCGGAGGTAACGGTCGTCGAGCCCTCGGCGCGAGCGCCTCGCAGGGTCATGCACATGTGCTCGGCATCCAGGACGACGCCGACGCCTTTCGGCTTGAGCTGATCCCGCAGCCAGTCGGCGATCTGCTGTGTGAGCTGTTCCTGTACCTGGGGCTGGCAGGCGAACAACTCGACCACCCGAGCGAGCTTGGACAGGCCCAGGATGCGAGTGCCAGGCAGGTAGGCGACGTAGGCGAAGCCAGTGAACGGCAGCAGATGATGCTCGCACAGGGACTGAAAGCGGATGCGCCGCTCGATCACCAGTTGGTCGTAGCCGGCCTCGTTGGGGAAGGTGGTCAGGTCGAAGTCGCGCGGAGTGCACATTTCGGCCAGGGCGCGCACCATGCGGCCGGGTGTTTCGGCCATGCCCTCGCGCTTCAGGTCGACGCCGAGCGCGGTGAGCATCGCCACAGCTGCCTGCTCCGCTCCGGCCAGGTCGCGCGCGGTCGCGTTGTGCCGAACGGGCACGCGGTCGACGCGCGCGTTGGTGATACTGGTGACCGTCATGCCACGCACCTCGTCTGGTTACTGCTTTGGGAGAAGTCATCGGCGGTGCGGGCGATCACAACGCCCACGCTGTCGGCGAAGCGCAGCGCGCCGGGCTTGTGCACTCGTACGCACACCGTCGGCGCATGATGGCCGATGACCACCGCTTGCGCGACCGACTCGGCCAGTGCCTCTACCGTGCGGAAGGCCGAGCCTTCCACCAGGGCGATGACGCTCTTGGCCGCGGCGCGGTAGTCCAGACCGCCGGCCAAGTCGTCGCTGCGGCCGGTGGGCCGCAGGTCGACGCCGATAACCAGGTCGATGACGACGTCGGAGCGGTCGCGCCGCTCATCCTCTTTGACGCCGATAATGCAGCGCAGCCGCAGACCGATGATCTCGATTTCGTCCACTCGCTCTCCAATCTCGTGACTCGACGGTGTGTCGCGGCGGTAATGGTCCTGATGAACGGGGTGCGCAAAGCTGACCATGCGGATTACGCTCCGACCATCCGCCTGTACAGATCGTCACCCAGTGTGGCCGGGTAGCCCAGAGGGCTGGTGTTGCCAGAAAAAGCAACACCGAAGCGCAGCCGAGGAGGCTTGGCGATGGACCAGCGCGACAACATCGCGGCATACGCGTTCGGGCCGGTCCTGCGACAGCTCCGTATACAGGCGGGCCTGTCGCTGCGTGAGTTGGCCAAGCTGACGTTCTACGACCACACCCGGATCGCACGCGCCGAGCAGGGCGACTGGCTGGCGCCGCTCGACCGGGTCGAGGCCATGGACACCGTGCTGGGCGCCGGCGGGCTGCTGACAGCGCTGCGCCGGGGCGATGGGCCCGCCGCGCCGCTTATGGCCGGGGTCGCTGGCATCCAGGAGGGCGAACCCGTCATCCTGGACATGCAGACCCCGGATGGAAGGAGCGTGAGGGTGACGATCTCGCGCCGCCAGTTCGCGCAGCTGCTCGCCAGCGGAGCGCTCTCCTCGATCCTGCCTGCGCTCGGCGATCAGGAGCAGGCGCAGCGGGTCGCGCGCGCCCTCGACCAGCCAGCGCGCGTGGACGGCGAGGTCATCGACTACTTCCGCCGGGTGTTGAACGAGCACTACACGGCCGACAAGATGCTCGGCCCCCGCAACCTGCTGCGGCCGGTGCTGGCGCAGATCGAGGCACTGGACGAGCTACGCCGCGGCGCCGGCACCGCACACGCCGATCCGCTACTGCAGGTGCTGTCCCAATACGCCGAGATGGCTGGTTGGCTGCACCAGGATCTGGGCGAGCTCGAGATCGCGATGGACTGGACTCGGCGGGCGGCAGAGTGGGCCCAATGCGCTGGCGACGCCCAAATGGCCGCTTACATGCTCGTACGCCAGGCCAACATCGCGTGCCTGACCGAGGACTACGCCGCCGTCGTCCAGCTGGCTGCGGCCGCGCGCCGCCGCCCGGCCGAGCTCGAGCCGAAACTGGACGCGCTGGCCGCCCAGCAGCAGGCCCGCGGCCTGGCCATGCTCGGCGAGCACAGACAGGCGTTCGATCTACTGGACGCCGCGGCCGAGACGTTGCGCGCCCACCCGCACGTCACTCGCTCGCAGGTGCCGGTCTACCTGCACTACTACGACTCCGACACCCTTCAAGAGCAGTCCGCGGTCTGTTACCGGGCCGCTGGCCGCGCCGACGTCGCCGTGACGATCTTGACCGAGCAGATCGCCAAGCTGCCCGTCAATCTCGTACGTGACCGCGGCCACCTGACCGCCAAGCTGGCCGTGGCAGTGGTCCAGGCCGAGCACGACCCGGCCCGCGCCACCTACCTCGGCCACCAGGCGATCGGCGTCGCACAGCAGACCGGCTCGGCGCGCATCCGCCGCGAGCTGCATACCCTCGACGGCGAGCTGCTCGAACGCTGGCCCGACCACAGCGACACCCGTGCCTTTCACGAGTCCCTCGTCACCGTCTAACACTGGACTCTCTGCCGCCCAAGCCCCTGTGCGGAGCGGGCATCCACGTCTGGCCGAACTCGCCCGCCGAGTCGTCGATGCGGGATGGCTCAACCTCGGCTCTTGATTTCGGTACGGGGAAGCGCCCATACACTCGCTCGACCAGCCAGTATGAAGACCCGTGGTCAGCCATGAGCCATTTCGCCTCCCAAGAGCGCGGCGGAAGTCACCATACGGGACTGCCAGCCGTTCAGTCCCAGCAGCATTCGCAGGCAATCTCCGATAGCACACCGTCATCCCGTGGAACACGACGCTGGCCCCGCCCTCGCAGGACAGATCAGCCCTGACAACGCACCCGCTCTCACCCTCCGCGACGCCAAGCCGAGTGCAGAGGGCAGACACGATGGCCAACCCTCGCCCACCTTCAGCCATCTCCCACTAACGACAGGCACGCAGGACGGCTCGTTCACTCCCCCGGCGTCCTTCACCGCAACCCTGACGGTGGTCCTGAACAGCCAGATGCCGACCGTGAAGACACCGCCTGCGGACCTCGAATGCAAGATCGCATTGCTGACCAGCTCACAGACACACGAGATCGCGTCATCACGCACGGGACGCCGCACCCTCCGCAAGGCCATGCAACGACTCCGCGACGAAAGACTCATCTACACGATCACCAACCAGGGCAGTTTCATCGGCCAGCGCACCGAACCCACCGCCACCAAGGACAAGCCCACCAGCGACTGGGCAAGGCCATCTCTCGACGCTGAGCCCTGCCCAGGAAGGCAGTGGACAGGCTCACCTGCTGAAACGGCCCCATCTACGGGTATCTCTTGAGACCCAGATGCCCGATTTGAAAGGGTTCGCCCATGTGTGGGTAGAAGGATTACCCTTCAACACGTGATCGATGAACCGTTGCCCGGCTTGAGAACGCCCGATGCTGAGCTAGACCGGGTATATGCACACTTTCGTGACCTGGACCCAGATGGGTCGCGTACCGCTGCCGTGCTCCGTCGCACGTTCGACATGCTGCTCGATGGTCCCAACACCGGCCGGTACCGATGGGATCAACTCTTCAAGACTGAGAAGACGCACTGCGGAACCTTGGTCGAGATCAACCTTCAAAGAGAGTTCAAGTTCGCCGATGGCAGAAAGCTCGATTACTCCTTATGCGGCATCGAGGTGGACTGCAAGTATTCACAGGATCTTGCCAAATGGATGATTCCTCCAGAAGCCGTAAATGAAATCATACTCGGCCTGTGGGCGAACGACAAGATAGGCGTCTGGTCAGCCGGAGCGATTCGGGCTCGTCCCGAATACCTGCAAGAAAGCCAAGGGAATCGCGACAAGAAACGGCAACTCAGTAAGCATGGAAGGAATGAGATTCGCTGGCTACTCTCCGATCAGCCCTTGCCTGAGAATGTGCTAGTCCACATGCCACCTTCCGACGTCGAAGCCGTCTTTGCGAAGCGGTCTGGGCAGCAGCGCCTCAATGAGTTACTCCGCCGAGCCCAAGGCCGCCTTCTCACTAGGAATGTCATCTGCACGGTGGCTACTGGAGACGATAAGCCCAAGCAAGATCCCCTCAAGCGGCTCCGAAAGAATGGCGGCGCTCGCGACCAACTCCGCAACGAGGGCATCATAATCCTAGGCGACTATATAAACCACAGGATCATCGCGGAACAGTTAGGTTTACCTATTCCTGGTGATAGCGAATTCGTCAGCATTCGCCTAACACGTGCAGCTCATGCTGATCGTCCATATGTCCAACTGGACGGGGAGAAGTGGACTACATGGCAGCCAGGCGATCCTATAGAAAATGCTCCCGAACTTCCTGATCTTAGGAAGTTAGCAAGTCCTCTGCGAATGCCGTCGTAGTTCAAACTCTCCCTATCAATTCATGCGGCTAGCAGTTCACATTGTTGCACCATTTGGCCAGTTCATGAGATGCAGTACGGAGGTTGCCATCAGCAGCGACAGCAACACCAAACCAATTCGTATCATTGACTTGTTCGCCGGGGCGGGCGGCTTGTCTCTCGGATTCCATAATTCGCACCGGAACTACAAAACAATTCTCGCGGTGGAGGCTGATCGCTGGGCGGCGGAGACAATATACAGGAATATCGGCTGCAAAGTGCACTGTGGTCCTATCCAGGAGCTATCCGACTTCCCGCATGCAGACGTGGTAATCGGCGGCCCTCCTTGCCAAGGATTCAGCACCCTCGGACGTAGAAGGGAGGATGATCCGCGAAATGAGCTGCTCTGGGATTTCGTCCGAGTCGTACGCGATGTGCAGCCGAAGGTCTTCTTGATCGAAAACGTCCCGCGGATTTTGAATGCTCAACAGTTTCAACATTTCATGCAATTTGCACATGCTGACTCCGTTCTAAAAACATACAACCTCGACTACAGCATCCTTAACTCCGCCGACTACGGCGTGCCCCAAAACCGTTCGCGAGCATTTATTATCGGCATCCGAGATATAAGCATACCTTGGCCACCCATTCCCAGCCATGGGCCCAAAGCGTCAGATATGCCACCCCACCGGACGGTCCGAGATGCGATTTTCGACCTTCCATTTAAGACTGACGGGTTCGCAGTACGGGTGGATGGACATGGGCGTCAACACCTTCATTTCGGGCGCAAGCCCACACAGGAATCCCTGGAACGCTACAGGGCCATCCCCCCGGGCGGTAATCGGTTTGATCTCGCCCGGATCCGTCCTGATCTGCTACCCAATTGCTGGGCCAACAAGCCCAAGGGCACAACAGACGTTATGGGACGGATGTGGTGGGATCGTCCGGCACCAACTATCCGTACCGAATTCTTTAAGCCAGAGAAGGGCAGGTATCTTCATCCGGAAGCCGACCGGCCCATCACACATCGTGAAGCAGCGCGCATTCAGACATTCCCAGATACCTATATCTTTTCTGGTAGCAACATCGAAATTGCTCGCCAGATCGGCAATGCTGTTCCGCCCATCCTTTCCCAAGCCATTGCCACGCATGTCCACGGGCTCGTCTTCGCTCCAGGAGCGGATCTGCCAAGCTTCCACGGCTGCATCGGTGGCCATCAACCAGCGGAGGAGTGCCTGTTCTGCACATGAGTGCATCTGGTGTAAGCTGCTCCACCGAAGTCCTGCCTTCTCGCACCCTCAAGTCGCTCGATAGACCCGGATCGATACTGTCAATGTGATTTTGTCAGCCACTTCGGCTAACGTCGCTCACGTGTTCGGACACGGGATCCAGAGCTGCGACGACGAGGGCCACTGCCTCGGGCAGCTCCACGTGTTCCCAGACACGTACGACACGCCACCCAGCAGCGCGGAGCGCCACATCAGCGGCTCGATCACGTTCGATATTGCGACGCAGTTTGGGTGTCCAGTACCACTCGTTCACCACCGGCTGGCGACCATGGTCAGGGCAGACATGCCAGAAGCAGCCATCAACGAACACAGCGATCTTCTTCTTGGTGAAGACGATGTCGGGCCGTACCCTCGTCCCCTCAAGATCGAGTCGATGGTCCTTGCGGTATCGATACCCCAGCTGATGCAAGGCACTGCGCAGAGCAACCTCCGGCTTGGTGTCCGCTCGGCGGTTAGATCTCATGTTCCGGGAACGGCCCTCACTCAACGGTGCCGGGTAGAGCCGCTTCGCGTGCGCCTGCCGTCTCGCTTGTTCTCTTCGACTGTCAGACATGTCCACCCAAAGCTCGGTCTTCTCAGGCAAGATACAGCTGGCAACAGGACCGTGCGGTGCATCGGTCTGAAGGGAGTACTTCCTCATGCCTCTTGAGGTTATCGAGATCTGCGCCGGCGCAGGTGGGCAGGCGCTTGGGCTGCATCGCGCAGGCTTTACCCACCGTCTTGCCTTCGAGCTTGACTCGAACGCCTGCAACACCCTGCGAGCCAACAGCGACCGGCTCAAGGTCTCCAGCGACGATTGGGTAGTCGAGGGCGACGTCGCCAATCCTTCCTTCTGGAAACCAGAGACATTTGCTGGGGTGGATCTACTGGCGGGAGGGGTGCCCTGCCCCCCATTCACGATCGCCGGCAAGCAGCTGGGGGCATCCGACGAACGTGATCTATTCGCATGGGCCATTGAGCAGGTGGGCGTGGTCAAGCCGCGTGCGTTGATGCTGGAGAACGTTCGTGGGCTCAGCATGCCGCGCTTTGCAGGGTATCGGCAGCATGTCCTAGACCGGTTGCGCAGGCTGGGTTATGCCGCAGACTGGCGTCTCTTGAATGCATCTAAGTACGGTGTACCTCAACTTCGCCCACGGTTTGTGCTCATTGCGATGAAGCCTGAGGACTTCGCCTACTTCCATTGGCCTAAGCCTTTTGACACGAAGCCCCCCACCGTAGGGAAGGTACTCAGGCAGCTCATGGGCGCAGAAGGCTGGTCCGGAGCCGAGGAATGGGCGCTAAAGGCTGACGACATTGCTCCTACTATCGTAGGTGGCTCCAAAAAGCATGGCGGTGCCGACCTTGGGCCGTCCCGGGCCAAGGAGGCATGGCGCCTCCTAGGGGTCGATGCGCTCGGCTTGGCAGATAGCGCGCCGCGAACCGATGCGGATATCACCAACCCTGATCGTGGGCCGAAGCTCACCTGCGCAATGGTAGCTCGAATCCAGGGCTGGGATGAAGAGGAATTCGCATGGGACTTCACCGGCAGGAAGACCTCAATGTATCGCCAGATTGGCAACGCATTCCCGCCGCCCGTCGCGATGCAACTTGGAAAAGCGATTGTCGCTGCACTCAATCGCCAAGGAGAGCAGCGCGCAGATGATCCTGCACTAGAAGTTGATCCTATCTACATCACCCTACGCAAAAGCAATGACTTCATGACTGCCGCCCAGATCCTCCGCGAGCTTCCCTCTCCATTGGAATTGCATGACCTCGAACGGCGAATCAGTCTTCTCGGTCGTGATTTCCATATGGAAGTCCGGAACGGTGCAAATGAAACCGCCTATAGACTGGGCACCTTTAAGGCTTTTCTGGGCCAGCAAGATCACGATAGGAATGCACAATTCCTCAAACACCGAGCGCGCATTAGCTAATCACCAGCATCAAAGTCAATGTCGCCCAGAATACGCAAGATCTCTTCTCTGTCGCTAGTGGAGAGAGCCGAGTCGCGCCGAACGTTATTTCCAATAATAGAGCGAACCAGTGTGTGATCGAGACTTAGGCCATGCAGTGTATATACGTCTTCACTGCCTTGCTTTCGCGCGTCAATATTGAAGCCTAGCTCACGCAACTCTCTTGTGCGCCGCTCAGTGTGGACGGAATCGCCAGTAACAATACGAAGGCGTCCGGCAGGTACAGGACTACCAATGTTCTGGTAGAGGATCGCGAAAAGATCCTCATGGATTCGACTTCCGTAAGGCACTCTAAGGTACTTTTCCGGAATTCTTTCTTCTATCTTCGAAGCCATAAACAATGACAGCTTTTCACGGAGCTCATGGAAGGCAGGACAGCCATCAGAAAGCTGATCTTGCACAACAGCCTGCATCGACTCGGCTAGGACTCGCTTTACGTTTAGATATGAGTCAAGCAATTCTTCTGAGAATTCCCCCGCCATGAGGTGGGTGCGCAGGTCGTCAACAGCGCGAACAGCCTCTTGATGAACTCTCGACTCCTCAAGCGTCTCTGTCGCGCGATCGATCTCTTTGTATGTCGTCGTGCTGATCTGCGCGTCAAGATACCGGTGAGCGCCTTCGAAGAACTGCGCCGACTTGAGTATACGAAGGTTCGCACCTGCACGTGCCCACAGCTCATCCGATAGCATTGGCCAGGGTCGCGCTGCACGCCCCGGCTCAGCCGGTTCATACCAATCTTCCTTTCCATCAGATGAAACGAAAATAACACGCCTTGGCTCGGGTAACTGCCGAGCGCGTTCAATAATTTCTTCCCAGATCAAATAATCTCCGGCTCGGTTTAGGTCTGTGCCTTTCGTAGCGTCAGAGAATCCTGGAGGTATCTCGTTTGGGAATCTATATGTGATTGCTTCAGTCACCCGGTTGCGGACCGTCTCGGGCGGCACAGGGGCGGCTACTTGATTACCATATAGGTCTGCAACTATCGGCAAAATATGATCATCAGAATCAATCGATCCGAGCGCAAGATCATGCTTATCTTTCAGGTCTTTGACCCGTTGGCGGAGATCCTGCTTTATGGCTGACACGGCCGCATCAACGGATTGTTGCGTTATTGACTCGGAGAGCTCCTGCGTAATTTCATAGTTCCATGCATACTTGACATATAGTTGTCCAACCTCATCGCGCGCAGCAATGATTGCCTGCCGAGCAGCTATGAACCTCTTATCGACATCCCTTAATGCCTCGCTCAGTGAACGTGTCCTTGCTGCGATTACAGCATGCCGACGCCGGACAAATTCTAGTCCTACCTGATAGGGAAGCCACAGCCGTGACTGTACGCGCGCGAGAGCGTCGATAACTTCATCTCTGGCCGACGCGTGAAGCTCATAAAGACTTAGGAGGACATTCGTATCCAAAACAATCATTGCGTTTTCAAAGAATTCGCGGTGCTGTGCGTCATCCTCCTCGCCCCCGGGTCGCTGCAACCAAGTTCTGTACTGGTGCAGCAATCGTGGGTCCTTACCCTCGCCCACTCTCGGCCTCCGCTCCTAAGCCTTATGTGCCCGCAGAACTCTCTCAGCCATGCAGGGTACAGGGTTAAGGCTGATTTGTCCGGATCTATGCGATCGAGCACCTGGGAAAGGCTCTTCAACTACTCAGAAGGGAGGTAATTGGCCAATACTGGCGGAAATCGCCATATACTGCACGAGTTCGACAAGGTCACAGCAATCTCTATAGATACAGGTGTGAGCCCTATCATCCCGTCTTGGACGCGTAACCTCCGGGCAGGCGATCATGGACGAGCTGCGTCAGGTGCTGGGCCATACGCCGAGTGAGGTGACCGAAGAGGAAGCCGCCTCGATCAGAAGTACGGGCTCGCCTGAGTTCTGCCGAGGCTCCGCCTCGGACCACCGAGAGTGCCGGTTCTGCTGGCGATCTCATGTGGGTCGATCCCTCCTCACGACCACGACCATGGAAGCGGTTGCGGCAGGTGGTCGTCATGGCGTGGGTCATGACAGCCGTGGATGCGGCGGGACGAGTGGTTCCGGTGCTACGGATGACCAAACATCTTGGCGGTGAGACCGGTGATCGGCCGTAGCCCCAGCTCGTGAACTTATCGCTTCTCGGGCCACTTCTCCCGTGGCGCCACGAACGTTCCCCGGCCCTGAATCGTGACCACCCAGCCTTCCTCGCGCAGAAGTTCCATGGCACGCCGCACCGAACCGCGAGCAATGCCATGCTCCTGCTGCAGCGAACTCTCGGAGGGCACCAACTGGCGCTCCTCCAGATCACCGGACTTGATCTTCTCCCTGATGATCCACGCCAGTTGTTCATAGATGGGCGTGGGATCGAGCTGGTCAACCGTCACGGACAACACGTTAAAGATATGTAGTCATAGGCCGACCTTGTGGTATGTGCTAGACGTGCTAGACGAGATGAACGAGTTGCACGTACGCTGCAGTTAAAGCCAGCGGGCCCGCCCAGCGATGCATGCGCCGGGACGGGCCCTTGATCGGACGCGGGAGGTCCGACCCATGAGTAACCCAATCACAGACCTTCGATTCGAACCCCGCCTGACAGCCGAGGTTCAGGCCGTACTCGAGAAGCACGGCTACCGGCTGCCTCCAGGCGGCGATCACGTTCGCGAAATTGTCATGGGCCGCGTCGACATCGCGCTCAAGAACCTCGTCGAGGTCTTCGAGGGGAGGACTGCGTGATATTGCGCGGCGAGATCCCCGACTTCCACAGCCCGCACGTCAAGCCGCCCCGGCCTGGCCACGTCAAGCTGACCTGGTACGAACCGACCCGCCGGGCACAGCGTATCCGCGTGATCTCGCATACCTGTGAGTGCCGCCAAACGACGTACGAGCTGTGCGCCGCCGCCGGCCAGGGCTTCGTCCGCCGTACGGACCGCAAGGAGGGGACCGTCCGCGAAACCACGTGGACGTTGACCGCGGCCGCCAGACGCACCTTCGAGCAGATCATGCGCGGCGAGGCCCGATGAGAGCAGCGCGGTGGACGCCCGCATGTGAGCATCCGCCGCGCCCTCCACTACAAGACAGCTTCACTGTGTGCGATCCATGCCCTAGGGCTCAGCCTCACACGACCAGACGCTGTCCGGAATCTTCGAGGCCCCTCACTTCGGGAAGGACTGGTTGCAGTGAGCGCCGCTGTGCACCGCCTGATGTTCCAGGTGAGCCGGGAACGTGCTCTCGATGTCGATGCCGACGTCTGGTACGCCGCTCCCGTGGACGCTCCGATGCGCTCGGGCGTGTCCGCCGCGACGCTCGCGGAGCTGCGGGCGGCGGCCGAGTCGATCAAGCATTTCGTCCTCGGATTGCCGGCGGACGCGGTGATCGCGGTCGAGTACGTCTACGATCTTCCCGGTGTTTCGGCCGAGGTGTGGCAGGCGCATCGAGAGTTGCTGGCCCGGTTGTCCGAGGCCGGGCTTTCTGCTGACGATCGAGCCGAACTGCTGCTGTCTGCCTGAGCCGCTCGGTTACGCGGTGAGCCGCGTCAGCCCGGGTGCCCCGATCTTCACCGCGCTGCGTTCCCCCGACATGAGGCGGGTGTGGTGCCCCCAACTAGATTTCTTCGCCTTGGGGCGCGTTCGCGCGTGATCGTTCCGGCCGTCGTCGGCCAGATCCAGCCTGCTGTCGATTCGGCGGCGTCCCGTTCGTATAGGGGTGAGAGAGCCAGACGACCAGGAAGAGAGGTACGGCATGGGCAAGGTCATCGTGATCGAGCACCTGACGCTGGACGGCGTGATGCAGGCCCCAGGGCACCGTGATGAGGACCCGCGAGACGGCTTCCGGCACGGCGGCTGGGCCGCCCAGGCCCAGGACCCGGCCATGCAGGAGGCGATGGGCGCCCGCATGTCGAGCGCGTGGTCCCTGCTGGCGGGGCGCACGACGTACGAGCGCTTCGCCGACTACTGGCCCCGCCAGGCGCCGAACCCGTTCACCGACGCGCTCAACAGGGTCCAGAAGTATGTGGCCTCCACGACGCTGGCCGAGCCGCTGCCCTGGCAGAACTCCACCCTCCTCAAGGGCGACGCCGCCGACGCCGTGGCCGGGCTCAAGAAGGAGATCGCCGAGAACCTGGTGGTGTTCGGCAGCGGGGTGCTGGTCAGGTCGCTGATGGCGGGCGGCCTCGTTGACGAGCTCCTCTTGCTGATCCACCCGCTGGTGCTCGGGGCAGGCCGGCGGCTGTTCCCGGACTCGGGCATCGGCCTGACGTTCGAGCTGGTCGACTCCGCAACGACCGGCTCCGGGGTGCTCATCGCCACCTACCGGCCTAACGATCTGGTGCGCGATTGAGTTGAGGCGTGTCGGGGTGGTCGCGTGCAGTCCAGGTTCCGTGTCACAGGAGCCGGGGGTCGAGGGGCAGTCTGGTCCGGGTGATCAGCGCCGCCGCGGTCGCCAGAACGGGCAGCCCCACCACCACGGCGATCACGAATGGCCACGGTATGGCGATCGTGGCGGGATCTCCGGCGCCGTGCGTCGTCATCGGCCGGCTCAGCGCCACGCCCGTCACCGTTCCCGCGGCCAGCCCCGCCAGCGCGCCGAGCCCGGAGATGTAGAGGGCCTGGCCGGCCACGACCATCCGCAACGTCCCTGGCGGTGCGCCGATGGCCATCATCGTCGAGCGCTCGGGCCGCATGTCGGCGGCTGCCAGGCGAGTGGCGGCCAGCGTGCCACCGACGACGAGGACAAGAGCGCCCACAAGCCAGCCCCACAAGCCGGGGGCGGGCACATTGCGATAGCCCTCCTCGGAGGCGACCGTGACGCGGCGGGTCACCTTGGCGAGATCGCGCCCCAGCGCGGAGTCGGCCGGCGGCCGGTACATGGCGTAGAGCTGACGCTCCGCCGTCGCGAAACCGGCCTGCTCAACCAGGGTGCGCGGTAGCAGGGCCCCACCCTGGTGCTCATCGGCGGGTATGGCCAGCACCGCCGGCACTTCGAGCTTGCGGGCGGGGCCGGACGTGGAGCCGGCCCGCAGCGCCAGCTTGCCATCGCGCACCGCGGCCGCGTCGAACACCACGGCCTTACCGCTCGCCAGCGCCGCGGCCGCCTGCGGGTCATGGCGCCCTTGCAGGAGCCTGAGCAGGGCCTGGTCTCCGATGGCCGCCGTGCGACGCGTGCGTATCCCGTTCCATCGCACCGTATAACGCAACGCGTAGCGGTGGCCCTGGGCGTCCTTCGCTTGATAGCCGACGGCCAGCGGCACGCCCGGCAACTGGCGGGCCGTTGCGGCGCGCAGCTTGTTCCAGGTCGCGTCGGCCATGGTGCCGCCCCAGATCGCCAGCATGCCGGTCGGGCGCGCCGAGGTGTAGGCGTTGCGCTGGTCCATGTATTCGCTCTGAGTGCCGATGCTCATAGCCACGACCGTGGCCGTGACCGCCATGACGGCCGCCACGGCGCTCGCCGTCCGGGATCGGTGGCGGACCGCGTCGCGGACGGACACCCGCAGCGGAAGCCGCAACCGCGTGGCCGCCCGTCCGGTGAAGCGGACCAGCCATGGTGTCAGCACCACCAGGCCGATCATGACCAGCACCGCGGAGGCCCACACCCATACCGAGCCCGGCTGGCGGCGCGCCACCACGGTCGCCCCTAGCCCGGCCAGCACCAGCACGGCCCCCGCCAGGGGCCATCCCAGCCGATCGGCCACCGCGGGCGCGCGGCCGGCCAGCACGGTCGCGGTGTCCTGCCGAGCCGCTTGCACGGCAGGCACCAGCGCCGCCACGATCCCGGCGATCAGGCCCAGCGCGGCAACGCCCAGCACCGGCGCCCACGGCACCTCCGCCGGGCCGACCTGCCCTCCCCAGCGCGCCACGACCGGGGCGCCCAGCGCTCCGGCCCCGATGCCCAGCACCGTCGCCACGAAGGTGGCCGCACCGCCGAGGACCAGTCCGTCGGCCAGCACGATCGTCCGCAGGTGCCCGGCCGAGCCGCCCTGCGCCGCGATCTCGGCCAGTTCCCGGCGCCGTCTCCTGAGCCCGACCGCGAAGGCGGGCCCGGCCAGCAGCACGGTCTCCAGCACCACCATGATCACCATGGCGCCGAGCCCGACCGTGTGCTGGACGTCCAAGGGGGAGAAACGAACCAGGGCGCGCGGCGAGTCCGAGATCATGGCGCGGGAAGTGACGTACAGGCCGGCCCTGTTCAGCGCGGGCACGGCGGTCCAGGACACGGGCTTCGCGGTGTCGGCGAGCCAGCCGGGGCCGTACATATTCGGCGACCAGAAGTCATCCAGGGGCGCCAGCGGCAGATCCGGACCCACGACCTCGCGAAGCGAGGGCCGGTGCGGGTGCTCGACCACGCCCACCACCGTTAGCGGCTCCGCGCCAGACGGCCGCAGGAGGTCGCCGGGGCGCAGGCCGAGCGCGGGTGTCACCGCGACCTCTCGGGCGGCGGGAAATCTGCCCTCGCTCAATGTCAGCATCCCCCTGGTGAGGGGATCGCGCAGGTCGGTCTCCAGCGCGTCGACCCGTTCGGTGCCCACCCGGAGCACGCCGGTGCTGAAGGGAATCAACCGGCTGCCCGGTCCGAGCAGGGCCGCCACCTCGGCGGCGCCCAGCTCGGGAGCGGCAGCTCCGTCGTCGTCGCCGCCCGTGTTCCAGCTCGCTCCGTTCGGCTGCTGCTGGAGCACTGTGCCCTCAGGTGTCTGGACGAGCCGGGCGTCGGCCGTGCCGAGCTCGGCCACCAGCCCCTCCCGCGGAGTGACGTTCATGGTCTCGGTGAGGGTGAGGACCCCCGTGATCACCAGGACGGGCAAGCCGATCATCACCATGATGAGCGCGCTTCGTCCCCGGGAACGCCACGCGTTTCGGCGGGCGAGGCGCAGCGCGACCAGTACGACGCTCATCGGGCGCTCACCAGCGACGTGTCCGTGGTGTCCGTGATCATCCCATCGCGGAGGAACACCACATGATCGGCCCAGGCGGCGTAGCGCGGCTCGTGGGTGACGAGCAGGACCGCCGCGCCCGCGTCACAGCGAGCCCGTAATGTTTGCAGGATCTCGTCGCCGGTGCGCGTGTCGAGCGCGCCGGTCGGTTCGTCGGCCAGCAGCAGACGCCGCTCGCCGACCAGAGCGCGGGCGATCGCGACCCGCTGGCGCTGGCCACTGGACAGCTCGTCGGGGAAGCGGTCGGCCAGGTATTCCACGTCGATCTCCGCCAGCACGGCCATGGCCTCCTCCCGGGCCAGGCTTGAGCGCTGGCCGTCGAGCTCGCGCGGCAGCATCACGTTCTCCGCCGCTGTCAGCGACGTGATCAGGTTGAGGTCCTGGAAGACATAGCCGACGCTGCGGCGCCGCAGCGCCGCCAGGTCGCGCACGGTGGCCAGGTCCTGCTCGCCGATGTGCACCGTCCCTGACGTGGGCCGGTCGAGCCCGCCCGCGATGTTGAGCAGAGTCGACTTGCCGGACCCGGACGGGCCCATGACCGCGACCAGCTCTCCCGCGTCGACCTCGAGGCTTACGCCCTTCAGAGCGTGTACGACTGTCGCTCCTTCGCCATGGACTCTGGCCACCTCAGCCAGCCGTACGAACGTCATCTTTCCTCCTTGAGAAAGGCCTCGCAGTGGTCCAGCCAACGTTGCTCGGCCTCGGCATGGAAGATCATGGAATCGAGCACGAGCCGCTGGGCTGCGCCTTCCGTGGCAGCTCGCTTGGCCCTGGTCAGCTGCTGAAGGGCTCGCATGGTCGCCGTCCGCTGCTTTTGGATGACCTCGGCGACG
Organism: Nonomuraea marmarensis; assembly: GCF_043197025.1. Classification (NCBI taxonomy): domain Bacteria; kingdom Bacillati; phylum Actinomycetota; class Actinomycetes; order Streptosporangiales; family Streptosporangiaceae; genus Nonomuraea; species Nonomuraea marmarensis. The sequence goes on from NZ_JBICRM010000021.1 coordinate 20,554, forward strand.
TCCACCTTCTGGGCCGCGACGGCCATGGCCAGCTTGATGACCAGCTCGTCCCGCGGCCGGTCGGAGTGGATGACGGGGCTGCTGAACCACCGCACCATTTCCGCCCGGCCGGCCTCGGTGATCGTGTAGACGACCCGGCCCTGCTCGTCCGACTCCCCCGGCGTGACCAGGCCGTCGCGCTCCAAGCGGGACAGCGTCGTGTAGACCTGGCCGATGTTGAGCGGCCAGGTCGCCCCGGTCGACGCCTCGAACTCGACCCGCAGTTGGTAGCCATGCCGGGGCCCCCTGCTGAGTAGGGCGAGCAGCCCGTGTCTGACTGGCATGAGTACTAAGTATGCATACGCAGTATGCACAACTCAAGGGGTTCGCCGCATTGCTAGGACGCGGCATCGGCTGTTCAGCAGGGGCTGCGACGATCCCTAGCCAGCGGCACTACCCGCTAGGTAATGGCCGGCACGGGGAGCGGATGGCAGGATGCGGGCATGTCGGACGTGATCATCGGTGTGGTGGCGGTCTTCTTCGCCGGGATGGGCGTGTACGGCCTGGTTGCGCCGGGGACGCTGGTGGCGCCGTTCGGCATCCGGGTGGCCTCGGCGGACGGCCGTAATGAGGTGCGGGCGGTGTACGGGGGGTTCGGGCTCGCCACGGCGGCGGCGCTGGCGCTGGCCGCCTTCGGCGTGGGCACATTGCGTGACGGCGTGCTGGTGGCGGTGGCACTGGCGCTGGGCGGCATGGCCGCGGGCCGGGTCGTCTCCATGCTGTTGGAGCGGCCGTCGCGGTGCTATCCCACTGGGTTTTACCTGGTGGTCGAGGTAGGACTGATGGCGGCGCTGCTGGCCGCCCGTTGACCATCAGGTTGGAAAGCCACAGTGGCAATGCGAACCTCATCGCCGCCTCCTGCCGTACATCCCCATAAGACCCACTCGGCAGGGGGCACGTTGTACAGCCGAGCGACCTATAACCAAAGATCTATGCCATCTCGCCACGCCGCCGCGGCATGGTGACCATATGAGACCTGACACACACCCGAACGCCGTGCTTACCCGGCGCTTGTACGATCTGATCGGCAATGGCGATCTCACCGGTTATCTCGACCTGATCGCCGACGACGCCATTTTCCACATCGGCGGCGACAGCATCGTGGCAGGCGAGCATCGTGGCAAGGACGCCATCATCAGGCTCGGCATGCTCGCGCTCGAAGAGACGGGCGGCACCTTCCAGACCGGGCTGCTCTCTGTACAGGCCAACGACTCTTACTCGGTCACTCTGCACCGCTGGACAGCGGAGCGCCGTGGAGAGCGCGTCGAGATGGACAATTTCAACGTCTACGGCTTCGAGCGAGGGCTGGTCGTGGAACGCTGGGAATATGTGGCTGACCAGCGCGCCCACGACGCTTTCTGGCGCCGATGACGGCTCGGCTGACGCCTTCAGTGGTCAGGCAGCTGGGTTCCCAGCGCTAATCTCCTTCTTGCGGACTTCTGGAAGTCGGCGCTGGGCTATGTCGACGAGCCGCCGCCTCCTCCCTTCAAGACCCGTGAGGAATGGCTTGCGCAGTTCGACCTGCCGGAGGACGACTCCGCGGACGACGGGGCATGGCTCCGCGATCCCGACGGCATCGGCCCCCGGCTCCGCGGCCTCGGTCTGAACGGCGGGTTGCGCGTCCGGATCTGCCTGTCGGCTCAGTCCCCAGTGGCCTAGAACTCGCTGAGTTCGAAGACGCCGATGTCGTCGGCCGAGGTGCCCTGGCTCGGGGAGGTCTGGTTGAGCGAGGCCTCCACGGCCACCCAGCCGTGGAAACCGCCCGCGTTGTCGATGATCTGCAGCATGGGCTTGACGTGCGAGTTGCCGGTGTAGCAGTGCTCACCGCGCCCGTCGGCCAGCTCGCGCCGCCAGTGCCAGATCGTGTCCCTGCGGTCGGTCGAGGTGGCGTTGGCCGTGGACAGGTAGTAGTCGGTGCCCGTCGTGGCGCCGCCCAGGCATCGGCCGCTCGTACACCGTTGCCACCCGGTCTTCCAGAACGGGTTACCCGCGCCCTCGTCGAGGTACGGCGTGCCCGCGTCGGTCTTCCACAGGTGGTAGTCGTGCTTGAGCCGGGTGTGGTCGAAGGCGGCGATCTCCGCCATCGACGCGCGGTTGCTCCATGTGGCGTTGCTGCCGTAGCCGTACCCGTGCGTCGCACCGAAAGAGCTGCCCCGGTAGGTGAGCTTGGCGAGCTGCCCGGCGATCGGCTCGCTGACCGTCCACTCCTCCCATCCGTTACCGGTCCAGGTGATCCGCAGCACCGAGCCGGTCACCGTGTAGGTGCCGCTGAGCTGCTTGGGAGAGCTGGTGGCCTGGAAGCCGTTGGCGGTCTGCACCTGGCAGGCCCGCACGCCGCAGTCGCCGCCGCTGACGCCGGTGTAGCTGCGGTTCACGCGTACGCGCTGCGACCAGTGGAAGTGGGAGTCGTAAGCCTTGCCGTCGGCCGTGAGGGAGTAGGTCGCGAGGCGCACCCAGTTCTCCCGCGAGGTGGTCTTCAGGCCGCCGATGGCGACCACGAACCTGTACATTCCGGCCGGGGCCGCGGCGGCTACGGCGGCGGCCGGTACGGCGGGCAGCGCGACAAGTGCCGCCACCGTGGACGCGAGGAGAGCACGCAAGAAGGCAGTCAAAAGGACCTCCGGGGGGCGAGGGCGTGTCACCGATCATGGTGACAACCTGTGGCCCGCATAGAAACAAGGGCGGCGGAATTAAGGACTGGACTGTTATTTTTGGAGTAGTTCTGCCGCAGATTCGTGGGAAAAACGGGCGTAATTACCCGTGTGTTTGCCAGGTGTTTCGCCTGTTGTTTCCCGCGGGTGCGAGCAGCGTGATCCCGACCTTGTCGGCCGGCTCGACCAGCGTCATGGCCGGTGATATCCGCGGTGTTCGTGGCGCTTGCCGGAGGAGTCACAGCAGCTCTCACCGCTGCGACCGCGCAGAACAGCGGCCCGGTGGCTGCCATGCCGCTCATTTTCAGCACGTATCCCGAGGGCGGACACGCATCTGTGCCCGTTGAGAGCGTACGGAACGATGGCAAGCCGAAAATACTTGCGGCCTCGCTGGGCCGCACGCTGACGCTCACCGGACTCCTGTGGTACGAGGATGCCGGTCGCTACGTGAAGCCACCAGCCGAGTACCGCCTCTGGTACGGAGGCGACATCGGCACCATCAAGATCCTTGAGGTGGTCCAGGGACGTTAAGGGGACCACGATCCAGCCCTCCGTGGCCGCCGCGCCCACTCCGCTGATCGCCCGCCCGTTCGCCGAACCAGATCCCGATCCTCACTGGGTAACGTTGAACTCTGCGTGCATACCTGCGGCGTAATGCCCAGGAATGTTGCACACCAGCTCGTACCGTCCAGGGTGCAGCTTGAGCGTCACCCAACTCATGGACCCCGGCGCGATGCCCTCGCCCTCACCCGCGGCGCAGTTGTGCGACGCCTCGCCGAGACTGCCCGTCTCCTTCACACGATGATTGGTTCCTACCGGCCGCTTCCCGATGGCCTGCCCCTTCACGAGCGGCAGCACGACCAGTTCATGGGCCAGTGTGCCGGTGTTGGACGCGCGGAACGACACGGTGCCCGACGGGACCTTGGCCGGGTTCACCGTCAGGCGCATCGACCCGGACTTCATGTCGGTCAGCTTCACATCCACCACCTTGCCCGGCAGTGGCGGAGCGGTGCACAGTTGCGCGAGCCGCGACTCGGCCACCTGCCCTGTGGCCACTGGTGCGCCGGCGACTAGCGCGGCCGTCATCGCGACCGCCGCGGTGCCTGTGAACCACACGTCGTGAAGCCTCATCAGGCTCACCCCCGAGTGCGCGTGTGCTGCATGCGCTCACCCGTCTCCCGCGTCCCGGTCGCGCTCGACCGGCGAGCGTCCCTTCTTCCAGACTACGGGCAGGACGGCCAATGCCATGGGAGAAGACCATGTCGGCGCGGCTGTCCGGTTGTTGCCGCCCGATCTTCCAGGGCGTTTCCGACTCTGAGAAACGGCTCCGGCACCAGCCGTTCACGTCGCCGCCAACGCCGCTGCCGACGCTGAGTGCGTCGGGCCAGGTCGAAGGAGTTGACGTCTCACCTCAACGGCAAGCTAAAATGGTACATTTATTACGGAAACGGGACAAACTAGCCCTGGGAGGCACTATGAGCAGGCTGGTGAGTCTGGCTGCGTCAGTGGACGATCGACCTACGCGCGAACAGGTGGACGCGATGCTGACCGAACTACAGCAGATGCCTCGCGATCGGTCGGTCACCGATCTGATCGACGATCTGCTGGACTACCGGTCCATGCTGCCTATCTGATCGTGGGTCCTGTCCTGATGGCTGGAGGCGACCGCCTCGCTCCCCTTGCAGGTGCAACCGTCCGATGGGCTGGCCGGACGTGCGCTTCCGATACGCATCGGATCGACATCGCCTGACCAGCCCATCGCCTCATCTCCGACGCGCTCGCGCCGTTACTGCCCCAAACGGCCCTGCTGTCCGCCCTGCTGCCCCATCGAGGAGCCGAACGGCTGCCCCTGCGGTCCCATCGAGGTGCCCCCGACGCCGACCAGTTCCAGCAGTCGCGTCTCAACGTACCGATCGCTGTGGTGGGACTTGTCCGCGATCCGCTCGACCAGATCGTTGACGTTGCGAGCGAAGTCGAGATCGGATGGGCTGACCTCGGCGAACTGGTCGAGGATCCGATACCTGATCTGTTGCCAGTTCTGCCGCAACTGCTGCTCGATCTGCTGAGCCTGCTGCTGTTCCATGAGACGTCCTTTCCTAGTCGGAACGCCGTGAACCTACCCTTCGTATTCAGTTAAGTACTTATCCCTCCACCTAAGGATCTTTAGATCTCTGGGGGAATTGATCGACCCTGACCTTCGCCATCCCCCGACCCGCTAGCCACACTGCGGCCGACAGAAGGGCCCCTGGAGGTCAAGAGTGCACAAGTGTCTCCCGGGAGCGCACCAGGATGATTCACATCGCCGTTCGGGGCCCGCATGATGAGTTCTGCGGCCTTCCAGGAGACCCACGTGAAGGCCAACCGGCGTGATCGGAGCACACCGCCGGTTCTCGGTCCCTAACGGTCCCACAGCGCGCTGATCGGCAGCGCGGTCAGTCGATCACCAAAGGCGAGTGATCGCCTCCCTGTGTGGAGTATGAACCCGTGAACGAACTGGTCCCCAAGAGAGTCTCTGAGCGTGGTCAGGCCCTTGAAGTCCCTGAGGTCGACGGCGTCCGTGGCCTTGGCTTCCACTCCGATCACCCGGCCGTTGGTTCGCTCGGCCACCAGGTCGACCTCTGCCCCCTGGCTGACGCGCCAATGAAAGAGATTCAGCCGGAAGGGGGACCACGTCGCCTGCTTGGCCAGTTCGTTGGCGATGAATGTCTCCACGAGCGCCCCACGAGCGGGTGCTATGCGCGCTCCCAGCCCTTCGGCGTCAACCGACAACAAGTGCGCGGCCAGCCCGGTGTCGGTGATGTGCAGCTTGGGTCGCCGTACAGCTCTGGCGTTGAGATTGCGCGACCACGCGGGCAGCGACTGCACCAGGAAGACCGTTTCCAGCAGGCCGAGGTAGCGGCTGATCGTCGTGCGGTGGAGTCCGAGGTCGCTGGCGGTCTTGACGACGTTGAGCTCCTGAGCGGTGGAGGCTGCGGCCAGCCTCAGCAACTGTCGCAGGTTGCTGGGCTCATCGATCTTCGCCATCTCGCGAATGTCCGTGTCGATGATCGATTGCACGTAGGAGTCGTACCACTCGGCGCGAGCAAGCTCGGATCGCATGGCTATGACTTCGGGGAAGAATCCCCTGCCGATGAGGTCGAAGTAGTCCGCCCTGCCACAGGAACTCTGTGCCGTCGTCCTGAAGGACTCCGGTTCCTCGAACGCCCTCGTGAGAAAGGAAGTGTCGCCCCCGGCCAGCTCCTGTTGCGCGAACGGCCAGACGTCGATGATGGCCGCTCGTCCGGCCAGGGACTCACTGAGCGAAGGGGTCGCCAGAAACCTGGTCGAACCAGCGAGGACGAATTGCCCGCGTCCCGGTGAACGGTCGACTGACGCCTTGATTGCCAGGACCAGATCGTCGCCGCCCCGCTGGATCTCGTCGATCATCATCGGCCTGGGTCCATCAGCGACGAATACTTCCGGGTCAGCGTGTGCGGCGGCACGGAGTGTGCCATCGTCCAAGGTCAGGTACGTGCCGCCACGACAAGCCTCCAGCTGACGAAGCAAGGTGGTCTTCCCGGACTGGCGAGGCCCGTTGATGATCACTACTCTGAACGCTTCCAAGAATTCCACAGCATGATCAGCGATACGTCGGGCGACAAGATCCACCGCAGTCCCTCCTACCGGCGAGAACGACATCTTACAGGTGGCGCACCGACATTTCACGGCCGTTCAAACCGACATACCTGAGATCGGCTACTGACATTTCCGAGGGGCTTCGACCGACATTTGCGAGCATGGCTTGGAGTGGAGGGCACGGTGATGGACCTTTAGCGGGGCTTCGACCCGGCTGTGATGAGGTGGTCCAGGGGCGTGGTGGGCAGAGCGATCCAGCCCTCCGTGGCCGCCGTGCCAGCCTGCTCCCCCGCTGGTACGGTCACCAGGCCGAGGGCTGACGCGCGGGCGGCGAGTGCGGACACGACGGCGTCGGTGGCGTCGTCCGAGGCGCGGCAGAGCGGCTCGTACTCGCCCAGCTCCAGCCACGGCGCCGCCTCCAGCAGCAGGTCCACGAGCCGGCCCAGCTCGGTGAGGTTGGCGGTGCGCTTGTAGCCCCGGTACGGCAGCCCCCACCGCTTCAGGCAGGCCGCCGGGTACACCTCCACAACAGCCCCACCGCCGCGCCGATCCACCGGCTGGCCCCGCCGCGCGAGCTCGGCCAACACAGCGGCGCAGCGCATGGTGGCGTGCCCGATGCGGTCGGCGGACACGCTCAGCGGCGTCAGCCCGGTCTGCTCGTGCACCACCTGGTCGGTGACCCGCAACGCCAGATCCCGCCGCCAGGCCCGACCCGCCAAGCCCTCCGGCACCCGGACGTGCCCGGCACGGTGGGCGGTGACGAAGTCCACGAACCTGTCGGGCCAGCCGAGCGGGCAGTCGATCCCCGCCTTGCTCGCGGCCATCACCGCCTCGACGATCAGCTCGTCGTCCGCCCCGACCTCCACCCTGACCAGCCGGGCCCGGCCGGCCGACCAGTCGAGCCATGCCACCGCAGTCCGCACCGCCTCCGCCGCGAGATCGATACCTACCGTCAACATCCCCTCACGATAGGAGCGAACTCGCAGGGTGCGTTCTGCGTACGTCCTGGCATCTGCGCATCTGAGAGCCGGGAATGACCAGGCTGTTACGTTATGCGTCCCTCATCGGCCGCTACTCCGCAATGGGGCGGCCGAAGGTGACGGCGTCGAGCACGGCTTGCGGGGCGGTGGCGCGGAAGGCGGCGTCCGGGCGTGCGCCGAGCGCGTCGTTGACGGTCGAGAACGCGATGCGCAGTGCGACGAACACCGTGATCCCGAAGATCTGGGCGTCATCGAATCCGGCGTCACGCAGCGCCCGCACATCCGCCCGGCCGATCCCGTTGGGGTCGCGCGCGACCTTCCGCGCCCAGCTTGCCATCGCTCGCTCGGCGGCGCTCAGCCCGTCGTCATCGCCCCGCAGCACTCCGGAGGCCGTTCGCGCATCTGTCGCGTCGGCCAGCTTGCTTCCCCAGGCCAGCGAGCAGTAAGAGTCGCCGAGAACCGACGCGCAGGCGGCCACCAGGATCCCGCGCTGGCGGTAGCTCAACCCCGCCGCCTTGCCTGCCTGCCCCATCAGGTCGAACAGCCCGCTCACGATGGCGGGCTCGTACGCCCACAATCTGGTGATGTTCATAATGTAGCCGACCTCGGCGAGATCATCGTCGAACAGTCGCTGCGCCTCCGGGGTGGGTTCCGGAGCCTGGAGGAATCCGATATCGCCCATGACGACTGACCCTAGTAGCTGAAGGTGGTGGCGCCCTCGTCGCCGATCCACTGCCACATCGGAATGGTGCCGCCCAGCTCCGCGCCCTCGATCAGCAGACTCTTGTCGAGCTTGCGGGAATCGAAGCAGATGGGGCAGACCAGGAACGTTCCACCCGCCTTGGCGTACCGAGCCACCAGGTCGGCCAGCGCCGGGCAGCCGTCGCACGCGACACCGGTCGCGACGCCGTCCAGGGCCAGCCGGGTGGCCTCCTTGGTGAGGAACATCAGCGTCGGACGGCCCTGCTCGGCCGCGCCGAGCGCGACCAGGAACGCCACCGTGACCCGCTCTGGGTCCTCAAGCCCCGTGGTCAAGCTGATGACAGCCTTGCCTGCCATGATCTCTCCTTCTCTCGGTCGTTCTCTCGTGTCGCCGGCTCGCGTCGACCGCGCTCGAAGCATCGGTGCCGACGTGTGGGAAAGCGTGTGGCGGATGCCGCCATTCCACCCCGCACCTCGCCCGCTCCGCATCCGTGCTCAGTACGGAAACCCGCTCAGTGCCAGACCGTGGAGATCCGCCCGAGCGGCGGCATACTCAGGTCATGGGTACGGACGTCTTTCCCGATTTACGAGGTGCCGGCGTGACACCGCGCGAGTTAGAGGTCCTGTGGCTCGTGGGCGACCGCCTGCAGAATCAGGAGATCGCCGCCAGGCTGCGGCTGTCGGAACGTACCGTCGAGAGCCACGTGTCGTCCCTGCTGCGCAAGCTCGGCGGGACCAACCGGCTGGCCCTGGTCGACGCGGCGGCCCGGTTCCGCGCACGCCGCGAACCCCGCGGTGTCCCGCCCAGACCGCTGTCATCATTCGTTGGCCGAGCCAGGGAGATCGGCGACCTGCGCCGACTGCTCGACACGCACCGGATGGTGACCCTGACCGGCCCCGCCGGCACCGGCAAGACCCGCCTGGCCCTGCACCTGGCCCACTCGGTGACCACGCTGCCTCCGGCCGTCCTAATCGATCTCGCCCCCATGACCCCCGGAGACGCCGTGGAACGGGCGTTCGCCGACGCACTGGGCGTCGCCGGGCAAGAGCACCAGCTGCGCGCCCTGATCCGCGGGACGCTCGCCGAGGGTCGGCACTGGCTCGTCGTGGACAACTGCGAGCATGTGACCGCCACTGCGGCGGCGCTGCTCGCCGACCTGCTGGCCACCACCGACCACCTGCACGTGCTGGCCACCAGCCACGGAGCACTGCACATCGCGGGGGAGGTCGTCTACGAGATCCCGCCGCTGCCGCTGCCCGCCGAGCTCGACGACCCGGCCGCCGTACTGGACTCCGGCTCCGGCCTGCTCTTCGCCGACCGCGCCACCGCGGTCTCGCCCGGGTTCGAGGTCACCGCCGGAAACGCCAGGCAGGTCGCAATGATCTGCCGCCGCCTGGACGGCCTGCCGCTGGCGATCGAACTCGCCGCCGCAAGGGTACGGTTCTTCACGCCCAGCGAGTTGCTGGCCCGGCTGCACGACCGGTTCGCCCTGCTGACCGATGGGGCGCACGGCTCTCCGAACCGGCACCGTACCTTGGAGGAGGCCCTCACCTGGAGCTACGAGCTGCTGAACGAGGACGAGCGGCTGCTGCTGGAACGTTGCTCGGTGTTCCCGGGCGAGTTCGACTACGACACGGCTGCGCAGGTCGTCCCCTACCCGCCGCTGGATTCCGCCGACCTGATCCGGATCTTCTCGCGCCTGCTGGACCGATCGCTGATCTCTTCCCACCGCAGGGACGAGACAACCGAGTATCTCCTGCTGGAGAGCGTCCGGCAGTTCGCGCGTCGGCGGCTGGTCGCGCGCGGTGCCGCAGAAACGGCGCGCGAGCAGCACGCCCGTCACCATCTGCGCCATGCCGTGGCCGCCGTGCCGGACCTGCGCGGCCGAGACCAGGTCGCCGCGCTACGGTGGATCAACCGTCGCTCGGCAGACCTGACGGCCGCTTTGCGCTGGGCCCTGGATCGGAACGACACCACCAGCGCTTGGGAGTTCATCGCCGGCATCGGTACGGCGTGGGAGGTCGTCGGTTGCAGCGGCGAGTTGTTCGACTGGCTCGACAAGCTACTCCAACGACCGCTGCCGGACGGCGCCTTGCGCCTCCGGATCGCGATCACCTGCTCCATCGTGCTGTGCTATCAGGACACAGAACGGGCGCAGGAGTTCGCCGAGCGGGCGCATCGGATGGCCGTGAGCGGCACCGGGCACGATCAAGCACTCGCCCTGCTCGCCCGCGGCTGGACGATGAGGTACGGCGAGCAGCACGCGGACTCCCTCAGGCACCTGGCCCAGGCGGCCGAGCTCTTCGAGCTGCTGGGCGACGACTGGCACCGCGCCATGGCGCTGTCCGCCCACGTGTACGCCGCCGACCCCGAGACCACCCTGGCCCGGCTGGTCCAGGCCGCCGAGCTGTTCGGCCGGCTCAACGACCACGTCAAGCGCGCCAATTGCCTCAATCAGATGAGCATCCGGGCGATCGAGGCTGGGGTCCGCCTCGACGACGTGCCCGGCTGGCTGGCTGAGGCCGCGCGGCTGGCCCGGGCCAGCGGCAACGACCACGAACGGCTACACGCCGAGATCTACCTGGCCACCCTCGACCAGCACCGGGGGGACCACGCCATCGCGCAGACCCGCTTCGGTGGCCTGCTCCCCGAGTTCCGGCGGATCGGCGACCTGCGCTGCGCGGCCCGCTGCCTGCTCGGCCTGGGTCGCGCCGCGGCCTTCGGCGGCGACCGCGATAGCGCGCGGCTGCACTTCGCCGAGGGCACCCACATCGCCGTCGGCCTCGGGGACGTGCGCATCACCGCCATCGGGCTGCACCTGCTCGCCGGGTCCGACCACGCCACCGGCCACTTCGAACGCGCCGCCGCCCTGCTCGGCGCCGCCGAACGACTCAGCCCTGAAGACCGGGAAGCCCTCGTCACCGACCAGGAGTTGCGCGCGGCGCTGCGCGACCGGCTCGGCCCGGTGGGCTTCGACTCCGCCTTCGCCCACGGGTACGAGACACCGTTGACTCGCGTGCCAGCGATTCTTCAGGCATCACCGCTGGTGGACCGCACGCCAGGCGACTGACGTCCCCGCCGGTAGCGTGACCACCTGGGGTCGACGGTCGTGCCGGTCAGGGTGAAGATCTCTTGGGCCGGCCGGATCATTGGCATATGCGGAACTTGACGACCATCCGGAAGTGGTCGGTACGGGGGTTCGTCAGGGATTTGGGGCTGCTGACACGGTTACGGCTCTTGATAGGTTATTGACGGGTGTGCCGGGAAGTCTGGTCGGCGGTTCACTCGTCGTTCCCGGAGAGCCTATGCACCTCGACCGCCCCGCCGCCCAGTTCATCCCCCGTGAGCGCCAGGTGGTCGTGTGACCGTTACGGCGTGGGTGGCGGTGGCCGCCTTTCTCATTGCGTACACGCTGATCGCCACCGAGAAGATGCACCGCGTGGCGGCGGCGCTGGGCGGGGCGGGGATCATGTTGGTGATCCATGCCACCCACGCGGGTGCGGCGTTCTTTGACGAGCATTCCGGGATCGACTGGAATGTGATCTTCCTGCTGCTCGGCATGATGGTCATCGTCGGTGTCCTGAAACAGACGGGCATCTTTGAGTTTCTCGCCATCTGGGCGGCCAAACGGGCCAAGGGGCGGCCGTTCCGGCTCATGGTGTTGCTGATCGTGATCACCGCGTCCGCCTCGGCGTTGCTGGACAACGTGACCACCGTGTTGCTGATCGCGCCCGTGACGTTCCTGGTGTGCGAGCGGCTGGCGCTGCCCGTGGCGCCGTTCCTGATCGCCGAGGCGATGGCGTCCAACATCGGCGGCACGTCCACCCTGATCGGCGATCCGCCGAACATCATCATCGCCAGCCGCGCCGGGCTGACCTTCAACGACTTCCTGGTGCACCTGGCGCCGCTGATCGTGGTGCTGGTGGCGGTGTTCCTGGTGCTCTGCCGGTGGTTGTTCAGGAAGTCGTTCCGGTACGACCCCGATCGGGCCGCCGAGATCATGACGCTGAACGAGCGGGAGGCCATCGCCGACCACAAACTCCTGTGGCAGTCGCTCGCCGTGCTGACCCTGGTGCTGGCGGCGTTCGTGCTGCATCCGGTGCTGCACTACGAGCCGTCCGTCGTGGCGCTGCTGGGCGCCGGGGTGCTGGTCGCGGCCACGAAGGTGACGACCGAGGACGCCATCGGCGAGGTGGAGTGGCCGACCCTGGTGTTCTTCGCGGGGTTGTTCGTCATGGTCGGGGCGCTGGTGGAGACCGGGGTCATCGGGCAGATCTCCAGGGCCGTGGCGCAGGCCACCCACGGGGAGCTCGGGCTGACCACGATGTTGCTGCTGTGGGGCTCGGCCGTACTGTCGGCCGTCATCGACAACATCCCGTACGTCGCCACCATGAGCCCCATCGTCGCCGACCTCGTCCAGGCCAACGGCGGCCACGGGTCCGCGCAGGTGTTCTGGTGGGCGCTGGCCATCGGGGCCGACCTGGGCGGCAACGCCACGGCCGTGGGGGCGGCGGCCAACGTCGTCATCCTCGGCATCGCCGCCCGCAACGGCACCCCGATCAGCTTCTGGCAGTTCACGAAGTACGGGCTGGTCGTCACGTTCGTGACCGTGGCGCTGTCGACGCCGTACCTGTGGCTCCGCTACCTAACCTGAGTTACCTCACCGAAGGGGCAGCAGGCCCGGCTCGGGACCACTGCGGGGGCCGAAGATGCGGCGGTCGGCCGCCGCGATGCGCAGGTCGTTGATGCTGGCCTCCCTGCGCCGCATCAGCCCCGACTCGTCGAACTCCCACTGCTCGTTGCCGTAGCTGCGCCACCACTGCCCCGAGGCGTCGTGGCACTCGTACTGGAACCGCACCGAGATGCGGTTGCCCGTCACGGCCCAGAGCTCCTTGCGCAGCGCGTAGTCCAGCTCCCTGTCCCACTTGCGCCGCAGGAAGTCCCTGATCTCGTCGCGCCCGGTCAGGAACTCGTGGCGGTTGCGCCAGACCGAGTCCTCCGTGTACGCGAGCGCGACGCGGTCCGGGTCGCACGTGTTCCAGGCGTCCTCGGCGGACTGGACCTTGACCAGGGCGGACTCTTCGGTGAACGGCGGAACGGGTGGTCGTGACATGAGCACCAGCCTAGAGCGGGAGCAGTTTGTCCAAGGTAATGGGCAGGTCGAGGACGCGCTTGCCCGTGGCGTGGCGCACGGCGTTGGCCACGGCCGCCGCGGCTCCCGTGATGCCCACCTCCCCGACCCCGATCAGGCCCAGGGGCATCGTCGGGTCCGGTTCGCCGAGGTAGTGCACGTCGAGGTGCGGGATGTCGGCGTGCACGGGGACGTGGTATTCGGCCAGGCTCGGGTTCACGATGCGGCCCGTACGGTGATCGACCAGGGTCTCCTCCGACAGCGCCAGCCCGATGCCCATTACGATGCCGCCGCGCAGCTGCGAGGCCGTCGTCTTGGCGTTGATCACCGTGCCGACGTCGAACACGCCGAGCCAGCGCGACACCCGTACCTCACCGGTGTCCCGATCGACCCGCACCTCGCAGAACTGCGCGCCGCACGCCGCCTTCACCCAGTTCCGGCGGTCGCGGATGGTCTTCGCCAGGAACCCGAGCACGCCCACCCCGCCCTCGGCCACCAGGTGATCACGGCCCGCACGAGTCAGGATCGCGGCATACGTCTCGCCCCGAGAGCCCTGATAGAGGCCCCCGTCGCGGGCTTCGAGGTCGTCCAGCTTGCGCCCGCGCAGCGGTGACCCGGCCGAACGCCGCGCCAGGGCGAGCACCGACTGCTTCAGCTTGCGGGATGCGGCGACCAGGCCCGCGGCCACGCTCGCCGTCTGCGCCGAACCGCCCGCGCCGGGCCCCGGCGGCAGGTCGGAGTCGCCGTACTCGACGCGTACGGCCTCCAGCGGCACGCCCAGCTCGTCGGCGGCGATCTGCGTCTGCGCGGTGGCCGCGCCCATGCCCATCTCGTGGAAGGCGGAGCGCACCACGACCGTGCCGTCCGCGGACAGCCGCACGGTGACCTTCGCGGGCATCTGCCACGACGGGTGGTACGCCGTGGCGACCCCCATGCCGACCAGCCACCGCCCGTCCCGCATGGACCCCGGCCGCGGATCGCGCTCATGCCAGCCGAACCGCTCCGCCCCCAGCGCGTACGCCTCACGCAACATCCGGTGCGCGAACCTCTTGCCGTCCACCGGATTGCGCTCGGGCTCGTTGCGCATGCGCAGTTCGATCGGGTCGATGCCCAGCTCAAAGGCCAGCTCGTCCATGGCCGACTCCACGGCGAAGGTGCCGATGGACTCGCCAGGGGCCCTCATATACGTGTTGGGCAGCGCGTCGAGCTGGACGAGGCTCTGCTGCAGGTGGATGTTCGGGGCGGCGTACAGGTGCCGGGAGGCCGAGGTGATCTGCTCCGGGAGGCCCCCGGCCCGTCCCGTCCTGGACACGCTGGTGTGGATGAGCGCGGTCAGCCTCCCGTCCGCGTCCGCGCCCAGCGCGACCCGCTGCGTGCTGGGAGTGCGGCCGCCGACCGTGTGGTAGACGCCCTCGCGGGTGAGCGCCAGCCGCACGGGCCGGCCGGTCGCCCGCGCGGCCAGCACGGCGAGCAACACCCCTGCCCAGACCGAGCCCTTGCCGCCGAACCCGCCGCCCACGTAAGGGGACAGCACCCGGATGTTCCGCTCGGGGACGCCGAACCGGTAGGCGAGGTGACTGCGCAGCCACGCGATGTTCTGCGTGCCCTCGTGCAGGGTCAGGCGGTCGCCCTCCCATACGGCGGTCGTCGCGTGCGGCTCGATCGCGTTGTGGTTGTGCGGCGGCGTGGTGAACAGCAGGTCCACCGCCACCGGCGCGGCCGCCAGCGCGGCCGGCGCGTCCCCCTTGTCGGCCCCGGCCTCCGCGATGGCGTTGCTCTTCTGCGGGGTGGCGTTCGGCGCCTCGGACGCGAAGTCCACCACGGCGGGCAGCTCCTGGTACGTCGTCCGCACCAGGGACGCCGCGTGCCGGGCGGTCTCCAGCGTCTCGGCCACCACGACCGCCACGGGCTGGCCATTCCAGTGCACCTCGTCGGTGGCCAGGTAGTTGACCGACGTGCCGGAGGCCAGCGAGCTGAGGTTCAGCATGCTCTGCTTGGGCGCGGGTTTCATGGCGGGGGCGTTCTCGTGGGTGAGGACCTCGATCACGCCGGGCACGGCCCGCGCCGCCGCGGTGTCCATGCCCGTGATCCGGCCCCGGGGGATCGTGGCGTGCACGAGCGCGGCATACGCCAGGCCCGGATAGCTGTGCTCGGCCGCGTACTTGGCCTCGCCGGTGGTCTTGGCCCGGCCGTCGAGGCGGTCGATGGGACGGCCCACATAGGTCGTCCGCTGCTCGGTCTCAGTGGCGGTCATGCCCTGCCCCCTCCGGTGTTCAGCTCGCGCAGCGTGGCCACGATCGTGGCGCGGGCCAGCGCGACCTTGAACGCGTTGCCCGGCCGCACGCTCGCTGCCGCCAGCTCGGCGTCGGCCGCCCGGCCGAAGGACTCCTCCGTCGCCGGCCCCCCGACCAGAACCTGCTCGGCCTCGCGGGCCCGCCACGGCTTCGCCGCGACGCCGCCCAGCGCCAGCCGCGCCTCCGTCACGGTCCCGTCCCGCACCTCCAGCGCCGCCGCGACGGAGACCAGCGCGAACGCGTACGACGCCCTGTCGCGTACCTTGCGGTAACGGGAGTTGGCCGCGACCGGCGCGGGCGGCAGCTCGACCGCCGTGATCAGCTGGTCGGCGGCCAGCTCGGTCTCGATCTCGGGCGTGCCGCCGGGCAGCCGGTGGAAGTCCGCCAGCGCTATCCGCCGGGTGCCGCGCACGCTCTCCACCTCGACGACGGCGTCCAGGGCGGCCAGCGCCACGCACATGTCGGAGGGATGCGTGGCGATGCAGCTGTCGCTCGCGCCCAGGATGGCGTGCATGCGGTTGAACCCGCTGAGCGCGTCGCAACCACTGTCCGGCTCGCGCTTGTTGCAGGCGGCGGCCTGGTCGTAGAAGTACAGGCAGCGGGTGCGCTGCAGCAGGTTGCCGCCGACGGTCGCCATGTTGCGGAGCTGGGCGGAGGCGCCGGAGAGTATCGCCTGCGAGAGCAGCGGATAGCGGGTGCGGATGCGCTGGTCCGCGGCGAGCGCGCTGTTGCGCACGAGCGCGCCGATGCGCAGTCCGCCGTCCGGCAGCTCGTCCACCCCGTCGAGCGGCAGCCCGCCGACGTCGACGACGGTGTCGGGGCTCTCGATGCCCTCGCGCATCAGGTCGACCAGGTTGGTGCCGCCGCCGATGAACTTCGCGCCCGGCTCGGTGGCGACCGCGTGCACGGCTTCGGCGACGTCGACCGGCTTGACGTACGCGAACGGCCTCACGACGCCACCTCCTTGATGGCGTCGACGATGCCGTTGTAGGCGCCGCAGCGGCACAGGTTGCCGCTCATGCGCTCCCTGATCTCCGCCTCGCTCAGCTCTTCGGCCCCCACGATGCTCGGCATGCCCGCGGCGTGCTCGGCCAGCATCCCGACCGCCGAGCAGATCTGGCCCGAGGTGCAGTAACCGCACTGGAACCCGTCGTGCCGGACGAACGCGGCCTGCAACGGGTGCGGCTCATCGCCCGTCGCGATGCCCTCGATCGTGGTGATCTCCTTGCCGGCGTACTGGACGGCCAGGGCCAGGCAGGCGTTGATCCGCACGCCGTCGGCGAGCACCGTGCACGCGCCGCAGGCACCCTGGTCGCAGCCCTTCTTCGGGCCGGTCAGCCCGAGGCGCTCGCGCAGCGCGTCGAGCAGGCTGACCCACGGCTCGACGTCGAGCTTCTCGTCGAGGCCGTTCACCCGCATCCGTATCTCGGTCACGCGCTTCCTCCCGCCGGAATCCGATCCTTCTGCGGGCGACGCTAACAGACCGTCGTTCACTTAACAAGAGAACGTTGTTCTTTTATCCTCTGTCAGTATTCTGGAGGAACATGACGTCAGCATTCGTCCGGGCCCGGCGGCCGGAGCACAAGCAGCAGCGGCGCGAGGCGATCCTCGCCGCCGCCCGCGAGCTTGCCCTCGACTCCGGCGTGCGCAACGTCAGCCTGGCAGCCGTCGCGGACGCCGTGGGCCTGGCGAAGTCCAATATCATGCGCTATTTCGGCACCCGCGAGGAGATCTACCTCATCCTCGCCGCCGACGAGTGGCGGCAGTGGTCGGAGGCGATCGCCGACCGGCTGGGCGACTGTGACGGCACCGGCGACGTGGTGACAGCCCTGGCGGAGACGCTCACCGACCGGCCGCTGTTCTGCGACCTGATGAGCCACACCACGACCACCCTCGAGCACAACGTGTCGGTGCCCGCGGCCCGCACGTTCAAGCGCGCCGTGCTGAGCGTGATCGCCGCGGTGGGCACGCTGATCTCGCAGGTCACGGAGCTGACGGAGAGTGAGGGCGTGGAGCTGGCGTCCGCGGCGACCGGGCTGGCCGGCATGCTCTACCCGGTCACCCACCCCTCCCCGACCATGATCGAGCTGTACGCCCAGGACCCCGACATCGCCGCGGCCTGCCCCCAGATGGTGCCCACCCTCACCCGCGCCCTCAGCGCCCTCGCCGCCGGCCTCCCGGCGCTCAGGGGCTGAAACCCATCAGCGGCAGCATGACCTCCACGCGGGTGCCCGCTTCTTGATGTTCTCGTCGGGCACGTCGATGTACGGCAGGTTCTCCGCCCACCAGGCGTTGTAGTCCTGCAACTGCCGCCGCAGCGCCTGCTCCGGCGAGCGCCCCTTGTACCCGTCGTACTCCGAGCGCGACCCGGCCAGCTCCTCGGTGACGAACCCCATCTGCATCTTGGTCCGAACGATCTTGCCGGGCTCGACGGTGACCGAGCCCTTCAGCCTCCTAGAGCGGTAGCCAGACCCGCATGGTCGCGGGACCGCGGTTGCCCCACCGGTGGTACGGCACGAGCCGCAACCGGACATCCGCGCCGCCCGCGCGGCCGTTCGAAGGCGTGTACGGCCAGCCGCCGCCATCCGGAGTGCCGAGCGACGCCTCGACCTCCAGCTCGACGGCCTCGTCCACGTCGTGCTCCACGGGCGGCGACATGCGGGCGGTCAGGTCGCCGAGCGGCGGCTCGTCGGCCACCGACTCCGCGCAGTAGACGAGCGGCCCCCGCTCCACCGCCGCGCTCCCCCGCAGCGCGTCGATGCGCCGGTCGGGGAACGTCCACCTGGGCGCCATCGGCAGCTCCAGCCGGATCTCGTCCCCGGCCCGCCACGGCCCGTCGACGTAGGCGTACCCGGGGCTCGCCGGACGGATGACCGGCCCCTCGGGCAGCGGCGCCTCGGGTGACGACACGGGGACGTGCGCGAGCGTGGCGTCCGTGGCCCAGGCCGGGACGCGCAGCCCGATCCGCCCCTCGCCGCCCTCGACCACCCGGACGGTCACCGAGCCGGTCCACGGGTAACCCGTCTCCACCCGCAGCGCCAGCCCGCCGTGCCGGATCTCCGACGGCGTGTGGTGGTGGATCTGGATCCCGTCAGCGGTGGCCGAGGCCACGTACGCGGGCAGCGAGGCGAGCGTCCTGGCGATGTTGTTCGGGCAGCAGGACACGTCGAACCAGGGCGAGCGCAACCCGCCCTCGGGCGCGTGGTTCACCCCGTCGAGCGGCACCGCGGGCACCCGCACGTGCAGCGGATTGGCGTAGAAGAACGACCGCCCGTCCAGCGCCACCCCCGTGGCCAGCATGTTGTACAGGGTGCGCTCGGCCACGTCCGCGTACCGGACGTCGCCGGTGGCCAGCAGCAGCCGGTGCGCCAGCATGATGGAGGCGATGCTGGCGCAGGTCTCGTTATAGGCCCGGTCCGGCGGCAGCTCGTAGTCCTCGCCGAACGACTCGTCGGTGTGCCGCGACCCCATGCCGCCGGTCAGGTGCGTACGCCGGGCGATCGTCCGCTCCCACTGCGACTCGACCGCCTTCAGCAGCTTCTCGTCCCCGGTCTCGACGGCCACGTCGACCACCCCGGAGGCCAGGTAGAGCGCCCGTACGGCGTGCCCGCGGAACACCTGCGCCTGCCTGACGGGCATGTCGTCCTGGTAGTAGGCGCGGCCGAAGGGGATGTCGGCGAGCGCCGGCAGGCCGCGCCGCTCGACGAAGCGACGGGCCATCTCCAGGTAACGCAGGGTTCCCGTCGCTCGGTAGAGCTCGACCAGCGCCATCTCGATCACGGGGTGCCCGCACGTCTGAGTGCCGTCCATGAAGCGGCGGCAGACGTGGTCGGCCGCCCTGATGGCGACCTGGGTGAGCCGGTCCTCGCCGTGCATGCGCAGCCTGGCGACCCCGGCCTGGATGAGGTGGCCGTAGCAGTAGAGCTCGTGCCCCCACTCGAAGTCGGTGTAGCGGCTACCCGACCAGCGGGTGTTGATGTACCCGTCACCCTCCTGGGCCTGGGCCACGGTCTCGGCAAGCGCGGGCAGGTCCGGGTGGTCGGCCCAGGCCATGGCCTCCAGCAGCTTGTAGATCTCCGAGTCGCTGAACTCCCGGCCCCGGCGCGGCCGCTCGCCCCTGAAGTTGCCGATCCAGCCTTCGCGTTCTTCCCATTCCTGGCAGTGGGCGATCGTGACCTCACGGTTCAGGGCCGCCCGGTCTCCCCAGAAACCGGGTGACAGCCGTACCGCGTCGAGACCGAGTGGGGACAGGACGCCCGATGAGGGCAGGACGGGATTAGCCACGCAGAGCTCCTGACATGAATCCGCGCACGTAGTGGCGCTGCAACACGATGAAGAGGATGAGACAGGGGATGGCCATGACCATGACGCCGGACTGGAGCATGCCGTAGTCGATCGCGCCGAACGTTTGCTGCGTCATGCTCACCACGGCCACCGGCAGGGTGAACGACGAGCCGTCGTTGAGCAGGATGAGCGGCGCGAAGAAGTCGTTCCACGAGGCGAGGAACGCGAACAGGCCCACCGTGATCAGCGCGGGCCGCACGGCGTGCAACAGGATCCTGGAGAAGGCCCGGAACGTGCCGCACCCGTCCACCAGCGCCGCCTCCTCCAGCTCGCGCGGGATGGCCTCGAACGCGTTGCGCATCATGAACAACGCGAACGGCAGCTGGAACATCACGAACACCAGCGAGAGCCCCACCAGCGAGTTCTGCAGGCCGATGTAGCCGAGCAGGACGTAGAGCGGGATCAGGATCGTCGCGTACGGCACCATCAGGATCGCCAGCGTGGCCAGGAACAGCAGGTTCTTGCCCGGGAAGTCGAAGCGGGCGAAGCCGTAGCCGCCGAGCGCCGAGACGACCAGCGTGCCCGCCACGGTCATCACCGCCACCAGCACGCTGTTGGTGGCGTACGTGCCGAGCCCTTCGCCGAAGCTGGCCATCTCCAGGTAGTTGGACGGGTCCTCCAGCGAGGCGTAGCCGCTCCACACCAGCGGGAACAGGAACAGCACCGCCAGCGCGGAAAGCGTGATAAATCGGCTCATCGCAGCCTCCGCATCATCAGCGTGTTCAGCCCGACGAGGGCCACCAGCAACACGACCGAGATCGCCGCCGCGCCGCCGAGGTCGAAGCGGAAGAACGCGTCCCGGTAGACGACCATGACCATCGAGACCGTGCTGTTGTCCGGGCCGCCGTTGGTGAAGACGAAGAACTGGTCGAAGGCCAGCAGCGAGCCGGTCACGCTGAGGATCAGCATGAGCGCCAGCGTCGGACGCAGCAGCGGCAGAGTGATCTTGGTGAAGATCTGCCACCGGTTGGCGCCGTCGCTCTTGGCGGCCTCGTAGACCTCGGTCGGGATCGCCTGCAGGCCGGTCAGCAGGATCAGCATGTTGAACCCGGCGAAGCGCCAGAGCACCAGCGTGATCGTGGAGAACAGCGCCATGTTGGGCGTGCCGATCCACTTCACCGGCTCGCTGGTGATGCCCAGCGCCTGGAGCATGGGGTCGATGGGGCCGAAGTCGTTGTTCAGCATCCCGTAGAACAGCAGCCCGGCGGCGGCGAAGCCGACGGCGCCGGGCAGGAAGAACGCGGTCCTGAAGAAGGCGATGCCCGGCCTGCGCTCCTGCACCAGCAGGGCCAGGCCGAGCGCCACGCCCGACAGCAGGACGGTGGTGATGGCGGTGTACTTGAGCGTGAACAGGACCGCGTCGACGAAGAGCGGGTTGTCAGCGATCTTGAGATAGTTGGTGGGGAAGTTGACGGTGGCCTGGCCCAGCAGCGGCCAGCGGTTCAACGACATCCAGACGACCAGCACCAGGGGCGCGATGAACAACACGCCCACGATGACGGCCGTCGGGGCCGCGTACAGCCAGCCCTGGACCTTCCTGCTCCGCCACCGGGCGGGCGGCGCGGAGTGGGCCGGCCGCCGCCCGGATCGCGTGATCGTCAAAGTCATTGTTGCAGCGATTTCGTGATCTCGGTGTTGAGCTGGGGGACCTTCGCGGCGTCACCGAACACGGCCTCGCGGGCCAGTCGCAACCACGGCCCCTGCGGGTCGTTGAAGGTCTGGCCGAAGCGCAGCGCGTACGGCGTCTGCCCCTTGGCCACCAGCGAGTTGATCATCACCACGCGCGGGTCCTCCGCGGAGTATTTGTTGCCGGCCAGGTCGGTACGCGCGAGCACGTCCTTGTTCTTGGCCATGACCTCCACCTGGGCGTCGTCGGAGACCGTCCAGGACACGAAGTCCCAGGCCGCGTCCGCGTTCTTGGTGGTGGAGGAGATGCCGACGGAGTCGCCGCCCACGAACGTCGACTCGCCGCCGTCGGGACCGGCGATCGGGGTGACGCCGACCTTCATGTCCTTGGGCATCTGGCCGAGCGTGGTGGAGGGCATCGGCATGACGCCGATCTCACCCTTGGGGAAGAAGCCGGTCCAGGTCGGGCCCTGCTCCTCCTTGGTGGTCGGGCCCGAGACCTTGTTCTCGTACAGGCCGCGGTAGATCTTGAACACGTCGGTCATCGCGGCCTGGTCGTTGAGCGAGGAGGTGCCCTCGGCGTTCATGACCTGCGCACCTGCGGCCCAGACCGACGGCCAGAACGTGAAGACGTAGCAGCCGCCGCAGTTGCCGCCGAAGAACGTGCCGTGCACCTTGCCGTCCTTGCCCAGCTTCTCCTGGACGGTGGTGGCCTGCTCGGCGAACTCCTTCAGCGTCTTCGGGCCCTTCTCGGGGTCGAGCCCGGCCTTGGCGTACAGGTCCTTGTTCCAGAACCAGACCGACAGGTCGAGCGTGTGCGGGACGGTGTACTGCTTGCCGTCGAGCGTGCCCAGCTTCATGTGCGAGGGCGCGAGCTTGTCCTTGTACGGCAGCGCCGCGATCCGGTCGGTGACGTCCAGGAACAGGCCCTGCGAGGTGTAGTTCGGGACGAAGATGACGTCGGACGCGAACACGTCGGGGAGCTGCTTGGCGCCGGCCGCCGCGGCGATGCGGGGCTGGTAGTTGTCGGTGGGGATGACGGTGAGCTTCACCTGGTTCTTGTGACTGCTGTTGTATGCCTTGACCAGCCGCTCTGTCTGCGCCTGGGTGGCCGCACGGGTCCACATGGTGATCGTCACGGGACCGTCCGTGGGCTGCGTGCTCCCACCACCGCCGCCGCCGCTACCGCAGGCCGCCGCTGTGAGCGCTAACGCACCGAGTAGGGAGATCCCGGCCAGCCTTCGTCTCATGATGTGCTCCTGGACTTAAAGGTTTTCGGAAACGTAGAAGAAACACGAGGCCATGTCAATGGGTGCTAGGGTTCTACCCAGTTCACAAGACCGAAAAGGGTTTCGAAACATGGCGAGTAAGCGGGCGACCATCAATGATGTGGCCTCGCTGGCGGGGGTCTCGATCGCCACGGCGTCCAAAGCACTCAACGGGCGCCAGGATGTGCGGGCGGCGACGCGGGAGCGCGTGCTGGCCGCCGCGGCGGAGCTCTCCTTCCAGCCGAACGCCCTGGCCAGGGGGCTGATCTCGGGGCAGACGCGCACGGTGGGGCTGCTCACCTCTGACAGCGTAGGCCGGTTCGGCATCCCGGTGCTGCTCGGCGCGGAGGACGCGTTCGGCGCGGGCGAGATGGCCGTGCTGCTCTGCGACGCGCGGGGCGACGCGATCAGGGAGCAACACCACCTGCGGGCGCTGCTGACGCGCCGGGTGGACGGGCTGATCGTGGTGGGCGAGAGCACGAACCCGCGCCCGTCGGTGAGCAAGGACCTGCCCATCCCCGTCGTGTACGCCTACGGCCCGTCCGAGGACCCGGACGACGTGTCCTTCGTGCCCGACGACGTGGGCGCGGCGACGATGGTCGTCAACCACCTGCTGGCCCTGGGCCGCCGCAGGATCGCGCACGTCACGGGGCCGACGCACTACAAGGCGGCGCGCGACCGCGAGGAGGGGCTCCGCCTGGCCCTCGCCGAGGCCGGGGTGGCCCAGGCCGGGCAGACGTTGTCGGGCGTGTGGTCGCAGCGGTGGGGGCGGCACGCGGCGGAGATGTTGCTGATGGCCGAGCCGGAGATCGACGCGGTGTTCTGCGGCAGCGACCAGATCGCGGCCGGGTTCGTGGAGACGGCCAGGGAACGCGGGCGGCGGGTGCCCGACGACATCGCGGTGGTGGGCTACGACAACTGGGAGGTGCTGTCCACCGAGACCCGGCCCACGCTGACGACCGTGGACATGAACCTGGAGCTGCTCGGCCGGACCGCCGCACAACACCTGTTCGCGGCGATCGACGGCAAGGCGACGCCGGGGGTGCACAAGATGCCGTGCCACCTCGTGATCCGGGACTCCACCTCACCACCCGGAGTGTCCTGACTCCGGAGGTGGTTTCCTATACGTATGCCTGATCTCGTAGTGGACGGCGGCGACAAGCGCTGCGTTCAGGTGCTCATCGAGCTGCGCAACCACGTGCTCGGCGCCGCTCCCGGAGCCGTGGTCCACCTGATCACCTCCGACCCCGCCGCGGTCGTGGACCTGCCCGCGTGGTGCCACATGACCGGGCACACCTACCTCGGTCCCGTGCCGGGGGCGGCGCGGCCCACGTACGCCGTGCGCGTGGGCGACGGCGCCAAGCTCACGCAGGAGAACCGGCCCTGGCACGCGGCTTAAACGGTTAACGCCCTGGGGTTCCGGGTGGCCTACAGTAAGGGGGTTACCCGGTTCAGGAGAGGGAGCCCGTGAAGCGACCGACGATCGCCGACATCGCCACCCGGGCGGGAGTGTCCAAGGTGGCGGTCTCCTACGCGCTCAACGGGCAGCCGGGGGTGTCGGCGGCGACGCGGGCAAAGATCATCGCCATCGCCGACGAGATCGGCTGGCGGCCCAACAGCGCGGCGCGGGCGCTCAACGGCGCCAGGGCCAACTGCGTCGGCCTCGCGCTCTGCCGGCCCGCCCGCATCCTGGGCGTCGAGCCGTTCTTCATGGAGCTGATCAGCGGCATCGAGGGCGTGCTCGCCGACCGCTCCTACGCGCTGCTGCTCCAGGTCGTCACCAGCCACCAGCAGGAGAGCGAGGTCTACCGGCACTGGTGGGGCGAGAGCCGCATCGACGGCGTGTTCCTGGTTGACCTGCACTATTCGGACGCCCGCGTGGCCGAGCTGGAGCGGCTCGGCATGCCGGTCGTGGTCATCGGCCACCCCTCGGAGTCGGGCACGCTGTCGGCCATCTGGTCCGACGACGGCGAGGCCGTGCGCGAGACCGTCGGCTACCTGGTGGCGCTCGGCCACCGCCGCATCGCCCGGGTGGCCGGGCTGCCCGAGCTGGTCCACACGACCGTCCGCGACCAGGCGTTCGCCCAGGCGTGCGAGGGCGTGGCCGAACACGTCACCATGCACACCGACTACACCGGCGAGGAGGGCGCCAGGGCCACCAGGCGGCTGCTCAGCTCGCCAGAGCGGCCCACGGCGATCGTCTACGACAACGACATCATGGCCGTGGCGGGCCTGTCCGTGGCCCAGGAGATGCGGGTCGAGGTGCCGCGCGACCTGTCCATCGTGGCCTGGGACGACTCACCGCTCTCCCAGGTCGTACGCCCGCCGCTGACCGCGCTCACCCGCGACATCCCGGCCTATGGGGCGCACGCCGCGCAGCGGTTGCTGGCCCTGATCTCCGGTGAGAGCGTGCCGCCCTTCGAGGACCAGGCGGCCGTGCTCACGCCGCGCGGCAGCACGGGCCCGGTTCACTCCAGCACGTAGGCCGGCCGGCCCCGAGCTCTGGTGCCCCCGGCACGTGCCGCAGGTGGGGACGTACGGCTGGCAGACCGTCCGTCCCGACCCGCGGCACGTGCCGTCCCCTCCTCGCGGCACGAATGCCGGAGCCGTCCCGCGTCCCCCCACGTCGAGACGACTCCCACCATGAAGGAGCGCGGAGGGGGGCGCCTGAGTACCTCCATACCTAAACGAATTGCCCGCCGTTCTTGACAATTTTTTTTGTCGGCTACTACTCTCAACAACAGAGAACGGAGGACAT
Source organism: Nonomuraea marmarensis (assembly GCF_043197025.1). Lineage (NCBI taxonomy): Bacteria > Bacillati > Actinomycetota > Actinomycetes > Streptosporangiales > Streptosporangiaceae > Nonomuraea > Nonomuraea marmarensis. The sequence continues at coordinate 45,963 of NZ_JBICRM010000021.1, forward strand.
CATGAGCAAGCTCATTTCCAGCGACGGCACTCCCATCGCCTACACCCGCGCAGGCCAGGGCCCCGCGGTCATCCTGGTGGACGGCGCGCTCAGCCACCGCGCGCAGAGCATCAACACCGACCTGGCCACGGCGCTGGCCGGACATTTCACGGTCTACACCTACGACCGGCGCGGACGCGGCGAGAGCGGCGACACGGCGCCGTACGCGCCCGAGCGCGAGGTCGAGGACCTGGCCGCGCTCGTCGCCGAGGCCGGCGGCACGGCCCGCCTGTACGGCACGTCGTCGGGCGCCGCCCTCGCGCTGGCGGCCGTGGAGAGCGGGGTGCCGGTGGAAAAGCTGGCGCTGTACGAGCCGCCGTTCATCGTGGACGACACCCGCCCGGCCATCCCGGACGACTACGTGCGGCGGATCGGCGAGCTGGTGGCCGCCGACCGGCGCGCCGACGCGGTCCGCTACTTCATGCGCACGGGTGTCGGGCTGCCGGGCGTGGTCGTGGCCATGATGCGGTTCATGCCGGCTTGGTCCAAGCTCAAGGCCGTGGCGCACACGTTGCCGTACGACGTCGCGTTCGTGGCCCCGTACGAGCACGGCACGCCGTACCCCGCCTCGAACTGGGCCTCGGTGAAGGCGCCCACACTCGTCATGGACGGCGGCAAGAGCCCGGCGTGGATCCGCAACGCCGCCAGGTCGCTGGCCGCCCTGCTGCCCAATGCCGAGCACCGCACGCTCGAAGGCCAGACCCACATCGTCAAGCCGGCCGCGCTGGCTCCGGTCCTGGAAGGGTTCTTCCGATGAGGTTTCGCAGCACGATCGAGCTGGGCGGCAAGACCGCCACGGGCTTCGAGGTGCCGGCCGAGGTGGTCGAGCGGCTCGGCAGCGGCAAGCGGCCCGCCGTGACCGTCACGATCAACTCCTACAGCTATCGCAGCACGGTGGCGGTGATGGGCGGCCGGTTCATGCTGCCCCTGAGCGCCGAGAACCGCCAGAGGGCCGGGGTGGCGGCCGGGGACGAGGTCGAGGTGTCCCTGGAGCTCGACACCGCGCCTCGGGAGGTCAAAGTGCCCGCTGACCTGGCGGAGGCGCTCGATCGCGCTCCGGAGGCCAGGAAGTTCTTCGAGAGTCTGTCTTACTCGCGCAAGTCGCGGTACGTGCTGCAGGTGGAGGGCGCCAAGAAGGCCGAGACGCGGCAGCGGCGCATCGCCGACACGATCGCCAAGCTCGCCGACGGCATCGCCTGAACGCCTGACGCCCGGCGCGTAACGCGGGGCATGACGGGTAGGCGGGCGGTATGACTGAGGGCTTCGACACCGACATGCTTTGGGATGAGTTCCACCGGATGGTCAACATGAACTCCGGGGAGCTGCGCGCGTACCTGCTCGCCGAGGCCTCCAACGAGGAGAGTTTCCCCCCAGACCCGGACCTGGGCATCGACGAACTGGGCCGGGGCGTGCTGCACATCCTGAGCAAGCGGAAGGGCGACCTCACCAAGGGTGATCTCAAGGTGATGCGCCAGGTGGTGGAACTCGTCGAGACGATGGGCGACCGGACCGACGACGACTCGCGGCGCGAACTCATGTCCGTTGGCCACGACCCGCTGAGGGGATAGCACATGGTTGAGCCGCGCCAGTGGATCGAGGGCTACGTACGTGCTTGGAACTCCAACGCTCCCGACGACATCGCCGCCCTGTTCACCGAGGGCGCCGTGTACTACACCGAGCCGTACAGCGCGCCGTGGCAGGGGCGGGACGAGATCGTCGCGAAATGGCTGGAACGGCGGGACAAGCCTGGTGAGGCCACGTTCGAGTGGCATCCGGTGAACGTGGCGGACGACGTGAGCGTTATCCAGGGGGTCACGACATACCAGGACAAAACGTACAGTAACCTGTGGGTGATCCGGTTCGCTCCCGACGGGCGATGCCGGGAATTCACCGAATGGTGGATGCGACACGACGCAAAGTGATGCAATGGGCCGAGCCGTCTTCACCCGAGGAGATCCGTTGAGAGACAACCTCGACCTCGCCGCGAGCGCCCAGCAGCTGGCCGACGCCGCCCCGACGGGATCGATCGACCGCGCTGCCGCCTCGTCTGTGGCCATCACCCTGGCCACGACCCGTGACATCTCGCATGCCCGGAAGACACTCGATGGGGTCACGCCGGAAGAGGTGCGGGACGCCGCGGTGGAGATCTTCGAGCAGCTTTCCACCGACTAGCCGTACTGGCGCACGACAGGCGGCACGTCAGGCGGCCGCCGCAAACCGGTGTGCGACCGGACGGCCGCTGTCGGCGGTCCGGTTAACCGCCGAGGCGGGTCTGTACGGCGTGGCGGGCGCGGCCGGCCGCCTGGGTGTCGTGGTGGAGCTGGATGGCGTGGTTCAGGGCCATGAGCAGCCCCAGCAGCTCGAACACGAGCTGATCCGGATCCGTCCACTCGGGCAACTCGCCGGCGTCCACGGCCCGCAGCGTCTCCTTGCGCAACCGCCCGCGCCAGGCGTCGAACCTGGACTCGACCGCGTCCCGCACCGCCCCCCGCCTGCCGTCGAACTCGTGTGCCGCGGCCACGAAGAAGCAACCACCGGGGAAGACCTCGCGTTCCAGGTACGAGATCCACGCTTCGCAGAGCACCCGCAACCTGGTCAGGCCGGGCTTCACGGGCAGGGCGGGCTCCCAGACCTCGGCGCGGAAGATCTCCCCTGCCCGGTCGAGCACCGCGAGCTGCAGCGCCTCCTTGGAGCCGAAGTGCCCGAGTACGCCGGACTTGCTCATGTCCAGCTCAGTGGCGAGGCGGCCGATGGTCAGCCCTTCGAGACCTTCGGCCGAGGCGATGGCGACCGAGCGGTTGAGAATGGCCGAACGGGTGCCCAGGGCTTCGGCGACGGACCTGCGCGGGCTCATGCGGTCACTTTAGCGTCCGAACGTTCGCTTGCTATAGTCCGACGGCATGAACGGATCACGACTTGTCGCGACAGGCCACTACCAACCAGCCAAAGTCCTGACAAATGATGATTTGGCCGCCATCGTCGACACCAGCGACGAGTGGATCAGCAAGCGGGTCGGAATCCGTACCAGACATGTGGCCGAGCCCGGCGAGAGCGTGGCCGACCTGGCCGGACACGCCGCCGCCAAGGCGCTGGCCGGCAGCGGCCTGGACCCGTCCGACATCGACCTCGTGCTGATCGCCACCTGTACGCAGACCGAACGCGCCCCCAACGTCGCCTCCCGCGTCGCGGCCAGGCTCGGCGTGCCCAGCGCCGCGCTGACGGACGTCGGCGTGTCGTGCTCCGGCTTCACCCACGCCCTGGCCCTGGCCGATCACGCCATCCGCGCCGGCGCGGCCACGAACGCCCTGGTCGTGGGCGCGGACAAGATGACGGCCGTCACCGACTGGACCGACAGGACCACGTGCGTGCTCACCGGTGACGGGGCGGGGGCGGCCGTGGTGAGCGCCGCTCCCGAGGCGGAGATCGGCCCCGTCGTGTGGGGTTCGGCGCCGGAGCTGGGCAACGCCGTACGCATCGAGGGCACCCCGGCCCGCTTCTCCCAGGACGGCCAGGCCGTCTACCGCTGGGCCACCACCCAGCTGCCCGAGATCGCCCGCAAGGCGTGCGAGCGCGGCGGCGTCACCCCCGAGGACCTGGCCGCCGTCGTGCTGCACCAGGCGAACCTGCGCATCATCGAGCCCATCGCCAAGAAGCTCGGCGCGGTCAACGCGATCATCGCCCGTGACGTGGTGGAGTCCGGCAACACTTCGGCCGCGAGCGTGCCGCTGGCCCTGTCGAAGCTGCTGGAGCAGGGCGAGGTGCGACGCGGGGCACCGATGTTGCTCTTCGGGTTCGGGGGCAACCTGTCCTACGCGGGCATGGTCGTACGCTGTCCCTGATCGTGCCTGGCCAGCACCGCCCGCATGTCGGCGATGGCTCGGAGCGTACCGCGTACCGTGCCTGTGACCTTGGAGCGCCCGGCGCGCGGGAGGTAGCGGACGTCGGCCTCGGTGACGCGCCATCCCGCGGCGGCGGCCCGCAACACCATCTCCAGCGGATACCCGAACCGCCGGTCGGCCAGCTCCAGCCCGAGCAGCCCGGTACGCCGGCAGGCCCGCATCGGCCCGAGATCGCGCACCACAACCCCGGCGCCGCGCCGCAACCGCCGGGCCAGCACGGCGTTCCCCAGCCGCGCGTGGGCCGGCCAGGCCCCCTGGGCCGCGGCCACCCGCCGCCCGAGCACCAGGTCCGACTCCCCCGCGAGCACGGGATCGGCGACGAGCGGGAGCTGGCGGGGGTCGAGGGAGGCGTCGGCGTCCATGAAGCAGACGACCTCGCTGGAGGCGGCCAGCAGCCCGGCGTGGCAGGCGGCGCCGAACCCGCGGAGCGGCTCGCGTACGACTCGCGCTCCGTGAGCGGCGGCGACCCGGTCGGAGCCGTCCGTGGAGCCGTTGTCGACCACGATGGGACGGTAACCGGGCGGCATGCGTTCCAGCACCCAGGGCAGCGCCTCGGCCTCGTCGAGGCAGGGCAACACGACATCGATCACGTGTCAGACGCTAGATGGCACACGCCCTCTCAACCCTTACAGACCAGTGACGTCACGGGTCATGCGGCCGAAGCGCGTGGTGTCAGGCGAATACGTAAGGTGAACCCCTACGACGCGGCGAACTCCTTGAGGCCGTCTTCGAAGCGGATCTTCGCCGTGAAGCCCAGCTCCCTGGCCGCCCTGGCCGGGGAGGCGACGATGTGGCGGACGTCCCCGAGGCGGTAGTCGCCCGTCGTCACCGGGCGCGGGCCGCCGGTCTGTGCCGCCAGGGCCGCCGCCAGCTCTCCGACCGTGTGTGGGGTGCCGCTGGCGATGTTGTACGCCGTGAGCAGCCCAGGAGTCCCAGCCCCGAGCGCGAGGGCGTTGGCCCTGGCCACGTCGCGCACATGGATGAAGTCCCGTTGCTGGGCCCCGTCCTCGAAGACCCTCGGGGCCTGGCCGGCGAGCAGGGACGACAGGAAGAGGGACGCCACCCCGGCATACGGAGTGTTCCTCGGCATTCTGGGGCCGTAGACGTTGTGGTAGCGCAGGGCCACGGCGGTGCCGGAGGTTTCGCGGGCCCAGTTCGACGCGAGGTGTTCCTGGGTCAGCTTGGTGGTGGCGTAGGCGTTGCGGGGGTCCGGCGCGGCGTCCTCGGCGATGACCGACGGGGACAGGACGCTGCCGCACAGCGGGCATCGAGGGTCGAACACGCCCTCCGCCAGGTCCTCCACCTGCCTCGGGCCGGGGCGTACCCGGTCGTGGCGCGGGCAGTCGTAGGCGCCCTCGCCGTAGACGACCATGGACGAGGCCAGCACCAGCCTGCCGATCCCGTGCCTGGCCATGGCGGCCAGCAGGGTCGCGGTGCCGTACGCGTTGACCGAGGCGTAGCCGGGCAGGTCGGCCACGTCCACGCCGAGGCCGACCTTGGCGGCCTGGTGGATCACGGCGTCCACGCCGGGCAGGAGGCGGTCGAGGGCATCCGGGTCGCGGATGTCCACGCCCGTGCGAACGTCGGCGGTGACCACCTCGTGGTCGAGCGCCTCCGCGATGTGACTGCCGATGAAGCCTGCCGAGCCGGTGAGCAACACGCGCATGCCGACGATCCAACACCCGCCCCCGCCTCGTGGATCTTACGAAGCGGGAACGCCACGCAAGGCGTTCTCATGGGCCAGTTGCGCGCCGAGACCGGGACGAACACTGTGGAGGCATGCCAGGCGTCGACACGATGGACGGGCTGTTGCGGGCCGTCGCCGAGTTCGAGACGGACGACTACGAGTTGCCCGTCGAGGCGGCGGCGCTCGACCGGGCCAGGCGCTCGATCGAGGAGTCCGGGCTGCTGCTGCTCGGCGAGGTGCACGGCGTCAGGGAGAATCCGCTGGTCGTCCTCGGCCTCATGCGGGCGCTCGGGCTGGCCAGCCTGGCCCTGGAGTGGCCGGCGGATCTGCAGCCGCACCTCGACCTCTACCTGGCCGAGGGCGCCGGGCTCGATCATCCGATGTGGTGGCTGGGGGACGGGCGGGTCACCGCGGGGCACCTGGCGGTGCTCGGGGCGATCGCGGGGCTGACGGTGACGTTGTTCGACGGGGGGATGTTCACCGGGGACTGGTCGCAGCGGGACGCGTTAATGGCGCAGCGGGTGCTGGCGGCGCACGCCGAGCCCGCGCTCGTCGTGGCGGGCAACGCCCACACCCCGACCGCGCCGACCGACCTGGGGCTGCCGATGGGGGCGTGCCTGGCCAGCGCGCGGCCGTCGGTGGAGAGCGTACGCATCGACTACGGCACGGGCAGCTTCTACAACGTCGAGCCCCGGCACATCAGAGGCTATTCCGCGGCGGCGGGACTGCGGGTCGCGGACGACGGGCTGGTCGTGGGGCTGCCGGAGTTCAGTGAGGCGACGGTGCCGCACCTGCCCGTGGACCTGCTCCGGGAGCGTCTCGGCTGGTGAGTATCTGAGTAGGGGCATACTCAGGCGCTCCGGCCGATCGGGTGCGAAGGTGGGCGCATGCTCGCCATACGTGCTCGCCGCCTCTTCGACGGCCAGGAATTACATCACGACCGAGTAGTGGTCATCGAGAACGGCCGGATCGCCGCCGTCTCCGGCGACGCACCCGCGACGGTCGACCTGGGTGATGTCACGCTGCTGCCCGGGTTGATCGACTGCCATGTCCACCTGGCCTTCGACGCCAGTCCCGATGCGGTGGCCGGGCTGGAGGCGCCCGGGCTGATCGACAGGATGCGGGCCGCCGCCAGGCAGCACCTCGCCGCAGGGGTCACCACCGTGCGCGACCTGGGCGACCGCGACTACCTCGCGCTCCGGCTCGAGCTCGGGCTCGACGGCCCGGAGATCCTCTCCGCCGGTCCGCCGATCACCACCCCCAAGGGCCACTGCTGGTTCCTGGGCGGGGAGGCGGCGGGCGAGCAGGAGGTACGCGAAGCCGTACGGGAGCGGGCCAGGCGCGGCGCGCACGTGATCAAGATGATGGTGACGGGCGGCGAGATGACCCCCGGCACGCACTCTCACCAGCTCCAGTACGGGCCCGCCGAGCTCAAGGCGGCGGCCGACGAGGCCCACGCGCACGGGCTGCCGATCACCGGGCACGCCCACTGCGCGGAAGGGGTCGCGAGCGTGCTGGAGGCCGGGTTCGACTCGATCGAGCACTGCTCGTTCTTCACCGAGGAGTCGGTGGACGTCGATTACGGGCTGATCGCGCGGCTGGCGGCCTCCGACGTGGTCGTCTCGGTCACGGCCGGGATAGTGCCCGGCTCCATGCAACCGCCGCCCCGGGTCCTGAGCCGGTTACCCGGCATCATGGAGACGATCCGCGCCCTGTACGCCGCCGGAGTGGACTTCGTGATCGGCACGGACGCGGGGATCGGGCCGCCCAAACCGCACGGGTTGCTGCCCTATGGCGCCGAGATGCTGGTGCAGTCCGGGTACGCGCCCATCGACGTGTTGCGGGCGATCACCTCGGTCGCGGCCCGCACGTGCCGGATCGAGGAGCGCAAGGGGGTCGTCGCGCCCGGGTTCGACGCCGATCTGCTGGCCGTGGAAGGGGATCCGCTGGGCGACATGAGCGCGTTGCGGCGGCCGGTGGCGGTCTACCGGATGGGCGAGCGCGTACGACTTTCCTGACCATATCCGTCCGCGCGGTGCGTACTGTGGAGTCGGCGCGCTGTCGTGGAGGGTGGATGCGGGTCGGGATTCTGGGGCCGCTTCAGGTGGCGGGGGCCGAGATCGGCGGGGCCCGGGTGCGGGCGCTGCTGGTGCGGCTGGCGCTGGATCCCGGTCGGGTGGTGACCGCCGATCGGCTGATCGACGACCTGTGGCCGGATGATCCGCCCGCACATCCGATGGGCGCGTTGCAGTCGCTGGTGTCCCGGGCGCGCAAGGAGGCGCCTGGGGTGATCTCCTCGCATCCCGCCGGATATTCGCTCGACATGCCGCCCGGTGACGTAGACGCGTGGGCGTTCGAGCGGCTCGTGCGGGACGGTGAGGTGAGTCGGGCGCTGGAGTTGTGGCGGGGGTCGCCACTGGCCGACGCGGCCGATCTGCCGTTCGCCGCCGCTCCCGCGGCCCGGCTGGCGGAGCTGCGGCTCACGGCCCTGGCCACCAGGATCGCGAACGACCTCGCCACCGGCGGGCCTGAACTGGTGGCCGAGTTGGAGGAGTTGGTCGCCGCACATCCGTTGCGGGAGCCGTTCCATGCCCTGCTCATGCGGGCTCTCGTCGCCAAGGGGCGGCGTGGGGAGGCGCTCGAGGTCTTCGAGCGGATCAGAGCGGCTCTGGCCGATGAGCTCGGTGTCGATCCGGGGCCTGAGCTGCGGGAAGCGCACCTGGCGGCGTTGCGGGACGCGGAGCCGCCCCCGAGGAGCAACCTGCCCGCGCGGTTCACGAGCTTTGTGGGGCGATCGGCGGATATTTCCAGACTTGGGGGGTTGCTCACCGGCGAAGCCCGGCTGGTCACGCTCGTCGGACCCGGTGGAGCCGGGAAGACGCGGCTGGCCGTGGAGGCGGCCGCGGCGCTCGATGTGCCGGACGGCGTGTGGCTGGTCGAACTGGCCAATGCCGCAGGGGTCCAGGCGGCGGTGGAGGGCGTGCTCAAGGCCACCGATCTCCCGACCGCTCTGCGCGGCACCTCGCCCCTGATCGTGCTGGACAACTGCGAGCACGTGATCGAGGAGGCCGCGCGGGTGACTCAGCGGCTGCTGTCCGAGGTCGCGGGCCTGCGGATCCTCGCCACCAGCAGGGAGCCGCTCGACATCCCGGGCGAGAGCCTGCATCCGGTTCTCGCGCTCCCCGAGGACAAGGCCGTCGAGCTGTTCCGGGACCGGGCCGCCGCCGCCAGGCCCGACCTGGTGGTGGACCGGCCGGAGGCGGCGCGGATCTGCCGCGAGCTCGACGGCATCCCGCTGGCCATCGAGCTGGCCGCCGCCCGCCTGCGTACGATGCCGGTGTCCGTACTGGTCGAGCAGCTCGGTGACCGGCTGGCCTTCCGCGGCGGGCGCACGTCGGAGCCGCGCCACCGCACGTTGCGCGCCGTCATCGACTGGAGCTGGAACCTGCTGTCGGAACGCGAGCGCGACCTGCTGCGCGGGCTGACGGTGTTCTCGGGCGGCGCCACGTACGACGCGATCTCCCGCGTCTGCGGCGGCGACCCCGGCCTGCTGTCCTCGCTGGTGGACAAGTCGCTCATCGCGGTCTCCGGCGACCGCTACACGATGCTGGAGACCATCAGGCAGTACGCCGCCGCCGACCTCCCCGAGCTCCGCCAGGCCCACGCCCGCTACTACACCGGGCTGGCCGAGGCGGCGGAGCCGTACCTGCGGACGGGGGAGCAGCTCAGGTGGCTGGCGGTGCTGGACGCCGAGCAGGGCAACCTGGACGCGGCGCTGCGGCATTCCGACGACCCGCTCAGGCTCATCCTGCCCAGGTTCTGGCCCTGGATCATGCGGGGCAGGCGGCGCGAGATGAGCGAGCAGGCCGCGTCGGTGCTGCGCAGGGTCGGTGACGTGCCTCCCGAGGGGCGCGAGCTGGCGTACGGCCTGTGCCTGGTGCTGTCGGGCGCCGAGCCGACCGAGGCGGTACGCGAGTCCGACCACCCGGCCGCGCTGAACTGGTGGGCGATGGCCACCGTGCTCGGCCCGCCGGCCAACGTGGTGGCACTCACCGAGCGGGGCGTCGAGCGGCTGCGTACGCACCCCGACCTCTGGACCAGGTCGTCCGCGCTGCTGGTCGGAGGGATCGTGCGGTTCGAGTACGGGGCGGTGGCGGGGGCGGAGGATCTGCTGGAGCCGGCGCTGGCCGGGTTCCGTGTCACCGGCGACCGGTGGGGGCAGTGGGCCGCGCTCTACTGGCTCTCGCTGGTGGCGGAGAACCACGGGGACTTCGCCGCAGCGGTGGTGCTGGGCGAGGAGCCCGAGCGGCTCGCGGCCGAGCTGTCGGGGTTCGACACCCCTCTGGGGCCCATGACGTTCCTGCTGCGGGTCGGGCAGCTCAAAGGCCGGGCAGGTGACCACACCGGGGCCGCGCACGCGCTGGAGCGGGCCTGGGAGGCGGCGGTGCGCTCCGAGGACGAGGGCATGGTCGCCAGGGTCATGCACGCCAGGGCCGAGCTGTTCAGGCGGACCGGCGACCCCGGCGCGGCCGCCCGGCTGCTCCAGGACGCGCTGGCCTTCGACATCGAGCTTCCCGCCCAGTTCAGGGCGTTCATGAACGTGGAGCTGGCCCGGGTCAGCCCCGAGCCGGGCAAGCCGCTGCGCGCGGCTCTGGAGCTGATGGCCGACTGTTCCGACAGGACCGCGCGGGCGACCGTGCTCGAAGGCGTGGCCGAGCACCTCGCGCCGCTCCCCGCGGCCGAGCTGCTCGGCGCCGCGCGGACGCTGCGCGGGATCGGCGAGTCCGCCGATCCCTTCGTCAACGACCTGGCGGGACGGTGCCTGGCCGCTCTGGGCGCGGACCGCTACCGCGCGGCCCTGGCGAGGGGCGCGTCGATGCCGAACCCCGAAAGGTACGCGCTGAGCCCGCTCTCGTCCCCGTGATACCCGATGTAGCCGTCGGGGCGTACCAGGATGACCCCTTTCTGGCCGTCGAGCGGCGGCAGGACCCGCCCCGTGCCGCCCAGCTGGAGGAAGCCGGTGCCGCGCTGCTCGGCGAACAGCGCCCCGAGCCGCTCGCCGCCGCGCTCGCCCACTGACAGCGGGCTGCCGAGGTAGGCCAGGTCGAGCTGGTTGGTGTTGTCGCCGCGCTGGGCGTCGGCCTCCCGGTACAGGCGGGTGCTGAGCCCCAGCACGTGCTCCGCCACCGCCATCCGCTCGTCCTCGTACGTCTCCAGCAGCGCTTCCGAGCCGATCGCCAGCTTCCACCCCAGGTTGTACGCGTCCTGCACCCCGGTGTTGAGCCCTTGACCACCGGCGGGCGAGTGCACGTGGGCCGCGTCACCGGCCAGGAACACCCTGCCGACGCGGAACCGTTCCGCCATGCGGATGTTGACCCGGTATTCGGAGCGCCACACGATCTCGTCGATGCGCACGTGCGGCGCGTGCTCGGCGACCAGCGCGACGAGGTCCCCATCGCCCGGCGCGACGAGCTGGAAGACGTCCGTGGCCGGCAGCGGGCAGATGGTGAAGTACATGACCTGCTTCTCCATCGACCCCCAGACGTGCCAGTGGTCGCGGTCCAGGTCGCCAGTCCTGATGTCGGCGAGCAGCATGCGCTCGCTCTCGAACGTCTCGCCTGCGAAGCCGACGCCGAGCCCCTTCCGCACGGCGCTGCGGCCGCCGTCCGCCCCCACCAGGTAGCCGCAGCGCACGCTCTCGCCGCTGCTCAGCGTGACGGTCACGCCCTCGTCGTCCTGCTCGAACCCGGTCACCTCGGCCCCGAACTCCACCCGATGCCCCAGCGCGGCCAGCCGGTCGCGCAGGATCCGCTCGGTCCGCCACTGCGGCTGCATGATCAGGTTCGGGTACGGCACGGCGGCCGAAGGCTCGCGGATCTCGTCCATCCGCCCTTCCCAGACCACCTGGTCGCCCTGGTAGCTGCGCAGGTCCGGATATTCGCGCCCAGTGGCGAGGATCTCGTCGATCACGCCGAGGTCGTCGAAGACCTCCAGCGTCCGTGGTTGCAGGCCCTTGCCGCGTACCCCGGCGGGCGGTTCCGGCGACTTCTCCACGATGCGGAGGTCGACGCCCCTGCGGGCCAGTTCGATGGCCAGCGTCAGTCCTGTCGGCCCGGAGCCGACGATCAGCACGTGTGTCATGGGAACGACGATGCCCGGACACGCTGCCAGATCTCTGTCAGCCGCTGCCGGCGCCGTGACGTACTGTGAAGACGAAGTGCCCGCCAAACTACGAGGACAGAAGCGGCGTGGCTGACTCATGTGCCGTGAAATCTTTCGGTTTGGCCGAGAGTGCGCCAAGGTTAGGGCAACCTTCCATCGCGAAGTGAGGAGACTTGTGGCCAGTCCTGGCACGCTCGACGTTCGGGGCAGTGACTTCGCCCGACTAGCCCATAAGATCACCGACGCCGGTCTCCTTGACCGGCGTCCTGTTTATTACGCGACAAGGCTGAGCATCGCGGCCGTCGCCTACCTCGGCGGCTGGGCCTTGTTCGCCTGGTTGGGCGACTCGTGGCTGCAGTTGCTGGTCGCGGTCGGCATGGCGGTGGTCTTCGCGCAGCTCGGGTTCGTCGCCCACGACCTCGGTCACCGGCAGGTCTTCAGGACACGGCGGCCGGGCGACATCGCTGGACTGGTGATCGGCAACTTCGGCATCGGGCTCGGCTGGGGATGGTGGACCAGCAAGCACAACCGGCACCACGCCAACCCGAACCACGAGGATCACGACCCCGACGTCTCCCCCGCCGTGATCGTCTGGTCCGAGGATCAGGCCGCCAGAAGTCAGGGCATACCGCGATTTCTCGCGAAACATCAGGCTTTCTGGTTCTTTCCGCTGCTCACCCTCGAAGCGTGGCACCTCCACATAGCCAGCTTCAAGGCGCTGTTCAAGCCGTCGGCCAAACGGCGCGGCCAGGAGCTGACGCTGCTGGTCACGCACTTCGTGCTCTATTTCGGCCTGGTCTTCACCGTGTTGCCGTTCGGCAAGGCGCTGCTGTTCGTGGTCGTGCATCAGGGGTTGTTCGGGATCTATCTCGGGTGCACGTTCGCGCCCAACCACAAGGGCATGCCCGTGCTGACCAAGGAGGACAAGCTGGACTTCCTCCGCAAGCAGGTGCTGACCTCGCGCAACGTCAGGGGCGGCTGGTTCACCGACGTGGCGCTCGGCCAGCTCAACTACCAGATCGAGCATCATCTGTTCCCCAACATGCCGGCCCCGAACCTGCGTAAGGCGCAGCCGATCGTCCAGGAGTACTGCGCGGAGATCGGTGTCAGCTACCTGCAGACCGGGCTGGTCGAGTCCTACGGGCAGGCATTGAGGCACCTGCACCAGGTCGGCGCCCCACTCCGCTGAGCCGCGTTCATCCTTCTTCCTCGAGGCGCCGCCGCAGGTTGTCGCGGCGGCGTTCGAGTCCGGCGATCAGCTCGACCTGCTCGTCGGCCTGGCTGATCATGGCCGAGATCTCCACCTGGTCGGTCACGCCCATGTCGCGGATCTGGTCGCGCACTTCCTGGTTCTCCCGCCGCAACCGGTCCAGGTCCTCTTCGACCTGCCGGAGCTCATCCTTTGTGGTCATTTACCGGCTCTACCCAGATGCGCCCCGCCGATTACCCGGCCATATGTGCCCGCGTACTCCCTGAGTTGTACGCCCCAGGGCCCCTGGCTACCGCGGATGTAGCCAGGTGCCCGCCAGAGGCGGATGTGGCGGTGGAGCCGTACCCCGAGGCTCGGAGCATGGACACCGTCGACCTCGCCCAGAGGACCCCTCATGGAGATCTTCGTCCTGGCCTTCTTCGCGCTCGGCTATCTCGTGCTGGCCGGGGCCGACATCGGGGTCGGCCTGGCGCTGCCGTACCTGGGCCGGTCGGCGGCCGAGCGGCGCGAGGTGATCGCCGCGATCGCGCCGTTCTTCCTGGGCAACGAGGTGTGGCTGGTGGCCACCGCGGGGGTGCTCGCAGGGCTGTTCCCCAAGCTGGAGGGCGAGTTGCTCAGCGGTAACCACACGCTGGTCGTGGCGCTGCTCCTGGCGTGGGTCGTGCGCGACATGGGGTTGTGGTTGCGGGGGCGGGTGCCGGGGGCGCGCTGGCAGGCGTTCTGGGACGGCGCGATCGTGGCCGGCAGCTGGGGGCTGGCGCTGAGCTGGGGGACGCTGCTCAGCCACGTCCTGCTCGGCAGCCGCGGACCGCTCGCGGCACTGCCCGCGCTGCTGGTGGCCGCGTTGTTCGCGACGCACGGGCTGACGTTCGCGGCACTGCGGCTGCGCGGGACGTTGCGAGCGCGGGCGGCCGTGTTGTCCGGCAGCGCCCGGGAGGCGCGCACGTATGTGCTGACCTCCGCGGCGCTGCTGGCGGTGGGAGTGCTGGCCGGGCTCCGGCTGCCCCTGGAGGCGGGGACGTCGGGCCCCGTCCTGGTGCCGGTGATCCTCACGATGATCCCGCTCCTGGTGGCCGCCCAGGCGTGGGTGTGGTGGACCTTCCGGCACCGGGTCCCGGGGCCGTCGTACCTCTAGAAGAGCGGTACGCCGTCCCGGGTCAGCTTCCAGTTTGACGCGGCGAAGTCCGTCGGGTTGATGGTGCCCTTGGCGGTGGCGTACTCGATCAGCGCCTGCCTGATCTCCACCTGCGCGTTGTAGACCACCTCAGCCCCGGCGACGTGCGGGAAGCCGCCACCGCCCGACTGCCGGTAGTTGTTGATCGCGACCACGAACTGCTTGTCCGCCGGGACCGGCGCGCCGTCGTAGGTCAGGTTCGCGATGCGCTGCCCGGCGGGCTTGGCGACGTCGATGTCGTACGACACCCCGGAGAGCTGGTCGTAGTTGTAGTCGGGGGTGTTGTTCGCGTTCGTCAGCTTGGCGACGTCCACCGGGTCACCCGGGTTCAGCTGGTTGAAGTACCTGGCCGAGTACTCCAGGTAGTCCTTGATCTGGGCGCCGGTCAGCTTCACCGCCAGCAGCGTGTTGTCGTAGACGTAGAGCCCGGCCACGTCCCTGACGCGGATGTCGCCGGCCGGGAAGACCGCGCTGCGGCTGAACGGCGCCGCGATCGACAACACCGGCAGCGTGTTGCCCGGCAGCGCCTGCTTGACCGTCTCCACCTGCACCTGCTGGATGTAGTCCAGGATCGGCGTGTCCTTGTACGGCGACTCCTCCGCCTTCAGCTCCTCGGCCGACTTGGCCACGACCTTGTTCACGTACCCGACCGTGGTGTCGTGTTGCGGCTTGAGCAGCGCGACGATCTTCGGGTCCTGCTGGACCGTGTTCGTGTTGAGCGTGGTGGAGGACTTGCCGGTGACGACCCACTTGCCGCGCTGTTTGGTGAGCTGGAAGTCCAGCTTGGACAGGCGCTGGCCCCACCTGCCCGGCTCGGTCAGCAGCACCTGCTGCCCCGTGACCTTGTTGGTGACGAACCGCTGCGGCACGTCGTTGTGCGCGTGCCCGAACAACACCGCGTCGATGCCCGGCACCTGCTCGGCCACCATCGCGGAGGCGTTCTCGACCGGCAGGTCGGTGCCGTAGGAGGACATGCCGTTGTCGCCCGCGTGCGCGGTCACCAGGACCACGTCCGCGCCGAGCCCGCGGATGACCGGCACCCACTTCTTCGCCGACTCGACCAGGTCCGTGAAGCGCAGCTTGCCCTCGACGTTCGCCTTGTCCCAGATGGCCACGCCCGGGTTGGTCAGCCCGAGCACGCCCACCTTGATCGGCTGCTCGCCCTTGACCTTCATGGTCTTGATCACGAACGGCTTGTACGCCGGCAGCCCCGTCTTGTCGTAGACCGCGTTCGCGCCGAGCACCGGGGCCTTCATCTGCTTGATCCAGGTGGCCAGCAGCGGCAGACCATAGTTGAACTCGTGGTTGCCCAGCGTCACGGCGTCGTACCCGATGGCGTTCATGGCCTTGGCCATCGGGTGGATCTGCCCGGTCTGGGTGATCGGCTCGACCTTGGCGTAGTAGTACGCCAGCGGCGTGCCCTGGATGGTGTCACCCGAGTCGAACAGCAGCGTGTGGTCCGCCCCGCGCTCCGCCCTGATCTTGTTGACCAGCGACGACACCTGGGCCAGGCCGACGGTGTTGCCGACGCTGTCGGCGTAGGCGGTGTCCTTGAAGTAGTCCCAGTTGAGGCCGTTGCTGTGGATGTCCGACGTGCCCATCACCGTCACGGTGACGGGTTTCGCCCCGGCCTGGGCGGGGGGCGCCACCAGAGCCAGCGCGCACAACGCGGCCGCCCCGGTGAGGGTGAGCTTCTTGTTCTGCATGAGGCTGGAGAGTAATCGGGACAAATGAAGCGTTGGTTACGAATCCCCCCTTCCGATGAAGTCCCGGATCAGCGCCGTGACCTCGGCCGGTCGCTCGTGCAGGACCACGTGACCGCTGTCCAGCTCGGCGTACTCGCTGCCGGGCAGCGCGGCGTGCAGCGCGCGGGCGTGCCGCACGGGGATCAGGTGGTCCTGGCTGTTGCCGACGACCAGGGTCGGAGCGGTGATCTTCGGCAGCAGGTCTCTGAGGTCGATCCTGAGGTCCAGCTCGATCTGCCGCAGCGTCCCGTGCGGGGGCTCGCCGGCCAGCAGGGCCTCGACGCCGACCGAGCTCACGAATCCAGGGCTGAACCCCACGAGCGGCCCGTACGCGGCGAAGCTCGCCGGGTCGGTGGCCGCCAGCCTGGCCCAGGTCCGCAGGCCGAGTTCGAGCCGGGAGTCGGCCAGGTGCGTCCAGCCGGCGATCAGCACCAGCCGCCTGACCAGCTCGGAACGCTCGGCGGCGACCGCCGCGGCCACGGCCGCGCCCAGCGAGAAGCCGACCAGGTCGGACGGGCCTTCGAAGGTGGCGGCGACCTGGCCCGCGAGCAGGTCCAGGGTGAGGTCGCCGCCAGGGTCGGCGCTCTGGCCGCTGCCCGCGTAGTCGGGGGTGATGACGGTGCGGATGTCGGCGAGGCCCGGCACGAGGTGGGCGTAGTTGGTGACGGCGTCGCCGCCGGTGCCGTGCACCATGACCAGGCCGGGACCGCTGCCCTCCCGGCGGTAGTGGACGGTGCCTGAACTGTGGGTGACTGTGGGCATGCGCGTTTCCTAGAGGTTGCCGCCGCCGGTGGCGTCGATGGTGGTGCCGGTGATGAAGCTCGCCTCGGGCGAGGCGGTGAACGCGACGGCATTCGCGATCTCGTCCACGTGGCCGACCCGGTTGAGCGCGTGCCTGCTGGCCGCGTACGCCAGCCCTTCCGGGTTGTCGCGCAACCAGGCCGCGTTGGTGTCGGTGTCGATGATCCCCGGCGCGACGTCGTTGACCGTGATGCCGCGCGGGCCCAGCTCCTTGGCCAGGGCCAGGGTGAACACCCGCACCGCGCCCTTGGTCATCGCGTACGCGATCCCCTCCGGGAAGGCGATGCGGGCCACGCCCGAGGTGATGTTGACGATCCTGCCGCTGTCGGGGATCAACGGCAGCACCTGCTGGGTGAGGAAGAACAGCCCCCTGACGTTGACCGCGAACACCCGGTCGTACGCCTCCTGGGTCTCCTCCCCGATGGGCTTGGACATGCCGATGCCCGCGTTGTTGACCAGCACGTCGAGCACGTCCATCTCGCCCCTGATCCGGTCCGCGAGCCGCCGCACGTCCTCCTGCACACCCAGATCGGCCTGCACGGCGAACGCGCTGCCGCCGCCCCGCTCGATCAGGCCGACGACCTCCTTGGCCGAGGTCGCGTCGGCGGCGTAGTTGACCGCCACCCGGAAGCCGTCCCTGGCCAGGCGCAGGGCGATGGCCCGGCCGATCCCCCGGCTCGCTCCCGTCACGAGGGCAGTCCGCATCCCTGACTCCTTACTTTAGCGATCGATACAGAAACCATAACATAGCGATCGCTATAGAATGGGCGTATGGCAAGACAGCGGGCATTCGACCGGGAGGCGGCGCTGGAGAGCGCGTTGCGGGCGTTCTGGCGGCACGGCTACGAGACGACCTCGATCGCCGAGCTCACCGCCGCGATGGGGATCAGACCGCCCAGCCTGTACGCGGCCTTCGGGGACAAGCGGCGGCTGTTCGAGGAGGCGGTGCGCCGGTACCAGGCCACGTACGGGGCGTTCACCACCCGGGCGCTCGCGGAGGAGCCAACAGGCCGGGAGGCGATCGAGCGGGTGCTGCGCGAGGCGGCCGCCGAGTACGCGAGCCGGGAGCATCCGACGGGCTGCCTGATCATCACGGCGGCGGTGAACTGCGGGCCCGAGTCGGCCGAGGTGGAGGAGTTGTTGCGCGGGTTCAGGGAGGAGGCGAAGGCGGCGCTGAAGCGGCGGATCGACGACGACGTGGCGGCGGGGCGGCTGGCGGCCGGCACGGATACGGCGGGGCTGGCCACGTTCTACGCCTCGGTGATCCAGGGCATGTCCACGCAGTCCCGCGACGGCGCCTCCGAGGCGGATCTCCTCCGCGTCGCCGCCCTCGCCATGTCGGCCTGGCCGCCCACTGGTCGATCCGGGCAGCATCCGTTCGTATAGAGAAGAGGGAAACATTCGCAAAGGAGACACCCAGCATGTCGTTCACCGACGAAGAGCTCGCCTACCTGCGGTCGCAACCACTCGCTCGGGTCGCGACCCTGGGCGCCGACGGGCAGCCGGACGTGGTGCCGCTGGCGTTCGAGTACGACGGCTGGAACATGGCCGGCGAGCCCGTCGGCGACACCTGGTACGAGTCGCGACGCGCCGTCCACTGCTGAACCAAGGGCTCAGAGGACGGCCTGCCTGGCCCGGAGCGCGATCTCCAGCTCGAACCGGATGTCCGGATCGGTGAGCTGGTCACCGTACAGCTCCTCGAGCTGGCGCAGCCGGTAACGCACCGTCTGCGGGTGCACGTGCAGCCGGGCGGCCACCTCGCCCGCGCCCCTGCCGTGCCGCAACCAGGCCAGCAGCGTCTCCGCCAGCCGGTCCTGCTGCGTGGGCCGCAGGTGCGCCAGCGGCGCGAGCCGCACCTCCGCCAGCGCGCTGACCAGCTCCTCGTCCTTGAACACCACCAGCGTGGCCATGTGGTCCGCGCACCGCAGCAACCCGCCGGGCAGGACGCCCCGCCGGGACAACTCCAGCGCCTCGCGCGCCCATCGCAGGGAGGTCGCGGCGGCGGCCAGCGGCACGGCCGGCCCGATCGCGGCCCCGAGCCCGCGCAGGGTGTGGTCCAGCTGCTGAGCCTGACCGGGCCCGTTGGGGTCGGGCACCAGCAGGCACGGCGCCGGCCGCTCCAGGCCCGCGAGCACGTCGGGCGGCAGCGCCGGGGTGCGGCAGGTGCCGCGCCGGTCGTCCAGCGCCACGCAGGCGACCGTCTTCGGCAGCCGCCACCCGGCGGCCTTGGCCAGGTCGGCGATGGCCTCCGCGGCGGCCGGCGGCCGGCTCAGGAGCAGGTCGAGCAGGCGGCGGCGGCGGCGTTCCACCTCGCCCGCGGCGTGCGCCCTGGCCGCCTCGAAGCCCTCGGCCGCCGCGTCGGCGAGCTGGTCGAGGTAGACGAAGATGGCCTCGCCCAGGTCGTACAGAGACTGCGGGGACAACCCGAGCGGGTCTGCCATCTCCGTCAGCCGCCGCCAGCCGACCCGGGCGCCGAGCCGCATCGCCGCCTGGAGCGGCTCCAGGTTGCGGCCCTCGGCCGCCTCCCCCTTGCCGATCATGCGGAACGGCTCGGGGTCCCAGGGGACGCCCGGGTGCTCGATGCGCTCGACGAAGCCCTCGATGGCCTGCTCGACCGCCATCCTGACGACTTTGAGGTAGAGCCCGTCCGACGGCCTGGCGTACTCGGGGATCCGGGTCTGGATCTCCTCGATCACCTCTTCCGAGACACTGCCGATGCCCGACCTGAGCACTCTCGCGATGCCCTCAGGGATGTCACTCTTGATGGCCATCGTCCCCTCCTGTCGCCATTGTCACCCAGGCAACAAGAGAATCTAGCAAGAGCTTGTTTTCTGTCACATCTGGAGGAACGCGCCGAACTCCTCCTTGTCGATCAAGCCGTCGCCGTCCTTGTCGAGCTTCAGCACCCCTTGCTGCGCGGCCTCCAGGGTCACCGGCTGGCCGAGCACCTCCATCAGCCGTACGAGCTCGACGGCGGAGATCCGGCCGTCGTTGTCGGCGTCGATCAGGTCGAAGGTGATCGCGTAGTCGCTCATGGGTCGCCCTTCTGCGAGTCCAATCGGGACCTGTTTCAAGACAGGCCAGAAGGCATTTTTCGCGCGAAGACTATCGGCTCAGGCTCCAGAACACCCCGATAGTGACCGAGAAGGTCGTCGCAGACCGCCGTCCAGCCCCTCTCCCGTACGGATTCCCGGGCCAGCCGCCCCATCCTGGCCCGCTCTTCCGGGTCCGCGGCCAGTGCGGCGACCGCGGCCCGCAGCGGCTCGGGCTCGCCCGGCGGGTAGAGCAGGCCATTGACCCCGGGCCTGACGACGTCGAGCGGGCCGCCCGCGGCCGGGGCGACGACGGGGACGCCGGACGCGAGCGCCTCCTGGATCGCCCGCCCGAGGTCGGTGTGACGAAATTGGCCAGCCGAACGATCCGCATACCCGGACGGATCCCCGCGAAGACGTCCTATTCGGATAACAGGGTATGAAGCACCATGTAACCCTACGTAACCGCCCGGCGGAGGGACTCGACGAATGCGACCACCTGCGGCCTCCCGTCCCCCTCCCGCCAGGCGATCGCCAGCTCGCCGGGAGGCAGCCCGGTCACCGGCCGGTAGGTCATTCCCGGGCGGTTGTAGAGGGTGGCGTTCCCCTCGGCCACCAGCACCACGCCCAGCCCACTGGTCACGGCCTCGAACACCTCCTCGGGTGTGTTGGCGGTGACCCCGACGACCGGCTCGTCGTCCCGGGCGTCGAGCCCGAGCCAGAAGTCCCGCAGCGGCCCCGAGGAGGTGGGCAACGCGATGAACGGCTCGTCCCGCAGCGCCGCGAACGGGACCTCCGCCAGCTCGGCCAGCGGATGATCGTCCGGCATGGCCACCCCACGCTCCTCGGTGACCAGCACGTACGTGTTCAGCCCCGGCGGCACGGGCAACCAGATGAACGCCACGTCGGAGGACCCGTCGGCCAGCCCGCCGCTGGGATCGTCCCACCCGACCAGCCGCAACGACACCTCCCACCCCGGCATCGAAGCCCGGAACCGCCGCAGCGCCTCCTGCTGAAGTCCCCTCCCGACAGCCGTCTGCATCCCGATCACCAGCGTCCCGGTGGGTGCCGCGGCCCGCGCGCTCTCCAGCCCGCCGGTCCACCGTTCGAGCAGGTCGCGGGCGACCGGCAACAACACCGCGCCCTGCCTGGTGAGCACCACCCCGCTGTGCACCCGCTCGAACAACCGGAACCCGAGCTGCCGCTCCAGCACCCGGAGCTGCTTGGACAAGGCAGGCTGGGACACGAACAGGCGCTCGGCGGCCCGCGTCACGTTCAACTCCTCGGCCACCGCGACGAAGTACCGCAACTCCCGCAGATGCACATCCATAACCACTGGTTATAACAAAAGGTCTTGGACTGCGCTGATGTGCGAGCGGCAGGATTTCAGACCATGAAGACACGCGCACTCGGAAGCTTGCAGGTCCCCGCCATCGGTTTCGGCGCCATGGTGTTGTCACCGGGCGTGTACGGCGACATCGACGACGCCCGCGCGGAAGTGGCGATCGAGGCGGCATTGGACGCGGGCGCGACCCACGTGGACACCAGCGACGCGTACGGCGTGGACGGCCACAACGAACGCCTGGTGGGCCGCGCGATCAAGGGCCGCAGGGACGAGGTGGTGCTCGCCACGAAGTTCGGCCTGGCGATCCCGGAGGGCGAGCCGAGCAGGTCGCACCCGGTGGGCTACGCGTTCAACGAACTGCGGGTGAACGCGGACCCCCGCCTGATCCGCGGCTACGCGGAACGCAGCCTGCGCAACCTGGACACGGACGTGATCGACCTCTATTACTCCCACTACCCGGACCCGGGCGTGCCGATCGAGGACACGGTCGGCGCCATGGCCGACCTGGTGCGAGCCGGCCTGATCAAGCACGTGGGTTTGTCCAACGTGACGGCGGCCCAGCTGAGAGCGGCGCACGCGGTCCACCCGGTGTCGGCCGTGCAGAACGAATGGTCGATGTGGCGCCCCTTGGACGCGGACCTGCTGGCCACCGCCCGGGAACTGGGTGTGGGTTTGGTGGCCTGGAGCCCGCTGGGCAACGGCTTCCTGACGGGCACCGTACGATCGCTGGCCGAGGGCGACTTCCGCCACAACGCCCCCCGCTTCTCCGCCGAGAACCTGTCCGGCAACAACGACCGCTACGCCCCGATCCGCGCCCTGGCCGCGCAACTCGGCATCGCTCCGGCGCAACTCGCCCTGGCCTGGCTGCTGCACCAGGACGAGCACGTGGTGACCATCCCGGGCAGCCGCACCCCCGCCCACATCCAGGAGAACCTGGCCGCCGCCGACCTCACCCTGCACGCCGACACGCTGGCCAGGATCGACGAGGCCCTCGCCAAGCTCGACGTGGCCGGCGCGACCCTGCTCTAAGCGGGCCAGGAGGCGCCGTGCGGCGGCTCCTGGCCCGGCGGTCATGCGTTTCTTACGGAACGTCGAACGTCTTGCGGTTGGTCGCCCCGATGACCTCGATCCCCTTGGTGCCGAGGATCCCGTCGAGCGGGATCGACACCGTGTAGGGAGCCGTGGCCGGGAGCCCGATGCCGGGCAGCGAGCCCACGACCTCGATGCCCCAGTATTCGGGCTGCTTGATGTAGACCAGCGGCGACAGCGAGACCTTCATGTTCAGGTAGGGCTTCGTGCCGCTCACGATCAGGATGAACGAGTTGGGCACGATCCCTGGTACGACCCTCGCCTCCTCGAAGTCGATCAGCCGCACGGACGCGGACGCCGGCAGGTCGGCGAAGTTTTCCGCCATGGTGGATCCCCCTTCTGGATTTGGCCAACCCCCCAAGGTCACCGTAAGTAGTGAACTCATCACTTAATGATGACCTCTTCCCGTGGCCTTGAACCTCTCACGCGCCAGCAGGCAGGGCAACGGGACATCCGGGACCGCCACAGGACCCTAACGACGAAGCCACGACCAAGTGATCCAGCCATATGTGTGGCCGCGATAGCCGGCGCCGATCGCCAGTGGACAACAGAACGCCGGGCATCGCCTCGACAGGCGATACCCGGCGTCGGGGGTCGGGGTCAGGCGGCGTGCAGGTACACCTGGCCGAAGACCTCGGACAGGTTCTTCAGGTCCGTGGCCACGTCCACCTCGGGGCTGGCCGGGTCGTAGATGGTGGCCAGGCGGGGGCGGACCGTGCCGAGCTTCTTGAGCTGGTCCCAGGTGGCGTTGGCGGCCCACTTCTCGCCGTACACGCGGCTGACCTGGCCCTGGTCGTTCTGCCAGCGGGACCACAGGGTGATCGTCTCAGCGGCGTCGTCCTGGAGCGGGGCCGCGATGCGGTCGGTGATGGCCTTGGTGGCCTGCTCCTCGGTCAGCTGGGCGGTCCCGGCGGCGGCGAAGGAGGCGTCCTCGTACGCGATCTGGCCGTAGGCGTCCCAGGCGCGGGCACGTACCTGGATCGACTGGTTGCGCTGGGCCTCAGCGGCGTCGATCTTCCAGGTGGCGTACTCGGTGGCCAGCCGGCCGCTGTCCAGGGTGAGCTGGTCGATCAGGCCCTTGCTGAGCCAGGCGCCGACGCGGTCGGGGTCGAGCAGCGGGTACTTCTTGGTCATCTCGGCCTTGCAGGCGTCGTTCGCGCCGCAGCCGAACAGCGGCACCACCGTGTGCGCGGCCAGCTTCTTGCCCGGCGCCAGGGTGCGCAGCGCGGTCGTGGCCTCGGTGACGAACTTGTCGATCTCGTCCGCCGTCGTGAACGTCTGGTTGAACCCGAGCTGAGAGGTGAACCTGATCCCGACGACCCCGGGCTGCGTCGCGGCCAGCGCGGCGACCTTCTTGACGGCCTCGGTGAGCTTGCCCGCCTTGTAGTCGTCGGCCAGCTCGGTCTCGATCCAGACGCGCATGTTCGTCTGGGCGACGGCCTGCGTGGCCTGCCCGGCCGGGGTCTCCTGAGCGGCTGCCTTCTCGGCGGCGCTGATCCCGTTGCCGTCCACGTAGCACTGCTCGCCGTTCTGGCACTCGGGCGTGCCGCCGTCCTCGGCGCCCTCGACGTCCGGGTCGCCGACGTCATGCATCTCGCCGTCGCCCTCGGAGTCGGTCGCGCACTGGTTGCCCGGCTCCGTGCAGTCGATCGTGATCGGGTCCTGCGGACCGGCGTCGATCATGTTCTGGCCGTCGTTGTCGAGCCAGAACCTCGCGATGTCCGCGGCCTCCTCGGGGGTGGCCATCCACCGGCAGACCACGTACGCCGGGGTGTCGGCGGACATCAGGTCGTTGCAGCTCCTCGGGTCGTCCTCCGACCACGCGGGAGCACCGATGCCTAGGAGTGAGAGGGCGAGTCCGATGGCGAAGATCTGCCGCAGTCGCATGAGGCCTTACTTCCAGGGGGTGATCGTGGGCATATGCACCATATCCGGACGATCAACAACGTTCAATGAGATCTATGCCCTTCTTCACGCCCGCTCCCGACGCGGAGTAGCCCTCCCAGTCACTCCGATCGTTCGGTACGGCAGGCTCATTCCTCCACCCACGCCCACCC
This sequence comes from Nonomuraea marmarensis, assembly GCF_043197025.1. Lineage (NCBI taxonomy): Bacteria > Bacillati > Actinomycetota > Actinomycetes > Streptosporangiales > Streptosporangiaceae > Nonomuraea > Nonomuraea marmarensis. Next base: position 70,203 of record NZ_JBICRM010000021.1, read on the forward strand.
GGGACCGTCGGGATCCGCCCGCACGACCTTGGCACGCCTTTCGGTCACCCTCACCCATGCGGGCCGCTCTTCCCCGGCGGGCTCGGGCTCAGCCGGTTTGACAGGCACGTGTTCGGCTGACACGGGCACGGGATCGGTGTCCACGCCGAAGATCGCCGCACGCCCGTTGACGGTCACCGGCGGCCCGGCGCTCGGCAGAGCGGGCAGCTGGGCGGGCGCCTCCCGCCGCGGCGCAGCGACCACCTCAGGCGGCGCGGCGGCCGGCGGCGGCGTGGTGGTGGTGGAGCCTTTCGCCGATCCCGAGGCGGCGAACAGCAGTGCCCCCGTGGCCGTGCACACCACCAGCGCCAGCCACGGCAAGATGGCGGACAAGCTGTCCAGCAGGTCCATCCGGGCCGCCGTCGGCCCGCCGACCACCACCCGGCGAAGCCCCGGCTCGGGCGCCAGGGACCTGATCGACGTGACCAGTTCCTGAGCCTCGTCCGACATGGGGTCCCGGTCGTGGCGGACCGCCAGCCGCACGGCGCCGTCGGTCTGCGAGAGCCCGGCCAGGTCGACGCCCGTGACATGGGGAAGTCTCCTCAGCCGGTCCATGAGGGGCCGGACGTCGGCACGGGAAACAGGGGTGACGGAGCTGATCGGCGAATAGCCCTGCCCGAGAGGTCCACGAGTCGCGGAACGGCCGGTGAAGGAGCGTTCGACCAGGACGTGGACGTCGATCAGCGCCATGGAGTTCCCGGCGAAGTCGCGGTCCATGCTCTCCGCCACCCTGCGGCTCTCGGAGGCGGCGGGCAACACCCTGGGATCCACGTTCTCGACGTGCAGGAACGGCACCGCCAGCAGGACCAGCACCACGATCACCGCGACCAGGCTCAGCAGGCTCGACGCGACCCCGTGCCACACCCCGCCGTCCCGCCGCCAGGGCCCGAAATCGGGCATGATCCGCAGCGTGTCCACGTGCCGCCCGAGAATCCCCAGCATGGCGGGCAGCACCACCAGCGCGGCAACCAGCGCGAACAAGGCCACGGCCGCCGCCCCGAACCCGATCGAGCGCAGGAACGGCTGCGGGAACAACACCAGCCCCAGCAGCGCCGCCGCCACCGCCACCCCGGAGAACGCCACGGCACGCCCGGCCGTGCCCATCGCCCGCACCACGGCCTGCTGACTGCCGGCCCCGGCCCTGATCTCCGCCCTGAACGCCTTGAGCACGGGGAGCGAATAGCCGACGGCCAGCCCGAGCCCGAGCAGGGCGACGACGTTCATGGCGAAGACCGGGACCTCCATGACCTCGGTGAGCAGCCGGAGCAGCACCAGCCCGCCGAGCGCCGCGAACAGCCCCACGACCAGCGGCAGCCCGGCCGCCACCAGGCTCCCGAACACCACCACGAGCACCACCAGCAGCACCGGCAGCGAGACGGCCCCGGCGCGGGCCAGGTCGGCGGCGGCCCGCTCGTCGAGCTCCGCCCGCAGCGGCACCGACCCGCCGACCTCGACGTGCAGGTTCTCGACGCTCCTCAGGCGGTCCGCGATGGCCGCGTAGCTCTCCCTGGCCTCGCCCTTCAGCGTGACCAGCGCGTACGTCGAGTGCTCGTCCTCCGACACCATCTCCGTCAACCCGGTCGTCCAGTACGTGGCCATCCCGCGCACGTACGAGCCCGGCAGCCCGCGCAGCGAGTCGTGCACCGCCTTCTTGTAACGCGGGTCCCGGACCTCGACCGCCGGATGCCGGTAGAGGACGACCACGTCGGGAGTGTCGCCGCCGTACCACTCGTCGTTCCAGCGTGCGGCGGTCGTGGAGTCGGCGCGCGGGTCCTCGAAGCCGCCCGCCATCCGCCCGAACAGCTCCATCCCCAGCGGCGCGACGAGCACGGCCGCCACCAGGCTCAGCACCAGCACCGTCCACCGGCCGCGATGGACCAGGCGGCCAGCGGACTCGAACAAGCGCATGCCTGGTCCCCTCTCCGACAGCAGGGACCTAGCAAATTACGGGAGAAGGTGTCGCGATTCTTGCCAAACCCCTGCACATTCCTAGTTCGGTCTTGTTGGCCCTGTGACAAGACCGGCTGAATATTGGGACGACAAGGGTCAAGAGAACCGGCAGACTAGCGAGGTTTGACCGTTTTCTCAGGGGGTTCAGGCCGGTGGACAGCTATGTACGCGATCTGGGGCTGCTCCGGGACCGCCGGTTCACGCTGCTGCTGACGGCACGGACGATCTCGGTTCTGGGCAGCGCGTTCGCACCCGTCGCGCTGGCGTTCGGCATCCTCAACCTGCCCGGGGCCACCGCCTCCACCCTGTCCGTCGTGCTCACCGCCGAGTCGCTGCCCATGATCGTGTTCATGCTGGTCGGCGGCGTGATCGCGGACCGGCTGCCGCGACAGCGGGTGATGATGGCCGGCGAGTTCCTGATGGCGGCGGGGTTCTTCGCGCTGGCGGCGATGTTGCTCACCGGCTGGACCCCGCTGCCCGCCCTGAGCGCGGCGGCGGCGCTGAGCGGGGTGGCCACGGCTATCACGTTCCCCGCGCTGACCGGGATCATCCCCGAGGTCGTGCCGCTCGACCGGCTGCAGACCGGCAACGCGCTGCTCGGCCTGGGCGCGAACGCCTCGCGCGTGGCCGGCGCGGTGCTGGGCGGCGGCACGGTGGTGCTGTTCGGCGGGGGCTGGGCGCTGGTGGTGAGCGGCGCGCTGTTCGCGGTGGCGGGCGTGCTGATCGCGATGTTGCGGGTACAGCCGGGCGAACGGCCGCGGGCCGAGCGGCATTCGGTGCTGGCGGACCTGCGTGACGGCTGGCGGGAGTTCGCCTCGCGGCAGTGGATCTGGGTGGTGGTGGCGCAGTTCTCGCTGATGGTCATGGCCATCCAGGCCGGGCACGGGGTGCTCGGCCCGCTGCTGGCGAAGGAGACCCTCGGCGGCCCGGCGGCCTGGTCGGCGTTCCTCGCCGGTGAGGCCGTCGGGACGATCGCCGGGGTGCTGCTCTCCATCCGGCTGCGGCCGCGCCGGCCGATCCTGGTGGCGGTGCTGCTGTGCCTGCCGACCGCGCTGCCGTACGTGCTGCTCGGGCTCGACGCGCCGCTCTGGGGGATCGTGGCCGGGGCCTTCGTGCTCGGCGTGTGCTTCGACGTGTTCGGCGTGCTGTGGCAGACGACGATGCAGCGCGAGATCCCGGCCGACTCCCTCTCGCGGGTCAGCTCGTACGACATGCTCGGGTCGTTGATGTTCGGCCCGATCGGGCTGTTGCTGGCGGGGCCGGCGGCGAGCCTGTTCGGCACGGAGCAGGCGCTGCTGGGGTGCGCGGCCATCGTCGTGTTGTCCACGCTCGCCGCGCTGCTGTCCCCGGGCGTGCGCAACCTGCGCGCGCCCCGGCTCACACTGACCTGAAGTAGGCGTTGGCCCTGGGCTGGAACATCAGGACCACCGCCCCCAGCACGGCCAGCACGTGCAGGATTCTGCTGGCCGCGAAGACCAGCCCCATCGTGTCCGCGCCGGCGACGGCCTCGGCGATCGAGCCGCCGTCCAGCAGCCACAGGACGGGGTCGAGCACGAGCGAGAGCGTGCCGAACACGCCCAGGGTCCCGGCCAGCGTCCAGCGCGCCCAGTTCGCGCCGCGCTTGAGCCGCAGGGCCAGGAAGATCGCCCCCGCGAACACCGCCAGCCGGAACGCGACGCCGGGCAGCAGGTCGAGGAACGCCGAACCGCTGGTGAAGATCACCAGCGCGGTCTCGAACGCGCCGAACGCGACCGCCCAGAACCAGAGCGTGGCGGCGGTGTGCACGACGGGCGGAGTTTCGGTGGAACGCGGGTGGGTGAGTGTGCTCATGGCGGGCCTCCATTGCCGGGGTGGGTTACCTCTGAAGTGTCCGCCGCGCGACCTGCCCGGATCATGCCCGCCGTCCCCCGACTTCGGGTACGGCCCGCCCTACCAGACCTGGCCGCTCGTCCTCAGCCCGCGTGAGGGGGTGCGCGCGTGCAGCCCGAAGCGCGGCTCCGGCCCGCGGTCCCCGTCGAGCACGCCCGCCACGTACCCGGCCAGCGCGGGAGCGTGCTTGAACCCGTGCCCCGAGTCCCCGCCCAGCACCCACACCCCGGGTGACACCTCGGCGATGAGCCACTCGGCGTCGGGCGTGAGCGCGTACTGGCACACCTGGCTGAACAGCACCGGCGCCCCCGCCAGCGACGGGAACCTGCGCCCCAGGTAGCTCCTGGCCCGCTCGACGCTCACCGCGTCCACGACGCGCGTGCCGTGCTCGGGCTCGTACGGCGGCCCTTCGGCGTCGGAGGTCGCCTTCATCCCCACCCCGTCCACGTCGCCGTGCCCGTAGGCGGAGGCCCCGTAGTCCACCCAGGCGGGAGTCTCGGGCACGGACCACTCGGGAGGCACCGCGAAGTGCAGCGTGTCCTGCTTCGTGACCGTCAGCGGCAGGTCGAACAGCGCGGGCAACCACGCGCCGCACGCCCACACCACCCGGTCCGCGTGCCGCACCTCGCCGTCGATCTCCACCGCGTTCCGGTACGGCGCCGCGTCCCCCACCACGGGCACCGCCCGGCCCCTGACCAGGCGAACCCCGGCCGCCACCGCCAGACCCGCGGTCACCTGGGTCGCCCGCCTGGCCCTGATCACGCCCGCGTGCGGCTCCCAGAGCAGGAAGCTGAGATCGTCGCCGCGGAAGTCGGGAAAGAACCTGCCCCCATCGGCCGGGTCCAGCACCTCACACTCGATGTCCAGATTTTTCAGGACTCGGGCGCTGGCGTGCTCCCACCCGTCCGGCGTACCGGCGAACCACACCATGCCCGCCTCCTGGTACAGCTCCTCCCCTGCCCGCTCGCCCAGCCGCCGCCAGCCGTCCCTGGCCTCCCAGGCGAGCCGGGCGTACCAGTCGTCGTCGCCGTGCGCGCAGCGCAGCAGCCGGGTCTCGCCCGCGCTGGCCTGCCGTACGTGGCCCGGCTTGTGCTGCTCGACGAGCGTCACCTGCCAGCCGGCCTCGGCCAGCCGCAACGCCAGTGACGACCCCCAAATGCCCGCTCCGACCACAATGACCGATTTCATGAGACCACGGTGACCGGAAAGAGCGGGCGATAGCAAGACTCACACGATGATGAGCCGGACCACGACGCCCGCGCAGTTGCCCGCCACGCAGATCCGCAGCGGGACCTCGGAGATGCCGGGCGCCGCCGGAACGCCGCCCACGTGGCCGTCGGGCCCGATGGTCACGCCCTGGGGGAGCTTGGCGTGGTCGGTCACGGTGAAGGTGGGGATCACGCCGGCCGGGCCGCCGTTGACGCCGATCTCGCCGTTCAGCGTGCTGCCCGCCTTGCCGGGGAAGGTCAGCTCGCGCGGCTCCCAGGGCACGTAGCGCAGCACCACGAGGGTGAGCTCCCGCTCCTGGCACGACCGGCCGGCGCAGACGTTGATCGGGGCCACGTACGTGCCGGAGCGCTGCGGTGTGCCGTACAGCTTGCCGCTCCTGTCGACCTTGACCCCGACCGCGAGATAGGCGGCGCGGAACGCGAGGCCCTTGGCGGTGGGCCGCAACCGCTGGCTGACCTCGATGCCCTCGGTGACGTAGAAGGTGTCCTCCACCAGGCTGGGGTCGAGCGGGGTCTCCCGGGCCACCTGGGTCATCGTGAGCGAGGGCACGGCGGGGGACAAAGCGCACCCGAGCAGCACGGCAAGCAGCAGCACCCACTTCTGCCGCATCATTCAACCCCCCGGATCTTCCTCCCGTTCGATACGTACCCTCTTCAGCGCTCTGAGTCACCAGATAGCAGCGTCACTAGATAATCGTTCTCATGGCCGCTGAATCCGCTCAGACCCTGGAACGCGGGCTCCGCCTGCTGAGACTGCTCGCCGATGAGAAGGTGGGGCGCACGCCGACGGAGCTGAGCGCCGAGTTGTCGCTGAGCCGTCCCGTGGTGTACCGGCTGCTGACGACGCTGACGAACGAGGGCTTCGTGCGCAGGGACGCCGAGGGGCGGGTGCATCTCGGGTTCGGGCTGCTGGCGCTGGCGCAGGCCGTGCAGCCGCTGCTGCGGGCGGCGGCGGTGCCGACGCTGCGGCGGCTGGCCGAGGAGGTGGGCGCGACCGCGCACCTGACCGTGGCCGAGGGCGACGACGGGCTGGCCGTGGCGGTGGTGGAGCCGTCCTGGACCGACATGCACGTGGCCTACCGGGAGGGCTCGCGCCATCCGCTGGCGAAAGGCGCGGCGGGGCGGGCGATCCTGGCGCTGCGTGACGGGCGTGACGACTACTTCGTCACGGAGGGGCAGTTGCAGGAAGGGGCGCGGGGAGTGGCCGCGCCCGTCACGGGACTGCCGTGGCTGGAGGCGTCGGTGGGGGTGGTGACGTTCGGGCCGCTGGAGGAGTCCACGGGGCCGCGGGTGGTGGTGGCCGCCGCCGAACTGGCCGCCGCGCTGGGTTGACATCTCCAGGCCGATGGCGGACGGTACTTACGTATAAAGGACAGATCCGTCCGGATAACGGACATCATGGAGGGGCGATGCCGTACTACCGGGTCGTTGGGGAAGTGCCGCGCAAACGGCACGTGCAGTTCAGGCGGCCGGACGGCGGTCTCTACGCAGAGGAGCTGATGGGCGAGGAAGGGTTCTCGGCCGACTCCTCGCTGCTCTACCACCGCTACCTGCCGACCGCGATCGTCAAGGCGGAGGCGGTCACGCCCACCACGGAGCCGCGACTCGAGCCCAACCTGCCACTCTCGCCCCGCCACTTCCGCACTCAGGAGCTGTCCAGCGCGGGCGACGTGATCACGGGGCGCATGTCACTGGCGGGCAACGGCGACGTCCGATTGTCGTACGCCACCAGCGACCGGGCGAGCGAGCTCTACCGCAACTCCATGGGCGACGAGTGCGTCTACGTCCAGCGCGGAAACGTCCGCTTCGAGTCCGCCTACGGCGCGATCGAGGCCGGGGAGGGCGACTACATCGTCATCCCGACCGGCACGATCCACCGGTGGGTGCCCAACGGGCAGGTCAACGTGCTGGCCATCGAGGCGTCGGGGCACATCAGGCCGCCCAAGCGCTACCTGTCGCAACACGGGCAGTTCCTGGAGCACGCGCCCTACTGCGAGCGCGACCTGCGCAGCCCCGCCGAGCCGCTCGTCGTCGAGGGCGAGGAGGTGCCGGTGCTGGTGCGCACCCGCGGCGGGCTGACCAGGCTCGTCTACCGCAACCACCCGTTCGACGTGGTCGGCTGGGACGGATACCTCTATCCGTTCGCGTTCAACATCAACGACTTCGAGCCGATCGTGAAGAAGACGCACGCGCCGCCGCCGGTGCACCAGACGTTCGAGGGGCCGGGGTTCGTGGTGTGCTCGTTCTGCCCGCGGCCGCTCGACTATCACCCCGAGGCCATCCCGATCCCCTACAACCACCACAACGTGGACTCCGACGAGTTCATGTTCTACGTGGGCGGCGACTACTCCGCGCGCAAGGGCTCGGGCATCGACGTGGGCTCGATCTCGCTGCATCCGGCCGGGTTCACCCACGGGCCGCAACCGGGGGCGGTCGAGGCGGTGATCGACGCGGTCGCCCGCGGCGTCACGACGACGAGCGAAATGGCCGTGATGATCGACACATTCCGGCCGCTTGACCTCGGCCAGGGCGCCCTGGCGTGCGAGGATCCCGGCTACGCCTGGACCTGGGCGCGATGAGCGTCTACACGGCTCTGATCGACGACGCCGGCCTGTTCCCGCCGACCTCGCTGCACATGGACGAGGCCCTGGCCCGCAATCGGCGGGACCTGGAGCGGGGCATCGACGTGCTGACGCACCGCTTCCTGTGCCCGGCCAGCCGGCTCGACCGGCTGCGCGGCATCCCGTACCGGCCGCGCCGGATCGGCCTGATCGCGGACACCGAGCGGCTGCCGTCCTTCGACGACCTGCCGGTGGACTTCGTCGAGTCGCGGCTGCCGCCCGACTCGACGATCGAAGGGCTGGCCGACCGGCTGGACCTGCCCGACAGCGTGCGGCTCTTCGTCGAGGTGGCGCCGCCCCGCAAGATGGCGATCGACGTGCCGGAAGGCGTGGGGCTGAAGGTGCGCTGCGGCGGCCCGGCCGCCGACGACTTCCCGCCGGTCGAGCACCTCGCGGGGTTCATCAGGTACTGCGTCGAGCACGACATCCCGTTCAAGGCCACGGCCGGGCTGCATCACGCCGTACGCCACTTCGACCCCTCGATCGGCGTCGACCGGCACGGCTTCCTGAACCTGCTGCTGGCGGTCTGCGAGGCCGTGGAGGGGCACGACCCGGTGCCCGTGCTCCGCACCACGGACGTGGGCCATCTCGTCCGCCTCGCGCACTCCGTACAGGAGGACACCGCGAAACGTGCGCGGCGGCTGCTGGTGAGCTACGGCTCGTGCAGCACCAGCACACCCATCGAGGACCTGCGCACGCTGGGGCTGATCACGTGAGCGAGCGAAGCGAGCGAACCGGTAGACACAGCAGCTTGCTCGCAGGACCGACGAGGGAGGGCCTGTGAGCTGGGGAGTGGACAATCTGCCCTACGGGGTGTTCTCGTGTCCCGGGGAGACGCCGAGGGTGGGCGTGCGGTACGGCGAAAAGGTGCTCGACCTGGCCCCCGCGCTGCACGACGAGGTGTTCGCCGCCCCCTCGCTCAACCCGTTCATGGCCCGTGGCCGCGCGGCCTGGCACGACACCAGGACCCTGATCCAGAACAAGCTCACCGGCGACCTCGCCGTCACCGAGCGGCACCTGATCCCGCTGGAGCAGGTGCGGCTGCACCTGCCGTTCGAGGTGGCCGACTACGTCGACTTCTACTGCTCGCTGGAGCACGCGAGCAACCTGGGCAAGATCTTCCGTCCCGGCTCGGAGCCACTGCTGCCCAACTGGCGGCACCTGCCCGTCGGCTACCACGGCAGGTCGGGCACGGTCGTCGTGTCCGGCACTCCGGTCAGGCGGCCGCACGGGCAGCTCGGGGCCGGGGTGTTCGGGCCGTGCGCGAAGCTCGACATCGAGGCGGAGCTGGGGTTCGTGGTCGGCGTGCCGACCGCGGACGGCTCTCCCGCCGGGGCTCTGGAGGAGCACGTGTTCGGGGTGACGCTGGTCAACGACTGGAGCGCGCGGGACATCCAGGCGTGGGAGTACGTGCCGCTCGGGCCGTTCCTGGCCAAGTCGTTCGCCACGTCGGTGTCGCCGTGGATCACGCCGCTGGAGGCGCTGCCCAGGATCCCCGGTCGCCCCCAGGAGCCTGCACCGCTCCCCTACCTGCGCAGGCGGGCCGACTGGGGGTTGGACGTCTCGCTCGAAGTGCTGCTCAACGGGGAGGTCGTGGCGCGGCCGCCGTACTCGGGGATGTACTGGACTCCTGACCAGATGCTGGCGCACATGACGGTGAACGGGGCGTCGCTGCGTACCGGGGATCTGTTCGCCAGCGGCACAATCTCCGGGCCCTCGCGTGGTGAGCGCGGTTCTCTCATCGAGCTGACCTGGAACGGGACCGATCCGATCAAGCTCGCGAGCGGCGAGACGCGCTCATTCCTCCAGGACGGGGACACCGTCACCATCCGGGCCACCGCGGGCGACCTGACATTGGGTGAGGTTTCCGGAACTGTCGCATAAGTGACTCAACGTGCTTGACCGCTGACTCGCCGCTACCCTGGGGTCTCCCTCCCTCGTGAACATCCCTCGGAAGCAGGAGTGACATTGCGGCGTGCCGTGCTGATTTGTGTCGTCTTCCTCCTGGTCGGTTGCGCCTCCGTGACGGCCGAGACCCCGTCCTCGCCCCCTGTCGTGCAGATCTCGCCCTCGTTCGACAGCAAGCGCGCCCGCCCCGACCGCGGCCTGGTGGTCAGGGTGCGGGGCGGCACGCTCAGCAAGGTCCTGGTCTACGAGAGCGGGGAGTCCGTGCCCGGCCGGCTCGACGACTCCCGCACCACCTGGCGCTCCGACTGGACGCTCAAACCCGCGGCCGAATACACGGTGACGGCCACGGCCGCGGGCGCCCGCGGGCCCGCCACGGTGGCGATGGGCCGCTTCCGCACCCGGTCCGCCGCGCGCACGTTCCAGGTGGCCTCGACCGCGCCGCTGCCCGGCGAGACGGTCGGCACCGGGATGCCGATCATCATCGACTTCGACACCCCGGTGGAGGACAAGGCGGCCGTCGAGCGGGCGCTCGAGGTCAGGTCGCAGACCCCGGTCGAGGGGGTGTGGCGGTGGACCAGCGACACGCAGGTGGTCTACCGCACCCGGCGGTTCTGGGCGCCCAGGCAGACGGTCACGGTCACCGCCCACCTGGCCGGGGTGCGCGCGGCCGAGGGCCTCTACGGCGCCACCGACTCCACCTTCGCCTTCACCGTCGGCCGCAAGCAGACCAGCTCGATCGACACCAGGACACACCAGATGGTCGTGCGCCGCGACGGCAAGGTCGTGCAGCAGATGGCCATCAGCGCGGGCATGGCCACCACCCCCGAATACACCACGACCAGCGGCATCCACCTGACCATGGACAAGGGAAACCCGGTCCGCATGGTCTCACCAGGGCGTTCCGAAGACGACCCCGGCTATTACGACCTGCTGATCGACCATGCTGTGCGCATTTCCAACAGCGGCGAATACGTGCACGCCAAGAACAACGTTTGGGCGCAGGGCCGGGCGAACGTCAGCCACGGCTGCATCAATTCCCGGCCCGACCAGGCGGCCTGGTTCTTCGACACCTCCCTGCGCGGCGACCCGGTCGCCATCACCGGCACCAGCCGTGACCTGGAGTGGGACAACGGATGGGGCTTCTGGCAACTCCCGTGGGCGAAATGGCGAGAGGGCAGTGCCTTGCGCGACACCGATTCCGCAGGTGGATGGGTGCCGCAGAGGTAATTCCAGGATTACGGTAGAAGAAGGGGGAACCACTCGCGAACACAGGCCCGTTGTCCTACTAGGAGGGCCGGACATGGATGAATGGATCGTCTGGGTAATCCTCGCAGTCGTCCTCGGCGTGGCTGAGATTTTCACGCTCACGGCCTCTTTGGGGCTGCTGGGCGTGGCCGCTCTCCTGACCGCCGCGACGGCTGCCATCGGGTTGCCCGTTCCCCTGCAACTGCTCTTCTTCGCCGTCTCATCGGCGGCCGGGCTGATGGTGCTCAGGCCGCTCGCGATGCGTCATATCAGGCAGCCACAGCTGCAGCGGTTCGGCGTGGAAGCACTCGTCGGCAAGCCCGCCTACGTGGTCGTGGAGGTCACCGGCCGCGACGGGCGTGTACGCATCGGGGGCGAGGAGTGGTCGGCACGTGCCTACGACGAAACCCTGGTGATCCCCACGGGGGCGACCGTCGACATCATCGAGATCGAGGGAGCTACCGCCCTCGTATATCCCCGGGAGTGACTCATGGATCCGCTGTTGCTGGTCGGAATTTTCGTCATACTTTTCGCGGTGTTCACCGTGCTCAAGGCCGTACGCATCGTCCCGCAGGCGCGGGCGCGCAACGTCGAGCGGCTCGGCCGCTACCAGCGCACGCTCAAGCCGGGTCTCAACTTCGTCATCCCGTACGTCGACCGCGTCTACAACATGATCGATCTCCGTGAGCAGGTCATCTCCTTCCGCCCGCAGCCCGTCATCACCGAGGACAACCTGGTCGTGGAGATCGACACGGTCCTCTACTTCCAGGTCACGGACCCGCGGGCGGCGGCGTACGAGATCGCCAACTACATCCAGGGCGTCGAGCAGCTCACCGTCACCACGCTGCGTAACGTCGTCGGCTCCATGGACCTGGAGAAGACCCTGACCTCCCGGGACACCGTCAACAGCCAACTGCGCGGGGTCCTCGACGAGGCCACGGGCAAGTGGGGCCTGCGCGTCAACCGCGTCGAGGTCAAGGCCATCGACCCGCCCAAGACCATAAAGGACGCGATGGAGAAGCAGATGCGGGCCGAGCGAGACAAGCGGGCCGCGATCCTCAACGCGGAGGGCCAGCGGCAGTCGCAGATCCTCACCGCCGAGGGTGACAAGCAGAGCCGCATCCTGCGCGCCGAGGGCGGCCGGGCGGCGGCCATCCTGGAGGCCGAAGGCCAGTCGCGGGCCATCGACCAGGTCTTCCAGGCGGTCCACCGCAACGACCCGGATCCGAAGCTGCTGGCGTACCAGTATTTGCAGGTCCTGCCGCAGCTCGCGCAGGGTTCGGGCAACACGTTCTGGGTGATTCCCAGCGAGGTGACGTCGGCGCTGCAGGGCGTCTCGAAGGCGTTCACGGAGGCCCTGCCCAAGTCGGCGGCCACGCGCGAAGAGCTGCCTGAGCCGGCGGAGATGGACGAGGAGGTGGCCAAGGCCGCGGAGGCGGCGGCCGAGGCGGTGGCGGACGCCCAGGACGCGGAAAGCCCGAACGGGCCTCGCCAGCTCACGCAGGCCGCCAAGGAGCCGTCCCCGTTCCCGGACCTGGACCGCAAGACCACGGAGGCCGAGCACTGACGCTCCGGGGTTCGTGCGAGGTGCCTGCCACGTGGCGGGCACCTCTGCCGTGGAAGAGGTGAGGTTGAGGGGTGAGGCGCCGGGTCAGGCGATGACCTCGAACAGGTGGCGAAGCCCGTCCTCCCGATGCGCGGCTCGGGCCCGGCAGTTGACCTTGACCAGCGCATCCGCCAGAACGACGTCCGGGTTCTCCTGCGGAATGTCATCCCCCATCCGCGTGCGCAGCCACTCCGAGATCTCGGCCCACGAATAGATGCTGATGTTGTCGGCCTCGATGAGGGGAGCGGGGAATCCGCCGGGACCGCGCTGCCCCGTGGCGAGCTGGCGCAGGCTGGCCTGTGTGCGCCCGCCGTGCCGGCGTGCGGCGTCTCCCAGGGTCACGCCGTCGTCCTCCCCCACGCCGACCGGCCAGAGGCCGGAGACCGTCTTGATCTGCGCGATCACGGAGGCGATCGCGTCCAGCATGCTCTCCGCCTCGCGGTCGCACATGACGTAGACGCTGCCGTCCTTGCCTCCCGATATCGTGCAGTCATCCAGACCTGCCTCGAACAGAGCGTTCAGCTCTTCATCGGTTACTTGCCGGTTCAGAGTGACGCGGAAGTCCCAGGTAATCATGACCCCTCCTCGTTCTTTGCGCACTCGGCGTGATCGTTGACCCACCGGAGAATCCTTTTCGCGTGGGCGCCTGGGTTACGCGGGGTGCACCAGACTGGCTGCGTATCGTCGCCACAGATGCATTCGATCCGTCCCCAGACGTGCCTGTTGTGGCTTTCCACCACGGTCAACGACTCGATCTTGCGGGCCGCCTTCAAAGCCCCGTTGATGTCGTTGTGCTGATGTCTTCCTCGACTGACCTGTACCAACCTTGCAACAGTGTTGCATAGTTAGAACGGCACTTCCAACCCTGGAGCGCCTACTAATAGCCCTGGCCGTTGTCGAAGTAGGCGGCCAGCGTGGGGTCCAGGTCCGGCACGTCGTACGGCATGCCGCCGTTCCGTAGCGACATCGTGGCCATGTAGCCGGCCGCCACGCTCATCCTGGCCGCCACCGGTGAGGTGTCCGTCGAACCGCCGTCCCTGGCGAACCTGAGGAACTCCGTCACGATCTCCGGGTCCGCGCCCCCGTGCGTCCCCTGCGCCAGCGGCACCTTGTACGCGATGTCGCAATCATCCCGGTATGCCGTAGGCCCCGTGTTCCACACCTTGACCGTGTCCCCCGGGCCGTCGCCGAAGTTCTCCAGGCGGCCCTCCGTGCCGATGACCGTGTAGTTGCGCACGTAGTCGGGGGTGAAGTGGCACTGCTGGTACGCGGCGATGACGCCGTTGTCGAGGCGCATGTTCATGACCGACACGTCCTCCACGTCTACGATGTGATGCAGGTTCGCCCGCGAGGCCGGCGGCCACTCGTACTCCTGGAGCCAGCCCTCCGGCCGCGGCGTGCCCGGCTCGCGGCGCGGCAGGTCGCCGTAGAGCATCAGGTCGCCGAACGCGTTCACCCTGGTCGTGTAGCCGCCGGCGAGCCAGTGGATCACGTCCAGGTCGTGCGCAGCCTTCTGCAGCAGCAGGCCCGTGGTACGGGTGCGGTCCGCGTGCCAGTCCTTGAAGTAGTAGTCGCCGCCGTAGGAGACGAAGTGGCGCACCCAGACGGTCTTGGGCTCACCGATCACGCCTTTCTGGATGATGTCGCGCATCAGGCGTACCACGCCCATGTGCCGCATGTTGTGCCCCACGTACAGCCTGGTTCCCGTCCGCCGCGCGGCGCGCAGGATGTTGTCGCAGCCCTCCACCGTGATGGCGAGCGGCTTTTCCAGGTAGACGGCCTTGCCGGCCTCCAGGCAGTCGATCGCGACGCGCTCGTGCGTGTCGTCGGGCGTCATCACGATGACCGCGTCGAGGTCCGGCCGTTCGAGCAGTTCGCGATAGTCCTCGGTCAGGAACTCCGCCTCGAACCTGCCCGCCTGCCGCTTGAGCGCCGCCGGGTCGGAGTCGCACAGCGCGGCCACGACCGCGCCCTTGCCCGGGCGGTGGGCGGCCAGGGCGAGGCTGGTACGGAGGCCGAGACCGATCACTCCGATGCGCAGATCGTCCACAGATATCCTTTCAGAAAGTTCCTTGCGAAAACAGGTGGCGTTCGGCGTGGTCGAGGGCGAAGCGGACCGCCCCTAACGTGATGCACTCGCTGCCCAGCCCGGACGCCACGACCTCCGGCGGGTAGAGGCAGTACTCCTCGAACACCTCCCTGATCGGCCCCACCAGCAGGTCGCCGGCCGAGGTGAGGCTGCCGCCGATCACCACCAAGTCCGGGTCGAGCGGGTTGACCACGGTGATCAGCCCGGCGGCCAGTCCGCGGGCGAGCTCCCTGACCGCCAGCCCGGCCTTCGCGTCGCCCGAGCGCGCCCGCGCGATCGCGAACTCCGCGCTCTGCCTGCTGGAGCGCAGCTCGCCCGGCTCCACGGCCAGCGCGTAGTCCATGACGTGCTTGAAGGCGTTCCAGTGCTCGTAGGGCTGGGCGCCGATCTCGCCGGAGGCCGCGTGGGCGCCCCGGTGCGGGCGGCCGCCGATGAGCAGGCCCATGCCGATCCGGTCGCCGGTGAACAGGTAGATCACGTCGTCGCGGCCCTGGGCGGCGCCGCGCCAGTGCTCGGCCAGCACGGCCAGGCGCATGTCGTTGTCCACCAGCACCATCGCGCCTATCCGGTCGCCAAGCTCGCCCCGCAGGTCGAGGCCGGTCCAGCCGGACAGCGCGACGCTCTTCACGACCCGCCCCGCGCCGTCCACGGTGCCGGTGGTGCCCACACCGACGGCGACGATGTCCGCGAACGACAGCCCGGCCTGTCCGGCGACCGCCGCGGCCAGCTCGGCGATGGCGTCGAGCCGGTCCTCAGCAGGCATGTCCGGATCGCCCGGCGCCCGGCGATCGGCCACGATCGTGCCGTTGAGGTCGGCGACCATGGCCCGCAACCTGGACGCGCCGATGCCGACGCCCATCACGTGACCCGACGCGGCGCGGAACCCGAACCGCCTGGCCGGCCGCCCCCGCTGCCGGTCGCCCGGCTCCTCACCGCACTCCTCCGCCCACCCCTCGGCGAGCAGGTGCTCCACGATGGCCTCGGCGGTCGGCCTGGACACGCGGGCGCCGCTGGCCAGCTCCGACAGTGTCGCCACCCCGGCCTCGCGCAGGAGTCGCAGGATCGCCGCAGAGTTGAGCCTGCGCAGAACGGAGGCGTCGCCGCTGAGCTGCTGTCGCACCGCATACCTCCGTAAATTTATCCAACATTCTTGCTTAATTCTGCCCGGCCCGGCAAGCACCCGGGGCGGCGTGAAGCGGAGCTGTGGGGGCACTTAAGAATCCCTCGATGGACACGTCCGGAGGGGAGCGGGCACAGTGCGTTAGGTTCGGACTAGGGGGAATGGGAGCCATGAAAGCGCTGGTCAAGGAGAAGGCAGAGCCCGGACTCCGGCTGGTGGACGTGCCGGAGCCCGCCGTCGGCCCGGGCGAGGTGAAGATCCGGGTGCTGCGGACCGGCATTTGCGGCACCGACCTGCATATCCGGAAATTTGATGACTGGGCGCGGCATACCCTGAAACTTCCGCTCATCGTGGGGCATGAGTTTTCCGGGCACGTGGTCGAGGTGGCGCCGGGCGTCGAGGACATCTCCGTCGGCGACCTCGTCAGCGGTGAGGGGCATATCGTCTGCGGCAAGTGCCGCAACTGCATGGCGGGCCGCAGGCACCTGTGCCGCAACACGGTCGGCCTCGGGGTCAACAGGGACGGCGCGTTCGCCGAATACGTCACGTTGCCCGCCTCGAACGTCTGGGTGCACCGGATCCCCGTCCACCCCGATGTGGCGGCCATCTTCGATCCGTTCGGGAACGCCGTACACACTGCTCTGTCCTTCCCTCTGGTCGGCGAGGACGTGCTGATCACCGGGGCCGGGCCGATCGGGCTGATGGCGGCGGCCGTGGCCACGCACGTCGGCGCGCGGCACGTGATGATCACCGACGTCAGCGACGAGCGGCTCGAGCTGGCCGGCAAGCTCGGCGTCTCCCTCGCCCTGAACGTCTCCAATGCCTCGATCCCCGAGGGCATGCGGCAGCTGCACCTGCGCGAGGGGTTCGACGTGGGGCTGGAGATGTCCGGCAACCCCGGGGCCATGCGAGACATGATCGCGAACATGACCCACGGCGGGAAGATCGCCATGCTGGGGCTGCCCGCCGAGGAGTTCGCCGTCGACTGGGCCACCATCGTGACGTCGATGATCACGATCAAGGGCATCTATGGCCGCGAGATGTACGAGACCTGGTACAACATGTCCGTCCTGCTGGAAAAGGGCCTCGACCTCTCCCCCGTAATCACCGATCGTTTCTCGTACCGAGACTTCGACGCCGCCTTCGACACGGCCGCCAGCGGCCGGACGGGCAAGGTCATCCTGGATTGGAGCGGAGGAGCTCGGCCGGAGAGAGCGAGGAACGAGCCAACGGAGGCCGAAGCGGCCGCGACCATGGACAGGAGCGCTTGAGATGTTCACGAACGTGCGCGAGCAACTGCGTACGACGCTCGACGAGATCACCGAGGCCGGACTGCTCAAGCCCGAACGCGTGATCACCACCCCGCAGAACTCCCAGGTGAGCGTGGCCGGGCGCGAGGTCCTGAACTTCTGCGCCAACAACTACCTGGGCCTGGCCGACAACCCGGCCGTGGTCGAGGCGGCCAAGGAGGCGCTGGACCGGTGGGGGTTCGGCATGGCGTCCGTACGGTTCATCTGCGGTACCCAGGAGGTGCACAAGGAGCTCGAAACGCGCCTGTCGGACTTCCTCGGCATGGAGGACACCGTCCTGTACAGCTCGTGCTTCGACGCGAACGGCGGCGTGTTCGAGACCATCCTCGACGCCCAGGACGCGGTCATCTCCGACGCGCTCAACCACGCCAGCATCATCGACGGCATCAGGCTCTCCAAGGCCCAGCGCTTCCGGTACGCCAACCGTGACATGGCCGAGCTGGAGGCCAGGCTGAAGGAGGCGTCGGACGCGCGGCGGCGGCTGATCGTGACCGACGGTGTGTTTTCCATGGACGGATATCTCGCGCCGTTGCGGGACATCTGCGACCTGGCCGAACGGTACGACGCCATGGTGATGGTCGACGACTCACACGCCGTCGGCTTCGTGGGGCCGACCGGCCGCGGCACGCCCGAGCTGCACGGCGTCACGGACCGGATCGACATCGTCACCGGCACGCTGGGCAAGGCGCTCGGCGGGGCCAGCGGCGGCTACGTCTCGGCCCGCAAGGAGATCTGCGAGTTGCTGCGGCAGCGCTCCCGCCCGTACCTGTTCTCCAACTCGCTCTCCCCGGTCATCGCCGCGGCCTCGCTGCGCATCCTCGACCTGCTGGAGACCTCGAGCGAGGCCCGCGAGCGGCTCCGCTCCAACACCGCCCGGTTCCGGAGCGAGATGGCCAAGGCGGGGTTCGACATCCTGCCCGGCGACCACCCGATCGTGCCCGTGATGATCGGCGACGCCGCCCAGGCTTCCGCCATGGCGGATCGCCTACTCGACCTGGGCATCTACGTGATCGGTTTCTCGTACCCCGTCGTGCCGCACGGCCAGGCCAGGATCCGCGTCCAGCTCTCCGCCGCCCACTCACCGGAGGACGTCGACCGCGCGGTGCAGGCGTTCATCCAGGCTCGGGGGTGAGTATCCTCCCGCAAGGGAGGCATAGGGCGACCGAGCCCGCCTCACGGAGTGAGGCCATGGAGCACGGGTGATAGACACGCGGCGGTTGCGCACGCTGCGCGCGGTGGCGGACCACGGCACGGTCACCGCCGCGGCGGCCGCGCTGCACCTCACCCCTTCCGCCGTGTCTCAGCAGCTCGTCGCGCTGGAGCACGAGGTGGGCCACCGTCTGTTCACCCGTGACGGGCGCGGCGTGCACCTCACCGCCGTCGGCAAGATCATGCTCGGTCACGCCAACGAGGTCCTCGCCCAGCTCGAACGCGCCGAAGCCGAGGTGGCCGCGTACACCACGGGCGAGGCGGGCGAGGTCACCGTGGCCTGCTTCGCCACCGCGATCAGCGCCGTGCTCTCCCCCGCCATCGCCGGCCTGCGCGCCACCACCCCCGGGCTGCACGTACGCGTGCTGGACGCCGAGGGCGACCACAGCCTGGCCATGCTGCTGGACGCGGAGGCCGACCTGGCCATCGCGGTGGAATACCGGGGCGCGCCCGATGCCGCCGACCGCCGCCTGTCGCGCCTGCCCCTGTACGCCGAGCCGTTCGACCTGGTGCTCCCCCACGACCACCCCTTGGCGGAGTCGGCCACCCTGGTGTCGCTCGCCGCCGAGACCTGGATCGGGCCGTACCCGGGCAACCCGGTGCACGACGTGATCACGTTCGCGTGCCAGCAGGCCGGCTTCACGCCGAACCTGGCGCACTGCTCCGACGACTTCCGCGCCGTGGTCGCGCTGGTGGGGGCGGGGGCGGGGGTGGCGCTCGTGCCGCGGCTGGCGCTGCGCGACATGGCGCTGACCGGGGTCGTGGTGCGCCACACGCCGGGGCCGGAACGCCGCGTCTTCGCCGCCGTACGCCGCGGCGCCGACTCCCACCCCCTGCTACGCCCGCTCCTGTCTGCTCTCCGTACGGTCGCCGACTCTCTCGGAACAGGGTGAAACACCAGACATCTCCTCAGATGTGTTGGCCACCCATCGGAAGGGACCGCCACCGCGCCGCTCAGGCGGGGACACGCCTGGTCGCGCTCAATTACGGGCCTGTTTGAGTGCCTCGGCGAAGCGGGTGTACCTGTCCAGCTCCGCTTCCACGGGGTCCAGCACGTACGCCTTGCCGACCTGGCCGATGGCCGCGCGCAGGGCTCGGGCCGTACGGCGGGCTCTGCGCCGGCCGCCCGCCCACGCGGCCAGCCTCGACGACAGCGCGATCAGCACGCCCGCGAGCGCGCCGCCCGCCAGCAGCACCGTCGGCCACGGCACCACGCCCACGGTCGGGAGCGGCGGCTGGGGCAGGCGCAGGTAGTCCATCCCGAACAGCACCCCGAGCCACAGCGCGCCGGCCGCCATGGCCGCGAACACCAGCCACTGCAGGACGTTCACCGCTCGCCACCACCTTGGGCGCCTCGTGGCGCCGACAGACGTCGTGGCCACCGCCTTGTCCACCGCGTCCGCCAACTCCAGGGCGCGGGATCTGGCCGCCTGCCGCACCGCCGCCGCCCACGGCCCGGGCAGGCCGGACGCGGCAGCCTCGCCGACGTCCCTGATCGCCGTCTCAACCTGAGCCCTCTGTACGGCCGACGCCGCCGGAACCGAGGTACGCCCGACGATCTCCCGGCCCGGCTTCCCCGGCGGCACCTGCCTGCTCGGCTTCCCCTGCGGCGCGATGCCGCCGATGCGCAGCCGGCGAAGGGGATCGGGTCTGAACCTCCTGACCCACCTGGTGACCGGCCATCCGGTGGCGACGACGGCCCGATGCCGGTGCCCCTTGGCGACGGCCTCCACCACCAACGGCACCCCGGCCGCCTCGGAGAGCGCCCCGGTGAGCGCCCTGCCCAATCCCGCCGTCCGCTTCGCACCACCCTCAGCCGCGCTCGAAGGGCTCGCGGGTTCGATGGCGGCGCGCGAGGTCGTGTCCCCCTCGACCGGTACCCCTGCCGCCTGCCCCGAGGGTGGGCCGGCGGTGGCGAGGTGGTCGGCGGCGGTGGTGATGTCCGCGGCCAGGCGGGTGGACCAGGACTTGCGTTCCGAGACGCGGTCACCGAGAAGCGAGTGGAGTTCGGGCAGGCCCGTGCCGGTGCGGGCCGAGACGGCGAGCACCGGGACGCCCGCCAGGCCGCCGTCGTCCAGCAGGCGGCGCAGGTCGCGTACGCAGCGGTCGACGGCCTGCGGGGGCAGGCGGTCCACCTGGTTGAGCACCACCAGCATCACGTCCCGATGCGCGGCCAGCGGGCGCAGGTAGCGGTCGTGGAGGGCGGCGTCGGCGTACTTCTGCGGATCCACCACCCAGACCAGCAGATCGACCAGCTCCACCAGGCGATCCACCTCCAGGCGGTGGGAGAGCCGGATGGAGTCGTGGTCGGGGAGGTCCAGAAGGATAAGTCCGGACATGTCGGGGGTTGGGGGTGCGGCGTGGCGTTGCGGGATGTCCAGCCAGTCCAGCAGCGGGCCCGAACCGTCGCCGTCCCAGAGGGCCGCCTGGGCGGTCGAGGTCGTCGGCCTGGTGACGCCCACGGCCGCCAGCTCCTCGCCCGCCAGGGCGTTGTAGAGCGACGACTTGCCGCTGCCCGTCGCCCCTGCCAGCGCGGCCACGGTGTGGTCGATCGAGAGGCTGCGGCGTACCCCGGCTCGTTCGGCGACCGCATGCGCGCCGGACACCGCCTGCTCGGACAACCGCCCCTCGGCCAGCGAGGCCGCCTCCAGCAGGGCGGCCAGCCGGGAGTCGAGGGACGGGCCCTCCTTACGGCGCAGCAGCTTCACGGCCTCTCCTCCGGGGTGTCGCCGGGCTCCGTCCCAGGCGGTGGGAGCTCCGCGGTCGGTGCCGTCGAGGGGTCCGCGGTTCGTATGGTCGGGTACTCGGCGGTGGGTAGCTCCGTGCGGTGGTCGCGGACTCGCTGGGCCGCCGCTCTCAGCGCCTCGGCCGTCCCGCGAGGTGGCTCCGCCGTCTCCAGCTGGGCCGTGAACCGGGACGACTCCTCCTCCAGCAGCCCCCGCACCCGGTCCCGCAGATCGTCTCGTGCCCGGATCGTCAGCGACCGCACGGCCTGATCCCCGAAGACGGCCTCCAGCAGCTTCTGCGACAACACGCTAGTCCCGCCCGCGATCCCCACTTCGATCCCCGTCAACCCGCCGGTGGAGGCGAACACGGCCAGCATGAGCAGCAGCCCGGCCCCGTTCACCCCGAACGACGCCACCCTGGCCGTGGTGCGCTTCTCCGCCCCTTCCTGGCGTACGAGGTCGAGGACGTACTCCTGCCAGCCCCGTACCGCGGCCTCGGCCCGTTTGCCCAGGTCCGGCGAGGCGCGGCCGAGGCGGGCGGAGTCGACGGCGCCGAGCCTGTCCAGCAGCCCCGGCCCGCCGGGCGCGGCCGACCAGCCTTCCAGGGCGCGTTCGGCGGCCCCGTCGGCGGCGCCCCTGATCAGGGCCTCCACGCCGCTCTCCAGCGCGTTCCTGAGCTGGGCCTCCGGCACCCGCCCGGTGAAGAAGCCGACGATCCTGTCGCGCAGCCACCCCACCCGGCTCTCCAGGGAGCGCATGAGGTCGCCGGTGCCGATGAAGTCCTGCCAGCGGGCCAGCACCTCGCCCCGCAACAACGACCCGTCACGCATGCCCTCGTCGAAGTCGGCCATCCCGCCCGCGTACGCGCCCGACACGATGGAGCGCAGGCCCTCGAAGGCGGACTGCTGGCGTTCGACGGCCGCGGCCAGCGACGGCACCCGGGTGGCCAGGCTGTCGAGCGCTCCCGACAGCGTCTGGCGTACGACCCGGGAGCGTTGCGCGGCGTCGGAGGCCAGCTCGGTGAGCCAGGAGGCGATGGACCGCACCGTCTCGACAGGCAGCCGGGCCTTCTCGGAAGGGAGCGCGGCCTCCGGGACGGTGAACAGCCTGGTGTCTTCCAGGCCGTTCTCGACGAGGAGGCGGGACAGGTCGCGGGAGACCGGCTCGATGGCCTCCGGCGGCACCCGATCGAGTACGACGGCCAGCGCGGTGCTGCGTTCGCGGGCCGAGCGCAGGAAGCTCCAGGGCACCTCGTCGGCGTACCGGGCGGCGGTCGTGACGAACAGCCACAGGTCGGCGGCGGCCAGCAGTTGCGCGGCGAGCTCCCGGTTGGAGGTCACCACGGAGTCGATGTCGGGCGCGTCGAGCAGCGCCAGCCCGGCCCCCAGCGCGGAGGAGGTCACCACGCGCAGCGCCCCGGGACCGTCGCCGGTGGCACGAGACAGGCCGGGGAGCACGTTCTGGCCCATGAACCAGTCGCGGTCGGTGGAGCTGACCACGAGCGTGGGCACCAGCGTGGTGGGCCGCAACACGCCCGGCTCGGCCACGTCGGCCCCGACCAGCGAGTTGACCAGCGTGGACTTGCCCGCCCCGGTGGACCCGCCGACGACGGCGAGCAGTGGCGCGTCGAGCGCGCGCAGCCTGGGCAGCAGGTAGTCGTCGAGCTGCCCGGTCAGCTCGCGCAGCGCGCGCCGGTCGCCCGCGGCCTCGCCGATCGCCAGCGGGAACAGCTCACGATCCAGCGGACGCCGCAGCGCCTCAAGCGCGCCCAGCAGATCCATAAGGCCACGCTACGGCGGACCGCGTTCAGCGGTCCACCGCAGGTAGCGGTGTTTCGCACCTAGCTGGCGGGTGGCTCTCTCAGCACGTAACCGACGCTGCGGAGCGTGTGAATGAGCCTGGGCTCGACGTCGTCCACCTTGCGTCTGAGGTAGGACACGTACGACTCGACCACGCCCGCGTCGCCGCCGAAGTCGTAGTTCCACACGTGGTCGAGGATCTGCGCCTTCGACAACACGCGCCCGGCGTTGACCATGAAGTAGTGCAGCAGCTTGAACTCCGTCGGCGACAACCGGACCTGCCGCCCGCCCCGCCACACCTCGCGGGCGTCCTCGTCCAGCTCCAGGTCGGCCACCTTGAGCTTGCTGGCGGGCGCGATCTCGCCCCGGGTCCGCCGCAGCACCGCCCGGATCCTGGCCTGCACCTCCTCCAGGCTGAACGGCTTGGTCACGTAGTCGTCGCCCACCCGCAGCCCCGTGATCTTGTCCTCGGTGGCGTCGCGGGCGGTCAGGAACAACACGGGTGCGTCGATCCGCTTGGCCACCTCGAACCCGTCCAGGTCGGGCAACATCACGTCGAGCACCACCAAGTCGGGCGAGGCCCGCTCGGCCACCTCGACGGCCTCCTGCCCGTCGGCGGCGGTCAGCACCTCGAACCCGGAGAAGCGCAGGCTGGCGGACAGCAGATCCCTGATGCTGGGCTCGTCGTCCACCACCATGATCAGCGCCTCGGGTTTCGTCACCCATCCAGAGTGACGCAGCCACCTGAGGGTTACCTGAAGGGTCACTCCACGGCAAGTGGGAGTTCTGCCCCTTTAAGAGGTCATTCCACGGCGAGCGGGAGTTCCACCCTGAACGTGGAGCCATCGGAAGGGGAGCTCGTCACCGTCACCGAGCCGCCGTGGGCCTGTATGAGCGCCCGCACGATGGCCAGGCCGAGTCCGGTGCCCCGGTCCTCGCCGCGACGGCGCGACCTGGCGGAGTCGGCCCGGTAGAAACGCTCGAAAACCCGCTCGACCTGCTCCGGCGTGAGCCCGGGACCGCTGTCGACGACCTCGACGAAGACGGTGTCCGTGCCGGCCCCGGCCCGTACGATGATCGGCGAGCCGGGCTCGGTGTGGATGATCGCGTTGCTGACGAGGTTGCTGATGACCTGGCGCAGCCGCACCTCGTCGCCGGAGACGATCAGGGCCGCGCCGCCGACCACGTCCAACTTCACCACCCGCTCGGGCGCGAGGATCCGGGCATCCTGTACGGCGTCCGCCGCCAGCGCCAGCATGTCCACCGGACGCATCTGGAGCGGCCGTTCCTGGTCGACCCTGGCCAGCAGTAACAGGTCGTCCACCAGCAGGCTCATCCGGCCCGCGGCCTTCTCCACGCGCTGCATCAGCTCGGCGGGGTCGGCGCCGGGGTTCTGCCTGGCGTACTCGGCGAAGCCGCGGATCGAGGTCAGCGGGGTGCGCAGCTCGTGCGAGGCGTCGCCGACGAACTCGCGCATGCGGTCCTCGGAGCGCCGGGCCGCCGCCTCGGACGCCGACCTGGCGGCGAACGCGGCCTCGATCTGGGCCAGCATCCCGTTCAGGGACCCGGCCAGGCGGCCGACCTCGGTACGCGGGTCGCCGTCCGGCACCCGGCGGCCCAGCTGGCCCCCGGCGATGGCCTCGGCCGTGCGCTCGATCTGGCCGAGCGGGCGCATGCTCCGCCGTACGATCGTGACGCCCACGACGGCCAGGATGAGCAGGATGCCGCCGCCGCCCAGCAGCTCGATGAGCACGAGCCGCCTGGTGATCGCGTCGACCTCCTCCAGGTCCACCGCGACCACGAGCGTGCGCCGCTGGACCATGCTCTCCAGCACCCGCCACTCGCCGTCCCCGTTGATCGCGGGCGCGGTATAGGCGTCCCTACCGGGCGCGGTCGACAACACCGGCTTCGGCTTCACGTCCACGTCGCGGTCGGTCAGCATCGGCACGAACTGGTCGCCGGGCTCCTTGACCAGGACGATCGCGTCGGACTCGATGACGATCGGCCGGTCGGCGGTCTCCCTGCCCTTCTTCCAGTCGCTGCGGACCTTGTTGTGCATCCTGACGCTGAGGAGGCTGAGCTGGCTGTCCACCCGGTCCATGAGGTAGCCGTGCAGTACGGAGACGCTCACGAGGCCGATGAAGGTCAGGCCGAAGCCCAGC
Organism: Nonomuraea marmarensis; assembly: GCF_043197025.1. NCBI lineage: Bacteria > Bacillati > Actinomycetota > Actinomycetes > Streptosporangiales > Streptosporangiaceae > Nonomuraea > Nonomuraea marmarensis. The sequence goes on from NZ_JBICRM010000021.1 coordinate 95,085, forward strand.
AGCGCCAGCATCGACGCGATGAGCTTGATCCTCAGCGGCAGGCCGCTCATTAGGGACTCGGTGGCAGGCGCAGGACGTATCCGACACCGCGCAGGGTGTGGATGAGCCGCGGGCTACGGTTGTCGATCTTCCGCCGCAACACGGACACGTACGACTCCACGATGCCCACCTCGCCCCTGAAGTCGTAGTCCCACACGTGGTCGAGGATCTGCGGCTTGGACAGGACGCGTCCGGCGTTCGTCATGAAGTACCGCAGCAGCTTGAACTCGGTCGGCGACAACGCCACCGCGTTGCCTCCTCGCCACACCTCGTGACTCTCCTCGTCCAGCTCGATGTCGGCGAACGTCAGCCGGGGCGGCGCCGCCTGCGGCTCCCCGCTCGTACGACGGAGCACCGCGTGGATCCTGGCGACCACCTCCTCCAGGCTGAACGGTTTGGTCACGTAGTCGTCGCCGCCGATCGTGAGCCCGCGGATCTTGTCCTCGGTCTCGTCACGGGCGGTCAGGAACACCACCGGAGTGTGCAGCCCGCCGCCGCGCAGCCGCCTGACGATCTCGAAACCGTCCAGGTCGGGCAGCATGACGTCGAGCACGACGAGGTCAGGGCGGTGCCGTTGCACGGCGGCGACGGCGTCGAGGCCGCTCTTCGCCGTGGTCACGTCGAATCCCGCGAACCTCAGGCTCGCGGCGAGGAGTTCGAGGATGTTCGGATCGTCCTCGACTATGAGCAGGCGTGATTCCATCACCTCCAAGGATGCCCTCATCGGACGAGTGCTGGGACAATTCCGGCAATGTGCCGCGCAATGGCCAGGCTCGAAGTGGCGGCGGGAGAGGGCGCGTTGCGTACCAGGACGACGTTTCCGTGCACGTCCACGACGAAGTCGTCGACCAGGCGGCCGTCCCTGGCCACGGCCTGTGCGCGTACGCCGCCGGGGGCTCTTTCGAGGTCAGCGGCGGTGAGCTCGGGCACGTAGCGACGGGCGCCGTTGAGGAACGCACGCTTGACGAGGGATCCGTAGGTTTCCTTGATCCCGGTACGCCAGTGAGCCCTGGCCATGCGCAAAGTTCCCGGCCAACCAAGAATTTGCCCGAAATTTCGGATATTTCGCCATCTGTAGCCTTCGTAGGCCAGGGCGAGCACCGCGTTCGGCCCCACCAGCACCTCGCCGCCGGTCTGCCGCGTCAGATGCACGCCCAGGAACGGGTAGCGCGGATCGGGCACCGGATAGATCAGTCCCCGGACCAGCTCCTTGGCGGCGCCCTTGAGCGCGTAGAACTCACCCCTGAACGGGACGATCCGCACATCCCCCGGATGACCCGCCATCCTCGCCACCGTGTCCGTCCCCAGGCCGCCGCACACCACCAGGCGGTCGAAGGCGAACTTCCGCCGGCCGGCCAGCACCTCGACGACGCCCGATCGTTCCCTGATGGCCCGGACCGGGTGCGAGAGGCGTACCGACCCGCCCAGCTCCGCGACATCGAGCGCGAGCCGGCGCGCGACGGCGGGGAAGTCGCAGATCGCGGTGTGCGGCGAGTGGATCGCGCCGATGCCGACCGCGTGCGGCTCGATCTCGCGCAGCGCGAGCGCGTCGAGCTCGGCGATGCCCGGCACGCCGTTGGCGCGGGCGCGCTCGGCCAGCGCCCGCAGCAGCGGCCGCTCGGCGCGGGTGCTCGCCACGACCAGCTTGCCCACCTCCTGGTACGGCAGCGCGTGCGCGGCGCAGTAGTCCTTGAGCAACGCCACGCCCTCGCGGCACAACCTGGCCTTGAGCGAGCCCGGCGGGTAGTAGATGCCCGCGTGCACGACGCCGCTGTTGTGCCCGGTCTGGTGGGCGCCGACGCGGCTCTCCTTCTCCAGCACGGTCACCTCGGCGCCCCTGACACCGGCCAGCTCGCGCGCCACCGCCAGCCCGACGATGCCCGCGCCCACGACCCCGATCTTCTCCGTCACACAAACAATTTTCCGACTAACCGACCGTTCCCGCCATATCCGGGCGAATCGAACATGAGTACGATGTCCCCATGTACGTCCCGCCCGAGTGGCCCGCCGAGGTCCGCCCGCCCAGCGTCCCCGACTGGGAGACGTCTGCCGTGGCCTGGCTGCTGGACGCGGTGCCGCCGGACTACCGGGCGTACGAGGTGCTCAGGCGGCATCCGGTGGCGCTGGCCAGCATGGCCCGCCACCACGTCGCCTCCGCCGTCGAGGCGGCGCGGGCCGGCTACCGGGGGGCGGCGGTGGACCTCAAGAGCCACCTCCCGCCGCACGCGATCGAGGAGGTGCTCGACACCTACCGCGAGGAGGGGCCGCGGCTGGTGCGTCTGTCCCGCTCGATCGCGGTCGTCGAACGCGCCCTGCGCGGCGACATCTTCACCGCCACGATGCGTTCCCGTTGAACCCGTTCCCGCGGGCGCCGTCAGCGGGTGCGGCGGGCGAGGAAGGTGATGGCGGCCAGCGCGAGCGCGGCGGCGGCGAGCCAGATGAGGATGTTCTTGGCGGTTAACCCGCCCTGGCCCGTGGCCGAGGCGGCCTGTGACGCGGGCGCCGACTTCTTCGTCGCCGCCGGGCTCGGCGTGGCGGTGGGCTGGGCGCGGTCGGGGAGCGCGACCCGGTACACCGGGCTCTTCAGCCCCTCCGATCCGGTGAGGAGGGCCTTGCCGTCACGGGTGTACGCGATCGACTCGGCCTGCTTCAACTCCGGCATCGACACCCTGGCGATCATCTTGCCGAACGGCTGGTAGAGGGTGGCGGAGAAGTAGGTGCGGACGACGTACGAGGAGCCGTCGGGGGCATAGGCGGCGTCGGTGGCCATGAGCGGGGCGGCGACGACCTTGCGCAGGACGTTCGTCCGGTCGGTACGCAGCTTCTTCGGCGCCGCGTACACCGATCCCGCGAACTCCTTGGACACCACGTAGAGCCGTCCCGTCTTCGGGTTGATCATGATGCCTTCGGCGTTGCGGCCGCCGTCCGCGTACCGGAACCGGTAGCGGGTCGCGGGCAGCGTCGCGTCCGCGAGTGTCTGGGGCTCCAGCACCCGGTAGATCGAGATGTCCGGCCACGCCCCGTCCAGGTTGTCGCCGATGTCCGCGAACCACAACACCCCCCGCCCGGTCGCGGGATCCTTGGTCGCGGCCATGGCCTCCCAGTCCCTGGCCTGGGCGCCTCGTACCTGGAAGGTGGCTTTTGTCCGGCCGGTCCCGTCGACGGCGTAGAAGGTGGGGGCGGCGGCGCTGTCGTTGTGCGTGTAATAGACCCCGTCGTGCGTCGGCGAGACGGCCAGCCCGCTGGACTCCGTGATCTTCGGGTCCTTGAAGGTGAAGAGCTTCTCCGTCCCCTCATCCGCCGCCGCGTAAGCCGGAACAGCGGACAGCAGACAGGTCGCCACCGCGACGGCGAGCACCCGGAACACGACATCCCCCACGCGGCCATCATGCCCCACGCGCCGCCGTCCCAGTCCCTGCCTGCGACGTCACCGGGCGGGTGTTCACATGGCGGTGGCCGCGGCGGTGCTCACCTTGGCGCTGTGGCGGTGGAAGCCGGTGCCCTGCAGCACCACCAGCAGCCCGTTGGCCACCGCCATGGCCGCCCACAGCCCGGTGATCCCCCACGTCCTGGCCACGGGTACGGCGGCCAGGACCAGCAGTCCGTACCCGATGGCGAAGTACACCAGGCTGGCCGCCGACCGTTTGAGCGCCGTGAGCCCCATCCCCTGCACCGCCTGAGCGGCGTCGGCGGCAGACGACACCAGCATCAGCGGCAGCAGCGCGAGCACCCGTTCGCGCACCGCGGCGTCGTCGCTGAACAACACCATCAGTCGCTCCCCGAACCCGAGCAGCAAACCGGCCCCCACAAGCGTCCCTGTTATGGCGAGCAAAGCCGCGGCCCGCTGGGCCCGCCGCGCCCCCGCCGTATCGGCGGCGCGGGCCACCTCCGGCACCGAGGCCTGGGCGATGGAGAGAGAGGCCATCATCATGAATCCGGTGAGTGTGGTCAGCACCGCATGGGCGGCGGTGTCGCGCGTGCTGGTGGTGCTCGCCGCGAAGGTGACGACCCCGAGCACGCCAAACTTGATCAATACGGTGCCGGCCAGCGGGACGCTGACCTTCGCCAGGCTGATGATCTCGGCGATCCTGGGCCGGGCCTGCCCGATGGGGCGCCCGAGCGCGCGGCGCAGGATGAGGCTCGCCACGCCCGCCGCCGCCGTGCCCGCGATCAACCAGGCGATTCCCACCCCGGTCAGCCCGAGCGGCGGCACCAGCGCGGCGGTGAGCACGCTCAGCACCAGCCCGGACACCAGGGTCGGCCAGAGCACGTTACGGCTGCGCCCCAGCGCGATCAGGATGGTGCTCGTGCCACCGGTGGAGGCGAAGACCAGGAGATACGCGGCGAGAAAATACGGCAGCAGGCCCAGCTCGCGCACCACCTCGCCGGGCACCCCGGTGACGCCCGCGAGCAGCGGCACGCTGAGCACCGCCAGGGCTCCGACCGTGCCCGTGGTGAGGCTGAGCCAGCGCGCGTCCCGCACGATCGGCACGGCCGCTCCCGGATCATCCCGATACTGCGCGACGAACGGCCCGAGCCCGCGCAGCGCGCCCTGCACCGCGGCGCTCGCGGGATTGAGCACGGCGGTCATGACCGCGAAGGCGGCGAGCGTGACGGTGTCATGCTTGCCGAGCACCGAGGTGACCACCAGCGACCCCACCATGCCCATGGCCATGGCGAAGAAGAGCGGCACGGCGGCACGAAGCAGAGCGATCATGTCGCCATGGGGACGACCGCTCCGCCCGAGATCATGAAGTGAGTGTATGGCCTGGAGTGCACTCCAGGCGTTTACGGTTGGTCTATGGAATACGTCAACCTCGGACGCAGCGGCCTCCAGGTGAGCCCGCTCTGCCTCGGCACCATGAACTTCGGCCCGCTGACCTCGGAGGAAGACTCCTTCGCGATCATGGACAAGGCCCATGAGCTGGGGATCAACTTCTTCGACACCGCGAACGTCTACGGATGGAAGCTGGGCGAGGGCATCACGGAGCAGATCGTCGGACGGTGGTTCGCCCAGGGCGGCGGCCGCCGGGAGAAGACGGTCATCGCGACCAAGCTCAACGGCAAGATGAGCGACTGGCCCAACGACCAGAAGTTGTCCGCGCTCAACATCCGCAGGGCCTGCGACGCCTCGCTGAAGCGGCTGCAGACCGACTACATCGACATCTACCAGGCACACCACGTCGACAGGAACACCCCGTTCGAGGAGTTCTGGGAGGCCATGGATGTCCTGCGCCAGCAGGGCAAGATCATCTATGTCGGCTCCTCGAACTTCGCCGGCTGGCACATCGCCAAGGCCCAGGAGTCGGCCGCCAAGCGTAACTTCAACGGCCTCATCAGCGAGCAGTCCCACTACAACCTGCTCACCCGCACGGTCGAGCTGGAGGTGCTGCCCGCGTGCGAGGACTACGGCCTCGGCGTGATCCCGTGGAGCCCGCTGGCCGGCGGCCTGCTCGGCGGCGTGCTCCGCAAGATCGACAAGGGCCGCTCGGCCGCCGACAACATGGTCAAGCAGCTCGAGAAGCACCGCGACAAGATCGAGCAGTACGAGAAGTTCTGCGACGAGCTGAACGAGGACCCGGCGAACGTCGCCCTGGCCTGGTTGCTCAAGCAGCGTGCGGTCGCCGCGCCGATCATCGGCCCGCGCACCCTGGAGCAGCTCGAAGGCTCCCTGCGCGTCCTCGAGATCGACCTGGACGAGGCCGCGCTGACCCGCCTCGACGAGATCTTCCCCGGCCACCGCACCGCCCCGGAAGACTACGCCTGGTAACGGCCCCGCTCGCTCGCCGCACCACGTGCGGTGACGAGCGGGCTCAGGCCAGCAGGGCGCCGATGACGACGATCAGCAGGAGCAGGCCGAGCACGATGGGCAGCAGCCAGGGACGAGGACGATCCACGACCTGGAGCCTAACCCTGCTCAGCGGGTGCCAGCGCCCATTCGGCGAGTGACTCGTACCTCACCTGGGGCCCCGTGTGACTGCGGACAAGGCGGACATGCTCCGCCCGCCACGGCGAGCCGCTGAACCCGGCCAGCGACTCGACCAGCGGGCGCAGGTCCGTCTCCGCCTTGGCGCGGGCCAGCGTCAGATGCGGGTGGAACCGCTTCTCATCCGTCTGTACGGCACCGGCCCGCCGCCCGCCCGCCTTGACCGAGTCGGCCAGCCTGGTCATGGAGTCGCCGGCGACACCGACCCAGAAGACCCTGGCCCGGCGGGCCGAGGAAAAGGCTCCGAAGCCGGTGAAGGCCAGGTCGAGGGCGGTGTGGCGGCGTACGGCACGGGCTAGCCGCACCTCCAGCTCGGGCAGCACCCGCTCGGGGACCTCGCCGAAGAAGGCCAGCGTGATGTGCCAGGTGGCCCGGTCGGGCCAGCGCAGCCCCGGCACCTGCCCGACGTGCGGCGCGATGGCGCGCGAGATCTCGTCCAGCACCTCGTCGGGCGGCACCAGGGCCGCGAAAAGCCTCATACAACCCGATTCTCCCCCCGCACTCCACCGACCCGACCACCGACTCGTGCCACAGCGCGCCAGGCACTTGCCGACTTACGCCGCAGAGCGAGCCACGGCCTGGCTAGAGCGCTGGAGCAGAGCCTTGGGTCTGGGGCTGCGTCACGCCACGGCGAGCGCCGGCCTGCGGACGCGGGAGCTGATCAGCCGTGTCACGAGCACCGCCGAGCCGGCGCCGACCAGGACCAGCACGCCGGAAAGGATCACGCCCATCCGCGGCCCGCCCAGCTCCGACAACCACCCGATCAGCGGCGCCCCGAGCGGCGCCCCGCCGGTGAACACCAGCATGTAGATCCCCATGACCCGCCCCCGCATGTCCGGAGACGTGGCGATCTGGACACTGGCGTTCGCGACCGTGTTGATCGTGATCAGCGCGATCCCGGTCGGCACCAGCAGCAGCAGGTAGACGGGATAGAAGGGGGCCAGCCCGGTGGCGATCTGGAAGAGCCCGAACCCGAGCGCCCCGGCCATCAGCACCTTGCGCGACAACCGGACCCGGCGCGCCGCGAGCAGCGCCCCGCCGAGCGCCCCCACCGCGAACATGCTGGAGGCCAGCCCGAACGAGGACGCCCCCGCCCCGAACTCCTCGCGCGCCATGAGCGCGATCGACATCGAGAACGACTGCGAGAACATCGACACGAACCCGATCAGCAACACCGGCATGAGCAGCTCTTCGTGCTGGATCACGTACCGGAGGCCTTCGCGGAGCTGGCCCTTGGCCCTGGGCACGGGCACGGCGGGGTTCAGCTCGGACTTGCGCATGAAGACCAGGCTGGAGATCACGCCGCTGAACGTCAGCGCGTTGACCAGGAAGATCGGTCCCGTGCCGCCGAGCACGTAGATCAGCACACCGGCGAGCGCCGGGCCGACCACACGGGCCAGGTTGAAGATGGAGCTGTTGAGGGCGATCGCGTTCGGCAGGTCCTGGCGGCCGACCATCTCGACCACGAACGCCTGCCGCGTCGGCACCTCGACGCACGAGATCATGCCGAGCAGGAACGCCATCACGTAGACGTGCCACACCTGGGCGGCGCCGGTCATCGTCAGCACGCCGACAGTGAGCGCCAGCGAGGCCATCAGCACCTGAGCGGTGATGAGGATGGGCCGCTTGGGGTAACGGTCGGCCAGTACGCCGCCGAACATCCCGAACAGCAACATCGGCAGGAACTGCAGCGCGGTCGCCGTTCCGAGCGCCGCCGCGCTGCCATGGGTCAGATCGAGCACCAGCCAGTCCTGGGCGGTGCGCTGCAGCCAGGTGCCGACGTTGGAGACGGTGCCACCCGCTGCGAACATGCGGTAGTTACGAACCCTGAGCGACCGGAACATCCCGGTCCTGGGTTCCTCAGGTTCTATATCTTGCTGAGCTTCTCCAGGATCGGCGCCGCCTGCCTGAGGATCGACCTCTCCTCCGGCGTGAGCTCCTTCAGCCGCTGCGTCAGCCACGCCTCCTTGCGGCGCCGCTCCTCCTTCAGCAGCTTCTCGGCGGCCTCGGTCACGGTCACGGTCACCTGTCGCCGGTCGGTCGGGTGCGGTCTGCGGGCGAGCAGGCCACGCTCCTCGAGAGCGGCGATCACGCGCGTCATCGAGGGTGGCTGCACCTTCTCGAGCTCGGCCAATTCGCCGGGGGTTATCCCGGAATGCCGTTCCACTGCGGCGAGCGTCGCGAACTGCGTGGGAGTCAGCGAGTGAGCCGCCGCCTGTCGTCGTAGGCGCCTGGTCAGCCTTGCCATCGATACGCGCAGGGCTGAAGCCAGGCCTGCGTCGCTCCGCAGGTCCATCTTGGGCTGGGTTTTGGTTAGCATGAGTCATTACCTTTGCTAACTATAGACGAAGGCAAGATATTTCCCCAATCAGTTGTCTCACGCGGGGAGCTTGCTCCCCGCGATGATGAGTCGTGCAAAGCACCACGCTCTTGATTTTTTGGGGGGGACGCGGGGGGCTTGCTCCCCGCGATGATGAGTCGTGCAAAGCACCACGCTCTTGATTTTTTTTGGGGGGGACGCGGGGGGCTTGCCCCCCGCGGGGAGGTCAGAGACCGAGCAGGGCTCGGATCGGGCCGATCGCGAAGTAGATGACGAACAGGATCGTGACGCCCCACAGCAGCGGGTGGATCTCCCTCGACTTGCCCCGTACGAGCTTGATCAGGACGTAGGTGATGAAGCCGGCGCCGATGCCGTTGGAGATCGAGTAGGTGAACGGCATGACGACGATGGTGAGGAACGCCGGGATGGCGATCTCGAAGTCGTTCCAGTCGATGTCGCGGATCGCGGTCATCATCAGGAAGCCGACGACGATCAGCGCGGGCGCCGCGGCCTCGTACGGGACGACCGTGACGAGCGGCGCGAAGAAGATCGCCACCAGGAACAGCGCGCCGGTCACCACGCTGGCCAGGCCGGTGCGCGCGCCCTCGCCGACGCCCGCGGCCGACTCGATGTAGGTGGTGTTCGAGGAGACGGAGCCGGCGCCGCCGGCCGCCGCGCCGATCGAGTCGACGAGCAGGATCTCCCTGGTACGAGGCAGCGTCCCGTCCTCCTGGATCAGGTTCGCCTGGCGGCCGACGCCCACGATGGTGCCCATGGTGTCGAAGAAGTCCGTGATGAGCAGCGTGAAGACGAACAGCACGGCCAGCACCACAGAGACCCGGCTGAAGGCGCCGAACGGGTCGAACTCCGTGAACAGCACGAGCGGGTTGTGGAAGTCGAAGGTCAGGTCGCTGAGACTGGGGAGGTTCAGTTGCCAGCCGCCGGGGTTCTGCGCCGAGAACCTGCCGGACTTGGTGAGGGCTTCCACGATGATCGCCAGCACGGTGGTGCCGACGATGCCGATCAGGATCGCGCCCTTGACCTTCCGCGCGACCATCGCCGCCGTGGCGAGCAACCCGACCACGAACACGAAGATCGGCCACGAGGTCAGGGTGCCCCCGATGCCCATCTCCAGCGGCGGCCCGGCGGGCACCCGGCGCACGAAGCCCGCGTCCACGAACCCGATCAGCGCGATGAACAGCCCGATTCCGACGCTGATGGCGGTCTTGAGCTGGGCCGGGATGGCATGGAAGACCGCCACCCTGAGACCGGTCAGCACCAGGATGGCGATGATGACACCTTCGAGGAAGACCAGGCCCATGGCCTCCTCCCAGGTCATCACACTGGCGATGTTGAAGGTGACGAAGGCGTTCAGGCCCAGCCCCGCGGCCATGGCGAAGGGCACCCGGCCGACGACGCCCATGAGGATCGTCAGTACGCCCGCCACGAACGCCGTCCCGGCGGCGACGAGCGCCACGTTCGGCGTCGTACCGTCACCGATGACCTGCTTGTCCACGTCCGTGCCGTTGGCAATGATGATCGGGTTCAGCACCACGATGTAGGCCATGGTGAAGAACGTGGCCAGGCCGCCCCGTACCTCACGGGAGACTGTCGAGCCTCGTGCGGAGATTGCGAAGAAACGATCTATTGCAATACGAGTGTCGCTCACGACGCGAACAGTGACAGTCGTGGTGAACTGCGAAAAGAGTCGGTGATGAGATCGAGACCCGATTGGAAGCTAGGCTGGACACGTGAAACAGCAGTGGCATCCCGACCCGGAGCCGATCAAGACCAACGACTCGGCCGCCCTCACGATTGGCACCGCCCTGTGGGCCGTCGCCCTGGTCGTCCTGCTGATCTTCCGGCCCGCTCCGGAGAACACGTGGTGGATCTGGACGTGCGTGACCGGGGTTGGGTTCGGCCTCTTCGGCATCTGGTTCGTCCGCCGGCCCAGACGCGGCTGACATTCGTCATCTCCGGCCATTCGCCGAAGTCACCCCCGAGTGGTGTTTCCACCCACTACATCGGCACATGCCTTACGAACCATGCTTATCAGCATGAAGAAGTCTTTATTGACATTCCTCCTTGGTGCGATGGCTCTCACCGCCTGCAGCGGCAATACCACAGCGGAGCCGACAGGGAACGTCGCCTGGGGCCGGTGCACTGACCTGGTCGGCGCGGACGGCAAAGCGGCTGCCCCCGCCCCCGGAGTCGAGTGCGGCAAGATCCAGGTCCCCCTCGACCATGCCAAGCCCGGCGGCGAGAAGATCGACCTTGCGCTGATCCGGATCAAGGCCACCGGCGACCGGCTCGGCTCGCTGGTCTTCAACTTCGGCGGCCCCGGCGCGTCGGGCGTGAACACGATGGCGCAGGCCGCCCAGGCGTTCGGGAACCTGGGCCGCCGCTACGACCTGGTCAGCTTCGACCCGCGCGGCGTCGAGCGCAGCTCCGGCGTCAAGTGCGGCGGCGAAGTCGGCACGCTCCTCGCCGCCGGGACCGAGGCCGACGGGGACCGGCTGTCCAAGGAGTTCGCGCAGGCCTGCGAGCAGGACTCGGGCAAGGTCCTGCCGTACGTCGGCACCGTGAACGCCGCCAAGGACCTCGACCTGCTCAGGACCGCGCTCGGGGACAGGCAGCTCAACTACCTCGGTTTCTCGTACGGCACGCACCTCGGCGCCGTGTACGCCACGCACTTCCCCAAGAACGTCGGCCGTTTCGTCCTGGACGGGGCCTTCGACCCGACGGTCACGTTCGCCGATCGGGCGGTGATCCAGGCTGGGGGGTTCGACCGGGCGTTCGAGGCGTTCGCCAAGGACTGCGTGGCGCAGAGTTGCGAGCTCGGGGCCGACCCGGCTGCCGTGGAGAAGACGGTCGAGACCCTGCTGGACGGCCTGAAGGCGAAGCCGCTCAAAGTCGGGGACCGGGAGCTGACGTACGGGCTGGCGCAGCTCGCCGTCATCACCCCGCTGTACGCCAAGGCGACCTGGCCGCTGCTGGAGCAGGCGGCCGCGGCGGCGATCAAAGGGGAAGGCGCCGCGCTGCTCTCCCTGGCCGATTACTACACCGGCCGCAAGGCCGACGGGACGTACTCGACGGACATGACGGCCATGCAGGCCATCAACTGCGCGGACAACACCGAGCGGCCCACCGTCGCGGAGACCGCCCAGATCAACGACCGGGTGAAGAAGATCTTCCCGATCCTGGCGGCCGACGGGTCGGGCGGGGTGTGCGCCCACTGGCCCGTGCCAGGGGACGACGCGGCCAAGCGCATCGACGCCACCGGTTCCGGGCCCATCGTGGTCATCGGGGGCAAGGGCGACCCCGCCACGCCGTACCAGTGGGCCCCGACGCTCACCGAGCAGCTCAAGACAGGCGTGCTGGTGACGTATGAGGGGGAGGGCCACGGGGCCTATCTCAGCGGTAACGGGTGCGTCATGAGCACCGTGGACGCGTACGTGCTGGAGGGGAAGGTGCCGCGCCAGAACACGACGTGCGCGGCCTGACGCCGCCGCACGATCGCGCCGACGCGAGGGCGTCCGGCGGGCTCGCGTCGATGCTCGGGCTCGTGCGGGACGCCCTCGGCGCGTTCTCGTCCCCAGCTCGCCGCGAATCCTGCTAATGCGAATTATTACTGGGATATCACTCTTGACGGGATAGGCGGTGAGACCGCACACTCTCCAACTAATGCGCATTACCAAGGAGCGGGAACCGTGGCCAGACGCCTCACGCAGCAGGACATCGCCCGAATGGCGGGAGTGAGTCAGACCACCGTGTCGTTCGTGCTCAACAACCGCGCGGAGAGCGAGGTGCGGATCTCTCCCGAGACCCGGGAGCGGGTGCTGCGGGTGATCAGGGAGACCGGCTACATCGCCGATCCGGCCGCCCGCCGGCTGGCCGAGGGCCGTAACCGCATCCTCGGCGTCTTCACCTACGAGGCGGTCTTTCCCGCCACCAGCGCCGACTTCTACTACCCGTTCCTGGTGGGCATCGAGGAGTGCGCCGAGGAGGTCGGTTGCGACCTGCTGCTGTTCACCAGCGCGCGGGCCTTGGGGAAGAAGCGGCGGATCTTCAACGAGGACAGCAGGATCCGGCTGGCCGACGGGTGCGTGCTGCTGGGCCGCACGGTCGACCGCGACGACCTGGCCCGGCTCATCGCCGATCAGATCCCGTTCGTGTCGGTGGGCCGCCGCGACGACGCGGGCGGGCCGGTGCCGTACGTCGGGGCCGACTACCCCTCGGCCGTGCGCGCTCTGGTGGAGCGGGCGGTGGCGCTCGGTCATCGCCGGCTCGTCTACGTCGGAGCAGGCGAGGGCGCCGAGTCGTGGGCCGACCGCTTCGGCGGCTTCCGCGCAGCAGTGGCCGCCCTCGGTGTCGAGGGGATCCAGGTGCGGCCCGACGGCACACGGACTCTCGACGCGGTGCTCGCGACCGGGGCCACGGTCGCGTTCTTCGAGGAGCAGGCGGACGCCGTCGCCTTCGTGCAGGCGGCGGCGGAGCGCGACCTGCGCGTCCCCGGAGACCTGTCCGTGGTCGCGTTCGGCTCGGCCACCCGTCCCGTCCACTCCGACATCGACTTCGCCGGTTTCCTCATACCGCGCCGCGAGATGGGCCGAAGGGCCGTCGAGCTGCTGACCAGGGTGATCGAGGACGGCGGAACACCCCAGGAACTGCTGCCCTGCGAACTGGTCGAGGGTTCCACACTGACGGAAGGTGATTTCGCACGTGGTTGAGATGACGGCCGACGCGCTCGTCGTGGGTGGCGGGCTGGGCGGCGTGGCCGCCGCGCTCGCGCTGCTGCGGGCCGGCCGCACGGTGATCCTCACCGAGGAGTACGACTGGCTCGGCGGCCAGCTGACCAGCCAGGCCGTGCCGCCGGACGAGCACTCCTGGGTGGAGCGGTTCGGCGTCACCGCGAGCTACCGGGCGCTGCGCGAGGGCATTCGCCGGTACTACCGCGATCATTACCCGCTCACGGAAGCGGCCAGGGCCAAGCGGGAGCTGAATCCCGGTGGGGGCCATGTGAGCCGGTTGTGCCACGAGCCGCGCGTCGCGGTCGCGGTGATCGAGTCGATGCTGGCCCCCTACCGGGGCTCCGGGCGGCTGCGGCTGCTGCAGCCCTACCGGCCGGTCGCCGCCGTCTGCGACGGCGATCGGGTGACCGCGGTACGGCTCAGCGGCAACGGCCAGGAGGTGTGGGCCAGCGCCCCGTACATCCTGGACGCGACCGAGACCGGTGAGTTGCTGCCGCTGACCGGCACCGAATACGTCACCGGGTTCGAGCCGCAGTCGGAGACGGGCGAGCCCAGTGCTCCGGCCGAGGCGCAGCCGGACAACATGCAGGCCATCTCGGTCTGTTTCGCGATCGACCACGTCGACGGTGACCACACGATCGACAAGCCGGAGACGTACGACTTCTGGCGCGAATACCAGCCCCCGTTCTGGGGTGACCGGCTGCTGTCGTGGCGGTGCCCGCATCCGCGCACGCTGGAGATCATGGAGCGTTCGTTCACCCCCAACCCCGACGACGATCCGCTGCTCGTCGAGGCCGACCAGCGGGTCAGCCCGGGTGACGGCAACCTGTGGACGTTCCGGCGGATCGCCGCCCGCAGGACCTTCGCCGAGGGCGCCTACGCCAGCGACATCACGCTGGTGAACTGGCCGATGATCGACTACCTGGAGGGGTCGGTCATCGACGTGCCCGACGCGGAGCAGCACGTCAAGGCGGCCCGCGAGCTGTCGCGCTCGATGCTCTACTGGATGCAGACCGAGGCCGGATTCCCCGGGTTGCGGCTGCGGGGTGACATCACCGGCAGCGCCGACGGGCTGGCCCAGGCGCCCTACATCCGCGAGTCGCGGCGCATCCGGGCCCTCTACACGGTGGTCGAGCAGGACCTGTCACTCGCCGTACGCGGGGACAAAGGCGCGGTCGGCTACCCCGACTCGGTCGGCGTCGGCATGTACCGCATCGACCTGCACCCCTCGACCGGCGGCGACAACTACATCGACGTGGCCAGCTCTCCCTTCGAGATCCCGCTGGGCGCGCTGCTGCCGCAGCGGATGACGAACCTGCTGCCCGCCTGCAAGAACATCGGCACCACCCACATCACCAACGGCGCATACCGGCTGCACCCGGTCGAGTGGAACATCGGCGAAGCCGCGGGCGCTCTCGCGGCGTTCTGCCTGGACCGGGAGACCACACCGCACGCCGTACGAGAGAGCGAGACCCTCCTCGCCGACTTCCAGCACAGGCTCACCCGGGAGGGTGTCGAGCTGCGCTGGCCCGATGTCACCGGCTATTAGGGAGACCATCATGCGGGCATTGATCCCCGTTGTTGCTCTGCTGACCCTCACCGCCTGCGGAAGCGGCGGGCCACCCGCGCAGCAGTCCGGCCCCGCGACGCTGCGCATGTCGATCTGGACCGCCAACGAGGCCCATCTGAAGCTGTTCAACGAGATCGCCGCCGGCTACACCAAGGCCAAGGTCACCTTCGAGTCGATCCCGTTGGAGAGCTACACCACCACGCTCACCACGCAGATGGCCGGCGGCAAGGCGCCCGATCTGGCCTGGATCCTCGAAGGCTCGGCGCCCGACTTCGTGACGTCCGGCGCGCTGGCGCCGCTCAAGAGCAGGATCGAGAACGCCGGGGAGCTCGTGCCCGCCGCGACCAAGCTCTGGGAGAAGGACGGCGAGCTGTACGCCTACCCGTTCTCCACCTCGCCGTTCGGCGTGTTCGTCAACACCGACCTGCTGCGCGAGGCGGGACAGAAGCTCCCTGCCAAGGGGTGGACCTGGGAAGAGGCCATGGCCGGGGCCGCGGCGGTGGCGAAGAAGGGCAAGGCCGGACTGGTCGTGGGCGACTGGGACTACAAGAACTGGACCAACCTGGCGTCGTTGTGGGGCGGCTGGGGCGCCAAGGCGTGGAGCGACGACGGCACGACCTGCGGGTTCAACCAGCCTGCCATGGTCGAGGCGATGACGTTCCTGCACAAGTCGATCTTCACGGACAAGGCGCTGCCCGGCCCTGGCACGACGGTCGACTTCTTCGCCGGTGACGCGGCGATGGTCATCACCCAGATCTCGCGGGCGAGCCTGCTGAAGGACGCGAAGTTCGGCTGGCGGTTGCTGCCGCTGCCGAGCGGCCCGGTGGGCGACTATTCGGTGATCGGCCAGGCCGGGATCGGCGTGGTGAAGAAGTCACCTCAGGCCGACCTCGCGGCTGACTTCCTCGGATATTTCACGAACTCGGCAAACTCGGCAAAGCTCGCGCAGTTCTTCCCGCCCGCCCGATCCTCCCTGCTCAACGTGGAAACGCTGGCCAAGTCCAATCCGCTGGTCGAACCCGACCAGCTGCAGTCGGTGGTGATCGACGGCATCGCCAAGGGCGTGGTCAAGCCCAACCACAAGGGCCAGGAGGAGCTCATCCAGACCGCGCGCGCCGCGCTCGACCCGATGTGGCAAGCCGGAGCGGACGTCAAGACGGTGCTGGACGGCGTGTGCACGAAGATCCAGCCGCTGCTGGGGTCGTGAGGATGGCCACGCTCACCGCGCGGGTCGCGAGCCGCCGGTCCGCCACCGGGTTCTGGACCATCAGGCGCCGCGACTACCTGGTCGGCTATCTGCTCATCGCGCCCCAGCTCGTCGGCAGCCTGCTGTTCGTGCTGCTGCCGCTGGCTCTCGTGGGCTGGTTCAGCCTCAACGAGTGGAACGTCCTGGCCGGGACGTTCGAGTTCACCGGCCTGGACAACTACGCCAAGCTGCTGGCCGATCAGCAGCTCAGGGACTCGCTGAGCACCACCGCGATCTTCTCCGTCGGCCTGGTGGCGCTCAACCTCTCGCTGGCGATGCTGCTCGCCGTGCTCCTCAACCAGCGGCTCCGCGGCACCGTCGTCTTCCGGGCGCTGTTCTTCTCCCCGGTGCTGGTGTCGCTGGTGGCCTGGACGATCGTCTGGCAGTTCCTGCTCCAGCCGTCCGGCGGCATCAACGCGCTGTTCGGGGGCGGCCCCAACTGGCTCAGGGGCTCCGGGACGGCCATGTTGTCCGTGATCGTGGTCCAGGTGATCAAGAACGTCGGCCTCAACATGGTGCTCTTCCTGGCCGCCCTGCAGGGTGTGCCCAAGCAGCTCTACGAGGCCGCCCAGCTGGACGGCGCGGGCGCGTGGACCAGGTTCCGCCGGATCACCGTGCCGCTCATCAGCCCCACGATCCTGCTCACCTCGATCATCACGGTGGTCGGCTCGCTGCAGGTGTTCGCCCAGATCGCCGTGCTCACCCAGGGCGGTCCGGGCACGTCGACCACGGTGCTGGTCTACTACCTCTACCAGCAGGCCTTCCCGTTCCATCACTTCGGTTACGGCGCGACGATCTCCGTGCTGCTGTTCCTCATCGTCGGGGCCCTGACACTCATCCAGTGGCGCATGCGCAGGAGGTGGGTCTTCCTTGAGACTTAAGCTCATCCTGTACGGGCTGCTCTGCGTGCTCTGCGTGCCGTTCGTCTTCCCGACCTGGTGGATGGTCACCACGTCGATGAAGCCGATCAACGAGATCTTCGACTTCTCCCTGCTCCCGCGAGCCTGGGACCTGTCCACCTATCGGCAGGTCTTCGCGCTGCAGCCGTTCGGGCAGCAGTACTTCAACAGCCTCTACATCGCCGTGGTGGTGACGATCGGCACGATGGCGGTGGCCGCCATGGCCGGCTACGCCTTCGCCCGCATCCGCTTCCCCGGCCAGAACGTGCTGTTCGTCGTCGTGCTGGTGGGCCTGCTCATCCCGAGCGAGGTGACCATCGTGCCGCTGTTCCAGATGTTCAACACGCTCGGCCTGATCAACACCCACTGGCCGCTGATCGTGGTGCCGATCCTGGGCGCGCCCAGCGTGCTGGCCACGTTCATCATGCGGCAGTTCTTCATCACGCTGCCCGGGGAGCTCGAGGAGGCCGCCAGGGTGGACGGCCTGGGCCGCTTCGGCACCTTCTACCAGGTCGCTCTCCCGCTGGCCAGACCGGCGCTCGGGGCGGTGGCCATCTTCACCTTCCTGCACTCGTGGAACCTCTACCTGGAGCCGATCGTGTACCTGTCGACCCCCGACATGTTCACACTGCCGCAGGCGCTCACCCAGTTCGTCGACGCCTACGGCGGTCCCATGTGGAACGTCCAGCTCGCCGCCGCCACCATGACCGCGGTACCGATCCTGATCGTCTTCGTCCTCGCCCAGCGCCAGTTCATCGAGGGACTGGCGCACACCGGGCTCAAGGGGTGATCGTCCATGTACTCCCGCCGTGGTTTCGTCTCGCTGGCCGCCGGAGTGGCCGCCTTACCACTGCTGCCGCAGGTCGCCGCCGCTGACGGCTGGGACCCGACGGCGGCGCCGGGCGGCCCGGGCGCCTGGGACCCGACGGCCTTCACCTCGGTGTTCACCTCCCCGCCGCCGGACCCGCAGGCCGTGGTGCTCGGCGGACCCGGCTTCGAGACCCGCGCCGACGGAGTCGGTGACGACACGGCGGCGCTGCAGGCCGCCGTCGACGAGGCCTCCCGGCGTGGCATCGCGAACAAGCTCGGCGACATCCTCGGCGGCGCCCGTGACTTCCCGCACGGTGACGGCGGCGGCGTGGTTCTCGTCCCGGAGGGCATCTACCGGCTGTCGGCCACCGTCAGGGTGCACGACTCGGTCCGCGTGATCGGCTTCGGCCGGCGGCGGCCCCGCCTCGTCCTGGGTGAGAACACGCCCGGCTACGCGTCCGGGACGGCACGGGACGTGCTCGCCTTCGTCCGGCGCCCGGTCGGCGGTCCGATCACCTACGCGAACAACGACACGTTCGGCTCCGCGCTGGTGAACCTCGACATCACGATCGCGCCCGGCAACCCCGACGCGGTGGCCGTACGGTTCGGCGGCGCCCAGCTCTGCCTGCTGCAGGACCTGGACATCGACGCCGGCGACGGCCGCGCGGGCATCGACCACAATGCCAACCTGATCCATCGCGTGCGGGTACGCGGCGGCGAGGTCGGCCTGAACGCCTACGCCGCCTCGGCCGGCTGGCAGACCACGCTGCTCGACTGCCGGTTCGAGGGCCAGCGCCGCGCGGCGGTGGCGATGTCCAACGACGCCAAGCTCGTCGTCGTCAGAGCCGCCGTCTCGCACACCCCACGGGCGTTCGAGTCGGCGCCCGGACAGTGGCAGCACCTCTACGTCCAGGACTCCCACTTCCACGACCTCCGCGACGCCGCCGTGGTGCTCAACGACAGCGAGCAGTTGCCCGGCGCGGACGACGACCTGATCCGGCGCAGCAACCAGCTCACCCTGCTGAACTGCACGGCCTCGGCGACCCGCGACCTGTTACTGCTGACGCAGACCGGATCGCGCACCCCCGGCCCGGCGCCGTCGGCCCACATTCGCGAGCTGACCTACGGCCTGCGCGTCGAACGGGCCCTGACCAGCCACGAGTCCAGACGAGAAGGTGTGTACGCCGACCTCGCGCCGGGCGCGCCGACCAGCCGGACCCGCGCGAACCTGAGCACCGACACTCCCCCGCCGCCACCGACGCGGGAATGGGTCAGCGTCACCGACGTCGCGGCCAGGATGGGCCGCACCATCGGCAAGGGCGAGGACGACCTGGCGGTCTTCCAGGCGGCCGTGGACCGCTACGACACGGTCTTCGTCCCGATCGGACAATACCTGCTGACCGACACACTCCGGCTACGGCGCGCCTCCAACCTGATCGGCCTGCATCCGCGGCAGACCTGGCTGCTCGGCGCCGACGGGCACCCCAACTTCGCCGATCCGGACTCCCCGCGTGCGCTGGTGTCGACTCCGCGCGGCGGCCGCAACATCGTCACGGGCATCGGCTTCGACACCGCCCGGCAGACGGCGGGCGCGGTGAACCTCCTCTGGCAGTCCGCCTCGGGCTCCTACCTGGCCGACGTCACCACCCAGTTCGTCAAGTGGCATCCGGCGGACGCCCCGTCAGGTGATCCCGGCTACACCTATCGGGGAGCGCACAAGTACGGCATCTGGGTACGCGGCGGCGGCGGCACGTTCGCCAACGTGTGGAGCATGAACGGATGGGCCGAGAACGGCCTGCTGGTCGAGGACACCGACGTCCCCGCCCGCCTGTACGAGATCTCCGTGGAGCACCACGAAACCCGCGAGGTCGTGCTGCGCCGGGTGTCGGGCTGGCGGTTCCTGGGCCTGCAGACCGAGGACCACATCTACGGCTGGCGGTCGCAGGCCGTCGAGATCGAGCGCAGCCGCGACATCCTGCTCGCCAACTCCGTGCTCTTCCGCGTGGCCACGGTCCTGGGCCCGTACCCGTACGGAGTGAGCGTGCGCGACGCCCGGCGGGTGACGCTGCGCGGCAACCGGGGCTACCGCGACAAGACCCCCGAGTTCACCCAGTGGGGCGCGGCCGTCCTCGACCACGACACCGGGCGGACCGTGCCCGAGGTCGAGTTCACCCTGGTCGAGATCAGGTGAGCCGGATGACCGAGATCAGCAGGCGTCGCCTCGGCATGCTGGCGCTAACCGCCGCCTGAGCGCGGCCGGACCCGGCGGGTCAGGTCAGGTCGGCCTCCGCCAGCAACAGGGGAACCGCATCGGGGTCACGGAGCAGGGCGGCCACCGCGAGGCGGTCGTTCCACTGCCCGGTAGCCCAGGCCAGCCCCCTGGCCAGCCCGTCCACCCCCGTGCAGTGCACCGCCCCCTCGAAGAAGCGCCACGCGCACTCCACCCCGTCCACCAGCAGCTTCTCGTGCTCCACATACGTCGCTGGCGCGGTGGGCAGCAGGGACCGGACCTCGGCGGGCACCTCCCGCACCGCCCCCTGGGACGTGACCTCACCCGAGGCGAGCTCGCCGGCCAGCGGCAGATCCAGCAGCTCCGACAACGCCTCCGCCAGGTCGTAAGGAGCCAGCACCAGCGGGCGCTCCGTGACCAGTTGCAGCAGGTCGGGCGCCTCGACCACGACCACGTCGTCGGCCGGGGCCACCACGATGGAGCCCTCCTGCACCGCCCGCACCGAGGACGGCGGCGCCACCCGGGAGGGGTCCACGGCGGCCAGGGCGATCCACAGGGCACGCAACTGGGCCCGGTCCACCGTGATCGACGCATCGGCCATCAGGTCCAGGAGTTCCTCGGGCCCGCCGTGGGACGTGAGGAGCTCGGGCAGGGTCGTGCGGACACCCAGCATCGACAGGGCCGCCTCGTCCAGGCCCGCGGGCGCGTCGGCGTACAGGCCCTGCAGGAGCGGATCGGCCCCCGGCAGCCGCAGCTCCAGCGGCTTGCGGCCGCCGAGCACCGGATGGTTGGCCAGCCACCAGGCCGTGTAGGAGGGCACTTCCAAACCCTCCACGCGCAGCGGATGGAGGGCGGCCCGCAGCGGCGGCCGGGTCAGCAGCGCCAGCGCGGCCGGCCAGTCGGCCACCAGCTCCAGGTCCCGCACCGCCGCGAACTCGGCCACCAGCGGCGGCACGTCGAGCTCCGGCAGCAGGTCGAGCACGTGGTCGAGCCACTCGTCCTCGCCGTCGAGGTCGTGGTCGCAGTCGTCCTGGTCGAGCAGCACGTCGGACTCGTGCACCACCGCGAACCCGTCGAGCACCCCCGCCGCGGCCAGCACCCGCGAGCCGTAGGTCTCCTCCAGCTCCGACGCGGCCACCCCGAGGTGCGTGTCCGGCTCCAGCAGCCCGGCCAGCGCCCCGTCGGCCAGCATGAGCTCCCCGGCGGGGTAGAGCTCGCCGTCGGCGCCGCGCAGCGCCAGCTCGGCCAGCCACGGGGCCTCGCCGGGCACCAGCCCCGACGCCCCCACCAGCGACAGCACGGCCGCCGCGACCGGCTCGGGATCCGAGCTGTCGAGCGACTGCGAGACGGCGGCCTTGGTCAGCGGGTCTTCCAGGATCGTCCTGGGCGTGGCCTCGGCGGCGCCCAGCCTGAGCAGCGCGGGGTGGGCCGCCTCCGGATGCACGATGCGCAACCCCAGCGGCGTGAGGTCCAGGCCGGCGTCCCCGTCGGTCAGGATGAGCGTGCCACGCGGCCCGCGCACCACCCGGCCGTCGGTCAGCGGCACCGGCAGGGCGCCCAGCGACTCGGGATCGTCGGCGGGCAGCACCTCGTAGAGCGAACGCCACCACGACGGCTCTCGGGCCTCCGTGGCCTCGCCCGACAGGAGATCGACCACGTCGGCCAGCTCGACCCTGCGCACGCCCAGCGCGGCCATGGCGGGATGCCTGGCGGGCCACCCGGCGGGCAGCAGCCCGGGCACGAAGTCGGCGATGGCCGCGAGCAGCTTCGCCGAACCGGCGGCCACCACGGCCGCCTCCCGGCCCGCGACCACCCAGCCGTCGCCCTCGGGCTCGCGCGCAGGGTGCTCCACCTGCCACTCGGCGTCGGGCTCGTAGACCTCCGCGTCCGCGAACGACGGCGTCTGTACGGCCGGCGCGGGCGCGGACAACGCCGGCAGCAGCGGCGTGCCGGGCAGCCTGGCCAGCACGGCCCGGCGGATCCGGGCGTCGAGCTCGCCCTTGCCCATCAGGGACGGCACCAGGTCGAGCAGCCTGGGCGTGCGCGGCAGCTCTTGGAGCAGCCGGATGTAGGCGTCGGCCACCCGCTCCACCAGGAAGTCGGTCAGCGGCCCCTTGGCGACATGGCGCCGGTCGGTGGCCATCGGGAACGACGCGATCAGCAGCGCGGGCAGGTCGAGCGGCTCGTCGCTGGGCGTGGGCGCGTGCACGACGGGCGGCACGGTCTCGGGCAAGGGCCCCGGCTCGCCCGTGCCGGTCATTGGCACCGCCCAGCGCAGCGACCAGAAGGGACGGGCGCGCTCCTCGGTGGGCCGGTCGGCGAAGAGCCGGCTCACTTCCTCGGCCGTGAACACGCCTGACTCCGACACCACGTGCCAGCCGTCGGCGACCACGGTGCGGGCCGCCCCGTCGAGCTCGATCTCGATGGTCTCCAGCGCCGGCATGCCGAGCAGCAGCGCGGGGCTGGTGTCGGCCAGCATCCGCCGGACCGCCTCGACGGCGGCCCGGTCGCGCAGCGGCAGGCGTACGAGCGTGTCGAAACCCGCGGGCACGTCCAGCGGCGGCCCGTCGAACGGCAGCCTGAGCAGCGGTACGTGCCCCGAACGCTCGGCGAGCTCGCCCGCGAGCGCCGGGATGCCGGCCACCGCCGCCGTGGTCTCCGCGCGCGACCATCGCGCCGAGCCGCTCCCACGCGAGCCGACGGCGGGCTCGTCGCAGACGGAGACCACCGCCGCGAACCCGACGCCGAACCGGCCCGCCGCCCCGACCTCGTCACGCTTACCGGAAACACGCAGCGTCGACAGGCCCTCCACGCCCGTGGCGTCGAGCGGGGCGCCGGTGTTGGCGGCCGTCAGCACGTCGCCCTGGAGCGTCAGCCGCAACTTGCCGGGCACGCCCGCGCGCAGCGCCGCGTCGGCCGCGTTCTGCGCGATCTCGACGATCAGCCGGTCGCGGTAGCCGCCGAGCGCGAAGTCCTCCTCGGCGTTGGCGTCCTCGCGGAACCTGGCGGGCGAGGCCGTCCACGCGGCGAGCACGGCGGCTCGCATCCGGTCACAGCCAAAGCTAGCGGTCATCGATCACGATCCTGGTCGAGGGTAGGGGGCCACCGTAGGGTAGCGGCCCGCACCGACACCCGGACTCAGGAATGGCCGAGCTCCTCGGAGGCGGATTCGTCGACCGAGCCCGCCTCCTCCTCGATCAGGTCGTAACCCAGGTCGTCGAGGATCGGGATGGCCTGCTCCACGGGTGGCGGCAGGACCGCGGCCTCCGAATGGGCACCGCAACCGTGGTCGGCGGCGACGACCTTGCCGTCGTCAGGGGCGTATTCGTTGGTGCAGACCCCGAACGACAGTCGCAGCTCACCTGACAGCAACCAGTAGAAGCCGCAGGTGGAGCACTGCGCGGGCGCGGCGTGTGCGATCGGAGTGTGCGGCCCGTGCTCGCCCGAGTGCCAGCGCCTGGCAGCCCGGTCTCTGCCGATGGCCGAGAGCACACGGGCTCGGCCCAGGCCGTATTCGAAAACCATCTGGCGGTCGGTGTCGTCGTCGGTCTCGGTGAAACCGGGCGCCAGCCTGTCGTCGTCTTCCGAGGTCGGCAGCAGGTCGCCCACGCCGAGGTCGCCGGGGCGCAGCCGCTCGCTCCACGGCAGCCACTCGGGCGCCAGCAGCGCTCCCGAACCCGGCAGCAGGACGGCCTCGCTGACCGTGACCTTCTTCGCCCGCGAGGCGCGGGTGACGGTGACGGCCCAGCGCCAGCCGCGGTAGGCGCGGTCGAGGCAGGCGAAGTAGTGGGTGACGATCCGATCGCCCTCGCCCTCGTAGCCGAGGTGCTCGCCGGGCTCGCCCGGCCGCGCCAGCTCCTCCGCCGCGGCGCGCGCCAGATCGACCGCGGCGACACAGGCCTGGTCGGGAGCGGAGACGCGGGTCCTGGTGCGGCTCATCGGGCCGCCTCCGCCGAAAGGTGCTGTTCGCTCACACTTCATTCTCACCCATGGCCGGACCTGGACGGCCCACAACCCGGGATCCGGCTCAAAGACTGCGGCCGAATCGGGTAAGACTGGTAAGCGTGGAGGGTGGCTGGGAGCGAGCACGCGAGATCTCGCGGCGCGTAGGGCGCGGAGTCGCCGACGCGGGCCGCGCGACAGCGCGCGCCAGTAAGGCCACGGCGAGCGGGACCGCGCGGGCGAGCAAGGCCACCGCCAAAGGTGCGCAAAAAGTCGGCAAAGCGACCCGCCGGCTCACGTACGCCAACGGCGCGGGCCGCACCGGGCTCGGCCGCCTGATCGAGTTGTCCGCGGGCAACAGCGCGAGCGACGCGATGGTCACGGTGGCGCTGGCGAGCACGGTGTTCTTCGGCGTGCCCGTCGGCGAGGCGCGCGGCTCGGTGGCTCTCTACCTGGTCATCACGATGGTGCCGTTCGCGCTGCTGGCGCCGTTCGTGGGGCCGATACTCGACAAGTTCAGGTCGGGGCGCCGCTACGTGATGGCGGGCACGCTGTTCGGGCGGGGGCTGCTGTGCTTCGCGATGGCCGCCGCCGTGGGGCCCGGCGACCTGCCGACGTTGTTCATCGGGGCGCTGGGCGTGCTGGTGTTGTCGAAGGCGCACAACGTGTCGCGGGCCGCGATCATGCCGAACGTGTTGCCCGCCGACATCGGCCTGGTGTCCGCGAACGCGCGGGTGGCGCTGTTCACGCTGATCTCCGCCGGGGTGGCGGTGCCGGTCGGCGCGGGGCTGACCGCGTGGCTGGGCAGCGCGGCGGTGCTGCGCATCGCGATGCTGGCCTTCCTGCTGCTCGGCGTCGTCGCGGTACGCCTGCCGCGGCACGTCGACTCCCCTGACCTGGAGGAGGAGGACGGTGCCCCCCGCTGGCGCACCCTGTTCAAGGTGGGCCCCGCGGTCGCCGAGGCCGTCTGGGCGAACGTGGCCATCCGCGTCTTCTCCGGTTTCCTGCTGTTCTTCCTGCTTTTCCTGGTGCAGGACAAGGCGGTGCCGTGGCTGGCGGTGACGCAGCCGTGGGCGCAGGACCCGTTCTTCGACATCCCCAAGACCATCGCGCTGCTCGCGCTCGCGGCCGGGCTGGGCGGCCTGGTCGGCGCCGTGGTCGCGAACTGGACGCGTAACCACGCGCCGCAGCTGATCGTCCTGGTCACGCTGGCCGTGACCGTCGTGACCGGGATCGTGACCGCGATCCTCTTCGGCCTGTGGACCGCGCTGGCGATCTCGCTGATCACGGCCTTCGCGCAGGAGCTGGGCAAGCTGGCGCTGGACGCGATCGTGCAGCGGGAGATCGGCGAGGAGGTGCGCTCGTCCACGTTCGGCGTGGTCGAGGCGGTGCTCCAGCTCGCCTGGGTGTTCGGCGGGCTGGTCGGGCTGGTGCTGTCGCTGAGCCAGAGCAGCGTGGCCGGGCTGGTCACACTGGCCGTGGCGCTGACCGCCGCGCTCGGCTGGCTGCTCGTCTCCAGGAGGAGGCGCGTGCGCGCGAACAAGGCCAGGCTGCGCAGGGAACGAGCCGAGCACGCCGCCGACCAGCAGCGGACGGACACGCTCGACCCGACCAAACCCCTGACCAACCCGAACGGCTGAGCGGACGGCTGAGCCGACGACTGGGCTTCGACTACGCGTCGAGGTCGTCGGCGACGGCCCTGAGCACCTGCGCGATCTTCTTGGCGTGCACCGGGTCCGGGTGCTTGCCCCGCTGGTAGGAGGTCGAGACGTCGTCGAGCAGCTTGATCAGGTCTTCGACGATGACCACCATCTCGTCCGGCTTCTTGCGCTTGGCCTTGGGCTTGGGCTTGGCCAGCGTGGGCGGCTGCTCCAGGATCCTGACCGAGAGCGCCTGCTGGCCGCGACGCCCCTCGGCCACGCCGAACTCGACCTTCTGGCCGGGCTTGAGCGGGCCTGCGCCGGTGGGCAGCGCGGATGAATGCACGAAGACCTCACCGCCGTCGTCGCGGGTGAGGAAGCCGAATCCCTTGTCGGCGTCGTACCACTTGACCTTGCCACTCGGCACAGGAGGACCTCGTTCAAACAGTCGAAAAGAAGGATGGATGGATGTAGGTTATGCCCCGCGACGCGCCAGGGCGACCGGGTAAATGCCGGGCATTTACCGGAGTTCATCATGCTTGCGCCAACCGGCGAACCAGGCGGCGAATTCGGTCAGGTCGCCCAACGCCACATCCGCACCGTGATCACGCAGCTCTCCCACCGTGTAGGGGCCGGTAGCGACTGTCACGCTCACGGCGCCGCCCGCGCGTGCCGCCTCGATGTCCGCGACATGGTCACCAACATAAGCCGCCGCGCCGAACCGCGCGAGTGCCGAACCCTTGCCGGCACCGAAAACCGAGCCGACCACCTCGTCCACGCCGAGCCCGAGCACCTTGACCGTGCCGATCGCGTCCCGGAGGTTCTTGGCCGTCACCACGATGACCCGGCCGCCGCGAGCGTGTACGGCCTCGACCGCGTCGTGCGCGCCCGCCATGGCCGTGTGCACCGGAACTCCCATTTCCGGATATATCTCCCTATATAGATCGGCGGCCGCCGTAATCTCCTCGGCCGGCAGCCAGTTGGCCAGCTCGACCTCCAGCGGCGGCCCCAGCCGGCTGACGATCTTCTCGCTGTCCATGGCCACTCCCAATCGAACCGACAGCTCCTCGTAAACAGCCGCGATGCCCGCCCGCGTGTCCGCCAATGTCATGTCAAGGTCGAATCCCACCGAAGTTGTCACATGTGCAGGATGCCAAACCCGGCTCTACCCCGCGTAACGGCCCTTGTTCTGGGAGCATAGGAATGGAAGAAAGGAATTACTTATCGGAGAGGAGCGGCTGTGACCGATACCCCCAAACCGCCGCAGGCCGGAGACCAGCTCGTCGCCTCCTCCGTCCCGCCCCGCCCGCACAGGCCCGCCAGGCCGGGCGGCGCACCGGTGACGGCGTGGCGCCGGATCGTGGCGTCCGTGGCCTACGTGGTGAAGGTCGCCTCCAGGGTGGCGGCGCTGGTGGTGCTGCTGTACGCGGTCTTCACGGTGTTCAAGGCCAATCCCGCGAACGTCTGGTACCAGTTCGTCGAGTCGCTCGCCTCGTGGTCGTCCCTGGGCCTGTCGAACCTGTTCCAGCTCGCGGACCCGCGGTGGACGACGCTGGTCAACTACGGCCTCGCCGCGGTCGTCTGGCTGATCTTCGGCTCCGCTCTGGCGAGCCTGATCCGGCGCGCCGCTCCCTAACGACTACTCTCCTTATGGAGGTATCAGCACAGACATGACCAGATCGACCCGTGAGCGGATCATCGATGAGGCCCTGCGGCTGTTCGCCGAGCGGGGCTACTCCGCCACTTCCGTGGCCGAGATCGAGGCCGCCTCAGGGCTCTCTCCCGGCGCCGGAGGGCTCTACAGGCACTTCAAGTCCAAGTACGAGGTGCTCTCCGCGGCCATCAACGAGCACGCCAGCCGTACCCGGAGCCAGGTGGCCGTGAGCCTGGCCGAGCTGGGCAGCATGGAAGGCGCGGTGGATCTGGAGGAGCGGCTGTCCCACCTGTGCCGCGCCGGGCTGGCCAAGGTGCGCGAGGAATCCGAGCTGACCCGGGTGTTCTTCCGCGACCTGAGCCAGTTCCCCGAGCTGGTCGCGGTGGTGCGGGAGGGGCTGCTGCAGCCCATGTTCGACGCGATCGTCACCTGGTTCCAGGCGCAGCCCGAGTACGACGACGCCAAGCTCGACTGGGCGGGCATCGCGGCGGTGCTCGGGGGCGCGGTGGTGCACTACCGGCTGTTCCAGGAGACCGTGGGCGAGTTGCCGGGACACGCGGAGAAGGACCAGTTCGTCGCCGCCTGGGTACGCCTCGCGGTCGGCCTGCTCCCCAGCCCGGCACCCGTCAGGTGACGTCCAGCAGCCGGTAGGCCAGCCAGACCACGCCGAGCCCGGTCCCGATCATGAACATCGTGCCGCTGACGTCGAAAAACTGCGTGAAGAACGCCTGTACGCCCGGCTCGCTCCCCACCCGCAGGCCCCCGATGAGCACCCCGCCCACCGAGTAGCCGAGCAGCGGCGCGCCGACCCCGACGATCCTGTCACGCATATTCCAGCTCTCGCTGAACAACACGAGGACGGCGCCGACCGCCCACACCACCACCGGAATCTCGAAGATCGCCAGCGGCGGCAGGTCGAACGGCACCAGCAGCGCCGCCACCACCAGGATCACCATCGCGGCGGTGTCGCGCGGATGGTCCTTGACGATGGTCCTGGCGTCCCTGCCGCCGGTGGCCATCGGGTTGGCGCTGGACATGGCCGCCCTGCGCAACCCCGCGAACGGCAGCCCCCGCCCCTCCTGCCCGCCGAGGCTTTCCTGGGCAATCCGCCGGTACGCCTGGACGCCCGGAGGCACGTCACGGTCGTCCACGATGGCCGGGAACCGCAGTGTCCCAGGTGCCGCGCCTACTTGCGGCCTGCCGCTGGAAGCAGCGGGATCACCGCCCGTGGCGGGGTCGCGCTTGGTGGCGGCGCCCGCCTCGGCCAGCCGGCGGACCTCGCGCTCGACCAGCGCCACCGGATCGCCGAACCTGGCCAGCACCTTCGACACCTCGCGGGCGTTCTGGCTGCCCTGCCGCTCGGCCTCGATCCTGGCCCGCAGCCGCTTGGCGAAGTCGAGCCGCTGGTCGGCCCTGAGCACGCCGTGGGCCGCGTCCGCCGCCTTGGAGACGTAGTTCAGCACCAGTTGGTCCGCGCGCTCTATCACGTCTAGCAATGCTGCCCCAATCAGGGGGGACATACCATGGCATCGATGGAGTTCACGGAGTGGATCAGGGGGCGCACCGACGAACAGCTACGGGCGCTCGTCTCCGCGCGCCCCGAGCTGATCACTCCGGTGCCCGCGCATCTGGAGGGCCTGGCGTCGCGGGCAGGCAGCCCTTCGGCGATCGGCAGGGCGCTCGACCGGCTCGACCGTTTCACGCTCGCCGTCGTCGAGACGCTGGCAGTGCAGAGCGGGCCGGTGACGAAGGACGCGCTACGCGACCTCATCGGCGCGGCCCTGGCGAGCGGCGACGCCGAGCGCGCCCTGGCGGCCGGCGACGCCGAGACCGGGCCGCCCAGTGCCGATCCCGAGCCCGCGTTGTCGGCGGCGCTCGACCGGCTGCGGGACCTGGCGCTGGTCTACGGGCCCGACGACGCGCTCGACCTCGGCCCGGGCGTGCGCAAGGTGCTGGAGGACCCGGCCGGGCTCGGGCCCAGGGTGGTGGACGTGTTCCGGCATCACGCGCCCGAGCAGCTCGACGAGCTGGCCGACGACATCGCCCCGGGCACCCCGGGGTCGGGCAAGGAACGGCTGACGGCCGCGCTGGCCGAGCCCGCCGCGCTGGTCGAGTCCGTCTCAGCCGAGGCCAGGGGCGCGCTAGACCAGCTCGTCTGGGGCCCGCCGACCGGCCGGGTGCCCAACGCCAGGCGCGAGGTACGCGTGGCCTCGGCCCGTTCGCCCATCGAGGAACTGCTCGCCCGCGGCCTGCTGGCGGCGACGGGCGAGGAGAGCGTGACGCTGCCCCGCGAGGTCGGCCTCTACCTGCGCGGCGGCCGGGTGCACCGCGACCTGCTCGCCGTGCCGCCGCCGCTCGAAGGGTCCGCGCGCGACCGCGAGCTGGCCGATCGCACGGCGGCGGGGCAGGCGTTCTCGTTCGTCAGGTCGGTCGAGGAGTTGTGCGAGCGGTGGAGCGTCGAGCCGCCGGGCGTGCTGCGTACCGGCGGGCTGGGCGTGCGCGATCTCAAGCGCACGACGGCCGAGCTGGACCTGCCCGAGTGGGTGGCGGCGCTGGTCGTCGAGGTGGCGCACGCGGCCGGGCTGGTCGCGGCGGGCGGCGGCGTGGACGGCGAGTGGCTGCCGACCTCCGGCTACGACCTGTGGCGGGTCAGGGACACCGCCGCCCGGTGGGTGACGCTGGCGGCCACCTGGTTGCAGATGGACCGCGTGCCCGGACTGGTCGGCGAGCGGGACGAGCGTGACAGGCCGCTCAACGCCCTGCACACCGACCTGCGCCGCGCGTCCGCGCCGGGAGTGCGGGCGGCCACCCTGAGCGTGCTCGCCGCGGCGCCCGGCCTCGCGCCGACCCGCGACTCCGTGCTCGAACGGCTGGCGTGGGAGCAGCCCCGCCGCCGGGGACCGTTGCGCGAGCAGCTCACCGAGTTCGCGCTACGCGAGGCCGAGCAGATCGGCGTCACCGGGCTGGGCGCGCTGTCCGCGCACGGGCGGGCGCTGCTCGACGGCGCCGACCCGGCGCAGGCGCTCGCGCCGCTGCTGCCGGAGCCCGTCGATCACGTGCTGCTCCAGGCCGACCTCACCGCCGTCGCGCCGGGGCCGCTCACGAGCGAGCTCAACCGCTGGATGACGCTCACCGCGGACGTCGAGTCGAAGGGCGGGGCCACGGTATACCGGTTCAGCGAAGGCTCGATCCGGCGCGCGCTCGACGCGGGGCACGGGGGCGAGGAGCTGGTGTCGATGCTGGCCCGCCACTCGGCCACGCCGATGCCGCAGGCGCTGTCCTACCTGGTGACCGACGTGGCCAGGCGGCACGGCCGCATCCGCGTGGGCACCGCCAGCGCGTACATCCGCTGCGACGACCCCGCACTCCTCGACCAGATCACCGCCGACCGGCGCTCCGCCGCGCTGCGGCTGCGCCGGCTCGCCCCGACCGTCATCGCGTCGCGCTCGTCGCGGGCGGCGCTGGTCGACTCGCTGCGGGCGATGGGGTACGCCCCCGTCGCCGAGTCGCTCGACGGCGACGTGATCATCTCCCAGCTCGAGAGCCGCCGTACCGAGGGGCTGGCGCCGGCCCGCACCATATCGTCGGCCAACGGCCTGGACCCGGGGGTCGCGGCGGCGGCCGTGCGCGCGCTGCGCGCCGGTGACGCGGCGCACCTGGCGCGCCGCGAGCCCGTCGACGCACCCGACGGCCACGTGCCGCGCGGGCCCGCGACGACCACGATCTCGGCCCTGCAGGAGGCGATCAAGCAGGGCGTACGCGTGTGGATCGGCTACCTCGACTCGCAGGGCAACGCGACCTCGCGCATCCTGGAGCCGGCCAGGATGGAGGGCGGCTACCTGACGGCCTACGACGAGACCAGGGCCGCCGTCCACCGCTTCGCCCTCCACCGCATCACCGGCGTGGCCGGGCTGTAACCCCGGCTAGAGCAGCGCCAGCGACTGCCTGGCCACGACGGCCGCGGGACCTTCGCCGGCCGCCAGCCGCCGCAGTTGCCGCACCGCGTCGCCCGGATACCTGACGGACAACCCGCCGCCCAGCGCCACGGCCGCCGTCGTGGCCGTGATCTGCCCGGGATCGGCCGCCCAGGCCAGCGCGAGCCTGAGCGCCTCGGGCGCCAGGGTGTCGTCGGCGCACATGTACGACAACACGATCGCCGCCGCCACCCGCTCGTCAGCCGTCCCCCGCGCCCACACCTCCAGGATCTCCTGCCGGACCTCCGTGAACGAGTACGCCGCCAGCGCCGCCACCCCTTCCGCGACCCGTACCCGGACCTGCGGTTCCTGCCCCGCCAGCGACCGGAGCCATTCGCGCAGCGGCTGCCACAACCAGAACCCGTACCGGCCGACCAGCTCGGCCAGCACGTGCTCGCGGTGGTGCGGTCCGCGGAAGGAGACCCGGCCCTCGGGCGTGGCGAGCAAGGGATGGGGGCCGCCGATCGGCTGGGGCCCGCGTTTCTCGTGCGCCTGCCAGATGCGTTCCAGCCTGGCGAACTGGCGCTCGAAGTCCGGCTCGGCCAGCCCGTGCAGGAACGCCACCGCGGCCGCCTCCCGCACCTCCCGCAGCAGCGGCTTGGTGTCGAACCAGGTGGCCACCTCGTCCCCCGGCGCCACCGACCTGGCCGCCAGGCGCACGACCTCGGCGGGCGACCGCGACGTCAGCGCCCGGTCCCTGGCGCGGATGAGCTCCTCCGGACTCCTGCCCGCCCGCAGGTCGAACGTGCTGAGGCACAGGTCGAACAGCTCCCCGGGATCGGGCGCGGCCCACGGCTGCTCCACCTCGAACGCCTGGGAGGGCCCGCCGTTTCTGGTGATGACCAGGTACGAGCCCAGCTCGGCCAGCTTGCGAGCCAGGTTGACCAGCTCGATCCGGTCGGTGCTCTCGGCGATCCAGTCGTGCAGCAGGTACGCCCTCCCGGGCTCGTACTCGGTCCTGGACAGCAGCTCGGGGGCGGTGCCGGCCGGGGACAGGACGGTGATCCTGCCTTCCGCCAGCGACATGCGCGACAGCAGCGCGATCGCGCCTAATCGTTTGCCCGTCTCCTCCCCGCCCACGAGCACCAGCAGGTGGCGGATGGAAAGCCGGCGCACCGCCTCGGGGAAGCAGGCGGGCTCCAGGTAGGAGCGCAGGAGGGTGTCGGCCTCCCGCCGGTTCAGGTCTCTGGTGACCGGGGCGGCCACGGCGCGCACGTGGTCCTTGACGGTTATGAGGCTCTGACTGAGCGTTATGTTTTCGAGGTCGATCTCGCCCGGTTCAGGCGTGTCGGTCACGAAGTCACCTCGGGATTAACGGGGAAAGTTTTCTACAGAAAATATCGTTGACTAACGAGTTTCTTCGTTTATACAGAGGCCTTACGTAGCGTCACCTTGCCGTGCTGACCAGGTGTTTTGCGTGATACCAGCCGCCTGGCCCGCCGACGCGGACGTGTCGATCATGCGCTCGGCAGGCCCACAGCCACTAGATCCACCAGCATTACACGATCTAGGCCAACAAGAAAACACGAATGTTCAGAGAGGGAGATTTATGTCCATTTACGGGGTATGCGGGTACCGTCCACAATGACTAGTCAAGGGCGGACGGGCTTGACGGCACATCCTCGATCGCATCAGGTTGGGCATGTGACCGAGCAAACGCTGGGCCAGTTGGCCGAGGAGTCATGGAACCGCTTCGACGACCACGATTCGGTGTTCTACGAAGGGGTCTGGCACCGCAGCCACGCGCTCGCCGAGCGGGCGCGCAGGATGTGCGGCGGGTTCGTGGAGGCGGGGATCGGGCCCGGTGACCGGGTGGTGGTGATGATGGCGACCTCGCCCGAGGTACCGCTGATCTACCAGGCGCTGTGGGCCGCGGGCGCGGTGGTGACGCCGGTGGTGTTCCTGGTGGGGACCGAGGAGCTGCGGCACATCCTCACCAACAGCGGCGCCGCCGCCGTCGTCACGTCCCCCGAACTCGTCGACACCGTACGGGCCACCGCAGTCGATATCCCAATATATGTGGATACGGCCAAGCTCGAACGGGCACCCGAGCACGGACGCGTCAGCAGGGACCCTGCAGACCTGGCCGCCCTCATGTACACCGGCGGCACCACGGGCACGGCCAAGGGCGTCATGCTGAGCCACCGCGGCCTCTGGCGGGTGGCCAAGGACGCCTACGAGATGTCCCACCAGGAGGGGAAGAATCGGGCGCTGGTGCCCGTACCGCTGTCGCATGCGTACGGGCTGATCATCTCGGTCGCCGCGATGCACGCCACGGAGCCGCAGCAGGCGGTGCTGATGCGCTGGTTCGAGCCGAAGGCGTTCCTCCAGCTGGCCGCCGAGCAGCACGTCCAGTACGGCACCGTCGTGCCCGCCATGCTCCAGCTGCTGCTCGCCGAGCCGCTCGAGTCGCACCCGCTGCCCGACCTCGCCTACCTCACCTGCGGCGCGGCGCCACTGGGCCGGGAGGTGCTGGAGGAGTTCGAGCGCAGGATGCCGGGCGTGCAGGTCCTGGAAGGCTACGGGCTGACCGAGACCAGCGCCGTCACCACGTTCAACCCGCCGGGCCGGCGCCGGATCGGCAGCGTCGGCCTGCCGCTGCCCGGCTACACGATCACCATCCGCGACGGCGACGGCGAGGCGGTGGAGATCGGGGACGTCGGAGAGATCTGCGTCTCGGGTGAGTCGCTGATGCTCGGCTACTGGGGCGAGCACGAGCCCGATCCCGAAGGCACCGCGCTGGTCGGCGCGGAGCTGCATACCGGGGACATCGGGTGCGTGGACGACGACGGCTACCTCTACATCGTGGACCGGAAGAAGGACCTGATCATCCGCGGCGGCTTCAACGTGTTCCCGCGTGACGTCGAGGACGCGCTCAACCAGCACCCCGACGTGGTGATCTCCGGCGTCGTGGGCCGGCCCGACCCGCGCGTCGGGGAGGAGGTCGTGGCGTTCGTGCAGCTCGGGGCAGGTGCGACGGCGACGGCCGAGGAGCTGATCGAGTGGGCCCGCGACCGGGTCGGCCGGGTGAAGTATCCGCGCGAGGTGAGGTTCGTGGACTCGGTGCCGGTAACGAGCGTGCTCAAGCTCGACAGGAAGGCGCTGCGGGCCAGGCTCGGCTGAGGCCCCGGATCCATCGCGAGATCGCACTCTCGGTCAGCCGCGTCCCGATTCCGTGATAAGTGTTGACCTGTCTGGAGGTGAACATGAGTCAGGAAGATCCGTCGGGGTATCCGTACCAACCTTATGGCGCGCCCTACGGTGAGCAACCACCC
Organism: Nonomuraea marmarensis; assembly: GCF_043197025.1. NCBI lineage: Bacteria > Bacillati > Actinomycetota > Actinomycetes > Streptosporangiales > Streptosporangiaceae > Nonomuraea > Nonomuraea marmarensis. The sequence continues at coordinate 129,421 of NZ_JBICRM010000021.1, forward strand.
CCACAGTACGGCTATGGCTACGGCTATCCGCCGCCCCCGCGCAACGAAGGGCCGAGCGCCAACGCCATCGTCTCGCTCGTGCTCAACCTCCTCGCGCTCGTCTCCTGCTGCAACATCCTGGGCCTGCCTGGGGCGATCCTGGCGGGTCTGGCGCTGGGCAGGGCCCGCACCGACCCGCAGACCGCCAAGATCATGGTGATCTGGAGCTGGGTCCTGTTCGGGCTCGGATTCGTGCTCGGGATCGGCACCATTCTCTTCCTGGGCCTCAACGGCTACCTGGACGACTAGACCTCAGGTGATACGACCGGGGCCCGCGGACTAATCCGGGCGCCCAGGTTGTTGAGTCTCGGAGCGGCGGAGCCGGGATCGGGAGACGATGGTCCTGTAGCGCCCAAGCCCCAACCCCATGGAGACATGCCAGTGAGCGATGGACCGCTGATCGTCCAGTCGGACAAGACGCTGCTGCTCGAGGTCGACCACGACCAGGCCAACGCGTGCCGTAAGGCGATCGCGCCGTTCGCCGAGCTCGAGCGCGCCCCAGAACACGTGCACACCTACCGCGTCACCCCGCTGGCGCTGTGGAACGCCCGCGCCGCCGGACACGACGCCGAGCAGGTCATCGACGCGCTGATCGGCTTCAGCCGCTACCCGGTGCCGCACGCGCTGCTCGTGGACGTCGCCGAGACCATGGCGAGATACGGCCGGCTGCGGCTGGAGAAGGACCCGGGCAACGGCCTGGTGCTGACCTCCACCGACCGGGCGGTGCTCGAAGAGGTGCTGCGGTCCAAGAAGATCCAGCCGATGCTGGGCGATCGGCTCGGCCCCGACTCGGTCGTCGTGCACCCGAGCGACCGCGGCAACGTCAAGCAGGCCCTGCTCAAGCTGGGCTGGCCGGCCGAGGACCTGGCCGGCTACGTGGACGGCGAGCAACACCCGATCAAGCTGCTCCAGGAGGGCTGGTCGCTGCGCGGCTACCAGCAGGAGGCCGCCGACGCCTTCTGGCACGGCGGCTCCGGCGTGGTCGTGCTGCCGTGCGGCGCGGGCAAGACCATCGTCGGCGCCGCCGCCATGGCCCACGCCCAGGCCACCACGCTGATCATGGTCACCAACACGGTCAGCGCCCACCAGTGGAAGACCGAGTTGCTCAAACGCACGTCGCTGACCGAGGACGAGATCGGCGAATACTCCGGCTCGAAGAAGGAGATCCGCCCGGTCACCATCGCCACCTACCAGGTGATGACCACCCGGCGGAAGGGCGTCTACAGCCATCTGGAGCTGTTCGACGCCCGCGACTGGGGCCTGATCGTCTACGACGAGGTGCATCTGCTGCCCGCGCCGATCTTCCGGATGACGGCCGACCTGCAGGCCCGCAGGCGGGTCGGGCTGACCGCGACGCTGGTGCGCGAGGACGGGCGCGAGGGCGACGTGTTCTCGCTGATCGGTCCCAAGCGCTACGACGCGCCGTGGAAGGAGATGGAGAACCAGGGCTGGATCGCGCCCGCCGACTGCGTGGAGGTGCGGGTCACGCTGACGGACGAGGAGCGGCTGGCGTACGCGATGGCCGAGGCCGAGGAGCGCTACCGCTTCTGCGCCACCACGCCGTCCAAGACTCAGGTGACCGAGGCCCTGGTCCGGCGGCACCTGGGCGAGCAGGTGCTGGTCATCGGCCAGTACATCGACCAGCTCGACGAGCTCGGCGAGCACCTCAACGCGCCGGTCATCAAGGGCGAGACCAAGGTCAAGGAGCGCGAGCGCCTCTACCAGGCGTTCCGCGACAAGGAGATCCAGGTGCTGGTGGTGTCGAAGGTGGCCAACTTCTCCATCGACCTGCCGGAGGCGGCCATCGCGATCCAGGTGTCGGGCACGTTCGGCTCGCGCCAGGAGGAGGCCCAGCGGCTCGGGCGGGTGTTGCGGCCCAAGGCTGACGGCGGTGGCGCCCGGTTCTACACGGTGGTCAGCAGGGACACGATCGACCAGGAGTTCGCGGCGCACCGGCAGCGGTTCCTGGCCGAGCAGGGGTACGCGTACCAGATCATCGACGCCGACGACGTGCACGGCGAAGTGTAGGTGTAATGCCCGGCCGCTCTCCTGAGCGGCCAGGCATCAGCGTGTTGTCACGTCCACGAGACTCCGCGGGCCGAAGACAATCGAACCACCCCCCTCACCTGCGTACTATCACGCCGCCTGCGACATACCCTCATGATCCGACAAACCCACCTGATATGCCCGAATTTTTCGGTATTCCCAGGATGGTGGGCTCTGTCGGGTTTGTCATCGCACGAGCATCCCCCCGAGGAACAGCACGCCCTCCGCGAGGATCCAGGCGAGCACGCCGGCGCCCATGAGGCGCGCGAACGTGCGCGGGTCGCGCCTGCTCCACGGGAGCAGCCAGGCGGCCGCCGTGCAGCAGGCGGCCAGTGCGGCGAACAGCCCCGACACCGTGGAGACCGTACCAAGTCGCTGCGAGCACGTCGAAGCGGACTCGCCGCCCTCGCAGAACGCCTCCAGCCCCCACCCCGCGAACACCGACAACCCCCACAGCGCCGCGAGCAGGAAGCTCGCGATCGTGGGGATGATCGGCGAAAACCGCAGCTGTACGCGCGCCACCACCTATCCGTACCCCGAGTAAATACTTTGGAAGCCCGCGGGAGTCGTCGCTAAACTGGTCGATTCGCTGCCTTGACCACCTCCGTCCACCCACCAGGGAGGCACTTCCGCATGCCCGCACACCAGCTGGCCCCCGACATACCCTCCGACGTACTGGCCGCCGAGCAGGCCCACCTGGCCGAGTCCAGAGCCGCGCTCAAGGCCATGCGCGCCCACGCCCAGTCGTTGTCATCGGACGCGGCGGGTGACTGGGTGTCGCAGCAGATCCTGCAGGCGCTGCTCGACCAGCGCGTGGCCGCGCTGGCCGACCATCCGGACACGCCGCTGTTCTTCGGCCGCCTCGACCGCTCGGCCCCCGAGCGAAGGAGCTCGCGACAAGAGAGCGACGAAGGAGCCGACGAGGAGCGAAGCGGTCGCGACCATGAGCAGGACGACCTGCCCGGCACGATCTACGTAGGCCGCCGCCACGTGCACGACGGCCGCAGCCGGCCGCTGGTCATCGACTGGCGCGCGCCGGTGTCCCGCGCGTTCTACCAGGCCAGCCCCACAGACCCGATGGGATTGGTACGCCGGCGCCGCTTCGGCTACCACGGCGGCGCGCTCACCGCGTTCGAGGACGAGCCGCTCGCAGAAGGCGGGGAGATCGGCCCCTCCAGGATCCTCACCGACGAGATCGAACGCCCGCGTACCGGCCCGATGCGTGACATCGTCGCCACCATCCAACCGGACCAGGACGAGATCGTCCGTTCGACGCTGGCCCAGACGGTGTGCGTGCAGGGCGCGCCCGGCACCGGGAAGACCGCGGTCGGCCTGCACCGGGCCGCCTACCTGCTGTTCACCCACCGCGAGCGGCTGGCCAGGTCCGGCGTGATGATCGTCGGCCCCAACCGGGCGTTCCTGTCCTACATCTCCTCGGTCCTGCCCGCGCTCGGCGAGATCAAGGTCGACCAGACCACGGTGGCGGGGCTGCTCGGCGACTACCCCGCCGCCGAGGATCCGATGGTCGCGGCGGTGAAGGGCGATGCCAGGATGGCAGCGGTGCTCGAACGCGCGCTCTGGCTGCACATCGTCAAGCCGGAGGAGGGCGTGGTGTTCACCAAGGGGGTCTACCGCCACCGGGTGGCCGACTACGAGGTGCGCGAGATCGTGGCCTCGTTGCGCGGCACCACGCGGTACAACCCGGGGCGCGCGGCGCTGGCGCAACGGCTGGCCCACCTGGTGCTGGTACGCATGGAGCAACGCGGCGAGTCGCCCGACGACCGCGTCCAGGACGCCGTGGCCAGATCGAAGCCGGTCAAGCAACTCGTGGACACGGTCTGGCCGAAACTGACGCCGGAACAGGTGTTGTTCCGGCTCCTCGCAGATGCAGAATTCCTCACTAAAGCCTCCAAATCCGATTTGTCGCCCGACGAGCAAGAAATGCTCCTATGGCGGAAGCCGTACCGGGGCTGGAAGTCCGCCAAGTGGACCCCCGCGGACGCCGCCCTCCTCGACGAGCTCCGCGACCTGATGGAACGCACCCCGTCCCTGGGCCACCTGGTGGTGGACGAGGCCCAGGACCTCTCCGAAATGCAGCTCAGAGCCCTCGGCCGCCGCTGCCGCAACGGCTCGGCCACCGTGCTCGGCGACCTGGCCCAGGGCACCACCCCGTGGTCGACCAGCTCGTGGGAGTCCGTGCTCGAACATCTGGGCCAGCGCGAGGGCGAGGTCACCGAGCTGACGCTCGGCTTCCGCGTACCGAGAGAGGTTCTGGACTTCGCGGCCCGCCTGCTCCCCTCGATCGCCCCCGACCTGGCCGCCCCGCGGTCCCTCCGCCCCGGCCTGGGCTCGCTCACGGTGCGCCGGGGCGGCTCGATCGCCCAGGCCGCCGGCGAGGCCCTGGCCAAGGAGGGCTCGATCGGGATCATCGCCCCGGACGCGATGGTCGGCGAAGTCTCCGGTTCGCTGGCGGACCTCCCGCACGCGGTCCTGGACCCGGACTCGGTGGCGGAACACCGCCTGCTGATCGTCCCCGCGACCCTGGCCAAGGGCCTGGAGTACGACCACGTGGTGGTCGTGGAGCCAGCGGACATCGTCGCCGCCGAGCCCAGGGGCCTGGCCCGGCTCTACGTGGTCCTGACCAGGGCGGTGACCTCCCTCACGGTCCTGCACGACAAGGCACTGCCACCCGAGCTGGCGACCTGATCCGCGCCGGGCGGACGGCCTGATCGGCGGCGGGCACGGCCACTTCTAGGATGGCGAGCAGGATGCTCTCAACCTAGGAGGATGCCGTGCCAGCACCGCTGCCACATGAATACCTGCCGTCGGTCCCCGCGCTCGTGGTCGAGAGCGACGACATCCAGGACGGGGAGCGGCTCAACGACCTCCACGTCTTCAACGACTGGGGCATGACGGGCCAGAACCTCTCCCCCCACCTCCGCTGGTCCGGCGCCCCCGCGGAAACCCGCGGCTACGCCGTCACCTGCTACGACCCGGACGCCCCCACGGGCAGTGGCTTCTGGCACTGGGTCCTGTTCGACCTCCCGGCCTCGGTGACGGAGCTCCCCACGGGCGTGGGCACCGCCCCGGAGTTCAAGGGCCTGCCGGAGGGCGCCACGCACGCCCGCAACGACTACGGCATCAAGGCCTACGGCGGCTCGGCTCCACCGCCCGGCGCTCCGCACCGCTACGTCTTCACGGTCCACGCGCTGGGCGTCGACGAACTGGGCGTGGACAGCGACGCCAGCCCGGCGGTGGTCGGCTTCAACATCACCGCCAACACCCTGGCCCGCGGCCACATCATCGCCCTCTACGGCGTCTGACGATCAGGCGACGCGCAGGGCGGGCAAAGGGCACGCCCTGCGCGGGCGCCCCACCCGGCTGGGAAACGAAAACAAGGGCGGCCCGGAAAACCCGGACCGCCCTTGGTGTCAACGGCGGAGAAAGACCTAGAAGTCCATGTCGCCGCCGCCCGGCATGGCCGGAGCGGCAGGGTTCTTCTCGGGCTTCTCGGCGATGACGGCCTCGGTGGTGAGGAAGAGCGCCGCGATGGAGGCGGCGTTCTGTAGCGCGGAGCGCGTCACCTTGGCCGGGTCGAGGATCCCGGCTTCGAACATGTTGACGTATTCGCCGGTGGCGGCGTTCAGGCCCTCACCCGGGGTGAGGTTACGAACCTTCTCCACCACGACGCCGCCTTCGAGGCCGGCGTTGACGGCGATCTGCTTCAGCGGCTCCTCGAGCGCCTTCTTCACGATCGCCGCACCGGTGGCCTCGTCGCCATTGAGCTCGAGCTTGTCGAACGCCTTGGCGCCCGCCTGCAGCAGCGCCACGCCACCGCCGGGCACGATGCCCTCCTCGACGGCCGCCTTCGCGTTGCGCACGGCGTCCTCGATGCGGTGCTTGCGCTCCTTCAGCTCGACCTCGGTCGCCGCGCCGGCCTTGATGACGGCCACGCCGCCAGCCAGCTTGGCGAGCCGCTCCTGGAGCTTCTCGCGGTCGTAGTCGGAGTCGGTCCGCTCGATCTCGGCGCGGATCTCGTTGACCCGGCCGGAGATCTGCTCGGCGTCACCGGCGCCGTCCACGATCGTGGTCTCGTCCTTGGTCACCACGATCTTGCGAGCACGGCCCAGCAGGTCGAGAGTGGCGGTCTCGAGCTTGAGGCCGACCTCCTCGGCGACGACCTGGCCACCGGTCAGGATGGCGATGTCGGCGAGCATGGCCTTGCGGCGGTCGCCGAAGCCCGGGGCCTTGACGGCCACGGAGCGGAACAGGCCGCGGATCTTGTTGACGACCAGGGTGGCCAGGGCCTCGCCCTCGACGTCCTCAGCGATGATCAGCAGCGGCTTGCCGGACTGCACGACCTTGTCGAGCAGCGGCAGCAGGTCCTTGTTGGCGGAGACCTTGCTGTTGACGATCAGGATGTACGGGTCCTCGAGCACGGCCTCCATGCGGTCGGAGTCGGTGACGAAGTACATCGACGTCATGCCCTTGTCGAAGCGCATGCCCTCGGTGAGCTCGAGCTCGAGGCCGAAGGTGTTGCTCTCCTCGACGGTGATGACGCCTTCCTTGCCGACCTTGTCCATCGCCTCGGCGATGAGCGAGCCGATCTCGGGGTCGGCGGCGGAGATGGAGGCGGTGGAGGCGATCTGCTCCTTGGTCTCCACATCCTTGGCCAGCTTCGAGAGCTCCTCGCTGACCCGCTCGACGGCCGCCTCGATGCCCTTCTTCAGAGCCATCGGGTTGGCGCCGGCGGCCACATTGCGCAGGCCCTCGCGCACCAGCGCCTGGGCGAGCACGGTGGCGGTGGTGGTGCCGTCACCCGCGACGTCGTCGGTCTTCTTGGCGACTTCCTTGACCAGCTCGGCGCCGATCTTCTCCCAGGGGTCCTCGAGCTCGATCTCCTTGGCGATGGACACACCGTCGTTGGTGATCGTGGGAGCGCCCCACTTCTTCTCCAGCACGACGTTGCGCCCCTTGGGACCCAAGGTCACCTTGACGGCGTCGGCGAGCTGGTTCATACCGCGCTCGAGACCGCGCCGGGCGTCCTCGTCAAACGCGATCATCTTGGCTGCCATAAGGCTAGACCTCCCAGATACAGGGTGGCTTGTCGTGGACCGAGCCGACGCCCGCGACGGCATGGGTCAGCCTCTCCTTCGGCAGACCCCATCGTCTCGATCCGAGTGTTGGCACTCTGCTGCACAGAGTGCCAACGAACTGTTTAGCACTCTACCCTGCCGAGTGCAAGCGAACGCCACCCTGCCCAGTGTCCAAGCCCAGGTCAGTCAGTCTGTCCGGCGAGCCGCCCCATAGGTGCGCGGCGGACCGCTGGACGCGGCCCGCCATACCCAAGTCGACGAAAGGATGTGTGGCAGGCACGCACGGACTGCGCTGCCGTGCGATCCCGCCGGTGCATACCAGTGCGGTGTTTCAGACCGCGCGGACGGACTCCGCCTGCGGCCCCTTCTGGCCCTGCGTGATCTCGAACTCGACGCGCTGGCCCTGTTCGAGAGATCGATACCCGTCCATCATGATCGCTGAGTAATGGACGAATACATCCTTACCACCGTCTACCGCGATGAAGCCGTAGCCCTTGTCCGCGTTGAACCACTTGACGGTGCCCTGCGCCACTTCCGACTCCTCTTACTGGGCCCTCAGATCCCGCCCATTCCTCCGCGAGACCCGGTAATCGTATGACTTAACGGAAAATCAGGCCAGACGATCGCCCTCGACCATACCTGTGGCACGGGGTTTGGCAACAGAGTCAATCCGCAAACTACGTATTTCTTCGCAACCGAGGTCGTTCAACGTTGAATTGCCTGGGAAAAGCAGAAGGCGCCCGCAAGGGGCGCCTTCAAGATGTGATGGGTGGCACTCAGCCGCCGGCAACCGCCGGGATGATGGAGATCTGAGTGCCTTCAGGTGCTGGAGTGTCGAGCCCGTCGGCGAAACGGACGTCCTCTTCCCCCACATAAACGTTGACAAAACGACGAATCTTGCCCGATTCATCCAGAATTCTCGCGCCGATCCCCGGGTAGTCGGAGTCGAGCTTGGCAAGCACGTCACGAAGAGTCGCACCCTCGCCACTGACTTCCGCGTTACCGCCGGTGTAGGTGCGCAGAATGGTGGGAATCCGCACAGAAACGCTCATGTTTAACTCGCCTTTCCTGGTTGTCAGACAGTCGCGCGGAACGCGTCGAGAGAGGGCCGGATCACGGCGGTGGGCGTGGCGCCGTCGCTGATCGCGTCGAGCGTCTTGAGCCCGTCGCCGGTGTTCAGCACCACGGTCTCGGCCTCGGGGTCGAGCTGTCCCGTCTCGACGAGCTTCTTGAGCACGCCCACGGTCACCCCGCCCGCGGTCTCGGCGAAGACGCCCTCGGTGGCCGCCAGCAGCCTGATCGCCGCCACGATCTCGGCGTCGGTGACGTCCTCGACGCCCCCTCCGGTCCGCCGGGCGATGTCCAGCACGTACGGCCCATCAGCGGGATTGCCGATGGCCAGCGACTTGGCGATGGTGTCGGGCTTGACCGGCTGGACGACGTCGTGCCCGGCCTTGTAGGCGGTCGAGACCGGCGAGCACCCGGCCGCCTGCGCCCCGAAGATCTTGTACGGCGTGTCCTCGACCAGCCCCAGCGTCACCAGTTCCTTGAAGCCCTTGTCGATCTTCGTGAGCTGGGAGCCGGAGGCGATGGGAATGATGATCTGCTCGGGCAGCCGCCACCCGAGTTGCTCGGCGATCTCGTACGCGAGCGTCTTGGAGCCCTCGGCGTAGTAGGGCCGCAGGTTGATGTTGGTGAAACCCCACTTGTCGCCCAGCGGGTCACCGATCAGCTCGGAGCAGAACCTGTTGACGTCGTCATAGGTGCCCTCGATGCCGATCAGCTTGCCCCCGAACACCCGGGCCATGGCGATCTTGGCCTGTTCGAGGTTGGCCGGGATGAACACGCACGCCTCCAGCCCCGCCCGCGCCGCCGCGGCCGTGACCGCGCCCGCGAGGTTGCCGGTGGAGGAGCAGGAAAGGGTGTGGAAGCCGAAGTTACGCGCCGCCTCCACCGCCATGGCGACGACCCGGTCCTTGAAGGAATGAGTGGGGTTGCCCGAGTCGTCCTTCACGTACAGGGACTTGATGCCGAGCGCCCGCCCGAGATTGCCCGCCTTGACCAGTTTGGTCCAGCCCGGGTTCATGTTGGGCTTACTGGCGACGTCGGCCGGGACGGGCAACAACGACCGGTAACGCCAGATGTTTGCGGGACCCGACTCGATGTCCGCCCGGGTCACGTCGCCGAAAGAGTAGGCCGCCTCCAGCGGCCCGAAACACTCCTGACAGGCGAAGCTGGGACCCAGGGGGTAACGCGTGCCGCACTCACGGCAGGACAGAGCGACTGCAGGACCAAAGTCGAGCGACATGAAGCGAGGCCTTCCCTCATCTTCGCCCGCGGCCACCTTGACCGCGAACCGGAATTGGCACCTTGTCCCGGTCGGCCTCGCCAGGTCGCGAGTCACAAGCCGGGAGGGTTGCCGGGGCTTCGCAGGGCCGGTCCCTCCGCCCCTCTGGATGAGCAATATTCAGTTGTTGAAAAGGACTCTACCCGTCCAAGTGGCCGAAACAGCCACCCGTCTCAGCATACGAGACGCCGAGTCTCAGCGGTAGTCGTCTCCCAGCACGCCCTGCACGTATTTCCGCGCCTGGTGGATGCGGGACTTGGCGGTGCCGAGCGGGATGCCGAGCTGCTCGGCCACCTCGTTGTAGTCGAGCTGGACGATGTCGCGCAACACCAGCGCCTGCGCCAGATCGGGCTTGTCGGCCTCCAGCGCCTCCATCGCGTCGAGCAGGTCGAGCCGCGAGCCCGCGATCACGCTGACCCGCCGCGCGTCGGGCTTCTGCATCGGCAGCTCGTCCGAGCTCTGCTCGGCCGCCCTGCGCTTGAGCGACCTGTACGTGGTCCGCGCGCAGTTGGCCGTCACGATGTGCAGCCACGTGCTGAACCTGGCCCGCCCCTCGAACCGCCCGATGTTGCGCGCCACGGCCAGCAGCGTGTCCTGCGAGGCCTCCTCCGCGTCCTGGCGGTAGGGCAGGATCCGGGCGCAGTGACGCATCACATCGGGCTCGATCCGCGCCAGAAGCTCGCCAAGTGCGCGATGATCTCCGACAGCGGCGGAGCGGGCGAGTTCCTCGGTTAGCTCATCAAGCGCCATAGCTGGGATCCTATGGTCGAAGGGAGCGTAGATGAACAGCGTCCTGGTGGCCTCCAACAGAGGGCCCGTCTCCTTCACCGTCTCCGACGACGGCGAGCTGACCATGAAGCGGGGAGGTGGCGGCCTGGTGTCCGGTCTGTCCGGAGTGGCCAAGAAAGACGGCGTCCTGTGGGTGTGCGCGGCGTTGTCCGACGGCGACCGCAGCGCCGTGCGCCTGGTGCCCGGCGGCCGGATCGACCACGCCGGCTATGACACGGGCCCGCTGCGGATGCTCGACATCCCGCCGGCCACCTTCCACCGCGCCTACAACGCGGTGGCCAACTCCACCCTGTGGTTCGTCAACCACCTGCTCTACGACATCCCCAACGCGCCCAGCTTCGGCACCAGGTTCGCGCGCGAGTGGGAGTCCTACCGCGACTACAACGGCGCGTTCGCGCTGGCGCTGGCCGAGGAGGCCGGGCACGGCGCCCGCGTGATGGTGCAGGACTACCACCTGACGCTGACCCCGGCGATGCTCCGCGCCGAGCGGCCCGACCTGCGCATCGCGCACTTCAGCCACACCCCGTGGGCGCCGCCCGAATACTTCTCCCTGCTGCCCGACGAGGTGGCCGGAGAGGTCCTGGAGGGCGTCCTGGGAGCCGATCACGCCGGGTTCCTGGCCGACCGGTGGGCGCAGGCGTTCATGGACTGCTGCGAGTCGCTGCTGGGCGCTGAGGTCGACCGCGTCGGTCGCAGCGTCACGTACGAGGGCAGGACGACCCGCATCGGCGTGCACAGCCTCGGCGTGGACGGCGCGGCGTTGTGGCAGCGGGCCTGCGAGCCCGACGTCGAGTCGCACATGACCGCGCTCAGGGAGCAGGTGGGGGACCGCAGCCTGATCGTCCGCATCGACCGCACCGAGTTGTCGAAGAACATCGTGCGCGGCCTGGTGGCCTACCGCGAGTTCCTCGACGCGCACCCCGAGTGGCACGGGCGGGTGGTGCACCTGGCGTTCGCCTATCCGAGCCGGCACGACCTGCCCGAATACCGCGAATACACCGCGTCGGTGCAACGCTGCGCCCAGGAGATCGAGGACGAGTACGCCACCGAGGACTGGGACCCGGTGATCCTCAACGTCAACGACAACTATCCGCGTTCGCTGGCCGCGTACCGGATGGCCGACGTGTTGCTGGTCAACCCCATCCGCGACGGCATGAACCTGGTCGCCAAGGAGGGCCCCGTCCTGTCGGAGCGGTGCGCGCTGGTGCTCTCGCGCGAGGCGGGGGCGGCGGCCGAGCTGGGCCCGCACGCGCTCCTGGTCAACCCCTACGACGTCAGCGGCACCGCCGCCGCGCTGTACGAGGCGCTGGTCATGCCCGAGGACGAGCGGCGGATGCGCCGCGACAAGCTGCACGCGGCGGCCACCGCCCTGCCGCCGCAGAAGTGGCTCGCGGCCCAGCTCGACGCCCTCGCCTGAGGGTGGTCAGTTCCAGTCGGCGTGCTTGAGCGCGTCGGCCAGGCCCGGCGTGTTCCACACGTCGACGACCAGGATCTTGGTCTTCGGCAGATACCACTCGCGCTGCACGTAACGGGACTTCGTCTGGCCGCCCGAATAGGAGATGCACCTGGCCTTCCACTCGCTGTAGGCGGCCTTGTGCCCGGGGCCGACCTGGCGCAGGCCCTTGGCCCTGGCCGAGCCGACGACCTGGCCCCACTTGTGGTTGTGCGGGCAGAGCTGCACGTCGGTGGCCGGGTAGAAGGGCTTCTTGCCGGTGTAGGGCTGGAAGAGCTCGTTGCCCTCCTTGATGGCCTTGGGCCCGAGCACCCAGAAGCTGTCGCATTCGGGGGTGCCGTACCCGCCCTTGGGCTTGGCGCACTTGCCGGTGACCACGCGGATCCAGTCGGAGCTGAGGCGGTAGACCTTCCACTTGATCGGGATGTAGAGCGTGAGACCGCCCCTGAGCTTGAGCGGCTGCGCGGGCGCGGCGTTCGCGGGCAGCGGGGCGGCGAGGAGGGTGGCCGCGGCCACGGCCGCGACGGCGAGGTATCGCTTGGGCATGCGAACGACCGTAGGGGGTGTGACTTGCAAACCGATCAGGAACGGCTGAAAGCCGACGCAAGTTCGCCGAGCAGCGCCATCACGCCGTCGGGCCCGTCCACCACGATGTCGGCCCGCTCGGCCAGCGCCGTTACCTCGGCGGACCCGCTGCACACGGTCACGCCGGGCAGCCCCGAGGCGCGTACGGCGTCGAACGCGGCCAGGTCGCCGAGATCGTCACCGGCGAACAGCACGGACCTCGCGGCCCGCTCCGCCAGGAACAGGCTGAGCGCGTGCCCCTTGTCCATGCCGGGCGGCCGCAGCTCCAGCACCATGCGCCCCGGCTCGACCACCAGGCCGTGCTTCTCGGCCAGCTTGGCCAGCGGCTCGCGCAGCAGGGCGAGCGCGGCCTCGGGGTCGGCGCAGCGCCTGGTGTGCACCGCCACGGCACGGCCCTTGTCCTCGACCCACACGCCCTGCAGGCCGAGCGAGTCGAGCAGCAGCGGCAGCTCGGCCTCGGCCCGCGGCACGCCCGGAATGGGCGGCGGCGCGGAGATCCGCCCGCCCTCCCAGCGTTCGAAGCCGTAGTGGCCGAGCACGACCAGCCCCGGCACGTCGGCCAGGCCGGGCCCGAGCTCCAGGGCGGTGGCCGGCGGCCTGCCGGTCACGATGGCCACCGCGAGGACGTGGGCGCCCAGCTCGGCGAGAACGGCGGGCGCCTTCGGATGGATCACGGCCGTGGCGGGATCGGGCACGATCGGCGACAAGGTGCCGTCGAAGTCGAGCCCGATCACGGCGCCTGCCGGATCACTCAAGATCGCTTCCATTCCAGGGATGTTCCTCACGCGGCTGCCGTACCCAGCCGGTCAGGGACGCATGCCAAGCCTTCTGGCCGCGCGGTCACGCTGGCGGGTGGAGCGTAACCTGCGTAGCCGCTTGACCAGCATCGGATCCTGCTCCAGCGCCTCGGGCCGGTCGATCAACTCGCCGAGCAACTGGTAGTAGCGCGTGGCGGAGAACCCGAAGGTCTCCTTGATGGCCTGCTCCTTCGCGCCCGCGTGACGCCACCAGTGGCGTTCGAAGGCGAGGAGCTCGAGATCGCGTTCTGAGAGTGGTTGGCGGGACGTTTCCTGGGCAGCATTGTCACCGCTGAGCGGTGCTCCCATGTGTCCTCCTCGAAAGGGGCGGACGACGATCACGTCGCACGCACGCGGCCCGTGCCAATCGTAATGTGCGGAGTGCGGCTGTTCACGGCGGATTGGGAGACGTACAGTCACCAAATGTGAGCTCAGTAATCACACTCCTCACCGACTACGGGCTCGAAGACGGCTATGTGGCGGCCTGTCATGGAGTGATTGCCGGGATCGCCCCGCAGGCCCGGGTGATCGACGTGTGCCACCTGATCCCTTCGGGGGACGTACGGCGAGGCGCGGCGGTTCTCGCCCAGACCATCCCGTACCTGCCCCTCGGCATCCACATCGGCGCGGTCGATCCCGGGGCGGGCGGCGCCAGGCGGGCGGTGGCCGTCGAGGCGGGCGGCCGGGTGTTCATCGGCCCCGACAACGGGCTGCTGTCGTGGGCCGTGCATGCCAGCGGCGGGGCACTGGCGGCGTACGAGATCAGCAACGAGGACCACTTCCTGCGGCCCGTCTCGGCGACCTTTCCGGGGCGGGACGTGTTCTCGCCGGTCGCGGGGCGGTTGTGCGGCGGGCTGGCGCCGGCTGACCTGGGGCCGCGGGTGCCGCTGGGCCGGCTGGTCTCGTTGCCCGAGCCGACCTCGTTGCTGCGTGAGGGCTCGGTGGAGGGCGAGGTCGTCTCCGTCGACCGCTACGGCAACACCCAGCTGTCGATCGCGGCCGGGGACCTGCACACGCTGGGCGTGCGGGTGGGTGACACGCTCGGAGTGTGGCTGGGGCGGCGGCAACTGGCGCTGCCGTACCGGGAGACGTTCGCGGCGGTGCCGCCGGGTGAGCTGGTGGCGTTCGCGGACTCGGCGGGGCTGATCGCGATCGCGGTCAATTCGGGTGACGCGGCGCAGCGGCTGGGGCTCCCGCCCGGTGCGCATGTCCGACTTTCTCCGACTCCGTAGGGAGGAAGGCCGCAGAACGGAATTACTCCGCGTATCGGTCTGTTTACCGAAGCGTCGGATTGCAACGGCGGTCGCGTGCCAGAATGCACGGGCAGATCGGGCGCCCCCTCCCCTCCCGTTCGAGGTCAACGTGTACCACCTGACCGTTGTGCTGCTGTCCATGATGTCCCCAATGAGGTTCGGGGTCCGGCCCTCGCCGGAGCCGCTCGTACCCGAGCGCTTTCCCGGCGAGCCCGCCGGGCGGTTCGCGACGGCGCCGCACCGGGTGCCGGCCCGATGAGCAGGCTCATCGTCCCCGCGCTGCTGGCCGTCCTCGTCGTCGGGATCGCGGCGCCGAGCGTCTCCGACGACATGGGCGAGATCGCACGGGCCGGGCAGTGGCAGGTCGGCGTGTTGCGGCTGCCCGAGGCGTGGCGCCTGAGCCGGGGCGCGGGCGTGCTCGTGGCCGTGCTCGACACCGGCGTGAACTCCCGCCACCCCGACCTGGAGGGCACCGTGATCCAGGGACCCGACCTGACCGGGACCGCCAGGAGCCTGTGGGGGCAGCACGGCACCGCCATGGCCAGCCTGATCGCCGGGCGCGGGCACGGCGACGGCCGCGGCGTCATCGGGGTGGCCCCCGAGGCCGAGGTGCTGTCCGTCAGGGTCACGCTGGAGAACGGCGACCCGCTGCGCGAGAAGCAGCGTTCTGGCGCGGGCGATGCGCTGGCCAAGGGCATCCGGTACGCGGTCGACCACGGCGCCGACGTCATCAGCATGTCGCTGGGCGGCGGCAGCGGCTCGTGGGAGGGTTCGGCGCCGGAGGAGGAGGCCGTCCAGTACGCGATCGGCAAGGGCGCCGTGCTGGTGGCCTCGTCGGGCAACGACGGCGACACGGCCAACAGGAAGAACTTCCCCGCCGCCTATCCCGGCGTGATCGCCGTTGGGGCGGTGGACCGGGGGCTCAAGGTGGCGAGGTTCTCCAACAGGCAGGACTACCTCTCGGTGGTCGCCCCCGGCACGGAGATCGTCACGGCCGACGGGAGCGACTCGTACGTGGTCGGCGACGGCACCAGCTCGGCGGCGGCCATGGTGGCGGGCATCGCGGCCCTGGTCAGGGCGGCGCATCCGGACATGTCGCCTTATCTCGTGCGCAGGGCCATCGAGCTGGGCACCAGGAAGCGGCCGGCGGACGGACACAGCCGCGCGTACGGACACGGGGTGGCCAACGCGCTGCTGGCCCTGCGGGCGGCCGACCGGCTGGGCGCGCCCGCCGCCGCGCTCCCGCGGCCAGGGGCGTACTTCGGCTTCGGCGACGGGCCGCCGCCCGGCTCCAGGGTGCCCGTGGTGGTGGGCATGCTGGTGCTGGTGGCGGCGATGTCGGCGCGGGTGATCGTCCGGCATCGCCGGCGCGCGAGGGATTCTACCTAGCAAGCGCTTGTGTGATACTGCTGGCTATGACCTTCGCGATCGAGGGCTGGTTCGCCATCGACGGGGACGGCGCCTGCCTGCTCGGCACCAGGTGCACGGCCTGCGGCACCGTCTGTTTTCCGCCTCGGCAGGGGTTCTGCCCGAATCCGGCCTGCGAGGGTTCGGAGATGGAGGAGGTCCGGCTGCCCCGGCGCGGGCGGGTCTGGTCGTACACCAACGCCTGCTACCCGCCGCCGGCGCCGTACGTGGCGGCGGAGCCGTACGAGCCGGCGACCCTGGCCGCGGTGCAGCTCGACGAGGTGGGGATCGTGGTGCTCGGGCAGGTCCGGGGACTGACGGTGGCGGATCTGGAAGTGGGCATGAAGCTGGAGCTCACCTCGGGTCCCCTGGCGGACGGGCCGCTGGTGTGGATGTGGGGGCGGGCCTCATGAGCGTGGTGGTGTTAGGCGCCGGAATGCATCCGTGGGGGAAGTGGGGCCGCCCCTTCCTGGAGTACGGCGTGGCGGCGGCCCGCGCGGCCCTGCGCGACGCGGGCGTGTCCTGGACCGACGTGCAGTACGTGGTCGGGGCTGACACGATCAGGAACGGCTACCCAGGCTTCGTCGCGGGAGCCGCCTATGCCCAGGCCCTGGGCTGGTCGGGCGCCAGGGTGGCGTCCTGTTACGCGGCCTGCGCGTCGGGCGCCCAGGCCGTGGACATCGCACGTACCCGCATCCTGGCGGGCTTGTGCGAGGTGGCCCTCGTGGTGGGGGCGGACTCTACGCCCAAGGGCTTCTTCAAGCCGGTGGGCGGCGACAGGCCGGACGACCCGGACTGGCAACGTTTCCGCCTCCTGGGTGCCACAAATCCCGCATATTTCGCCTTATACGCCCGCAGAAGGATGTCCCTCTACGGCTCCACCCCCGCCGACTTCGCCGCCGTCAAGGTCAAGAACGCCCTGGCCGGATCCCTCAACCCCATGGCCCGCTACCGCAAGCAGGTGACCGCGGAGGAGGTGCTGGCCTCGCCCATGGTCGCGGACCCGCTGCGTCTGATGGACATCTGCGCCACCTCGGACGGGGCCGCCGCGGTGGTCCTGGCCTCGGAGGACTACGCCCGCCGCCGCGGGATCACCGGCTCGGTACGCCTGGCCGCCGTCTCCACGGTCACCCCGACCTTCCCCAACACGATCCTCGACCTGCCGAACTTCGCCACGGACTCCTCCGCCGCCGTACCGGCGCCTGAGCGGCCGTTCAGGGCGGCGATCGCGCACGCGGCCTACGAGGAGGCGGGGATCGGGCCGGAGGAGGTCTCGCTGGCGGAGGTGTACGACCTCTCGACGGCTCTGGAGCTGGACTGGATGGAGGACGTCGGGTTGTGCGCGTACGGGGAGGCGGACAAGCTCCTCCGCGAGGGAGAGACGGCGCTGGGGGGCCGGGTGCCGATCAACCCATCGGGCGGACTGGCCTCGTTCGGCGAGGCCATCCCGGCCCAGGCGATCGCCCAGCTGTGCGAGCTGACCACGCAACTGCGCGCCCGCGCGGGCCCGCGCCAGGTGCCTTCGGCCCGCGTCGGCCTGGCCGTCAACCAGGGCCTCTTCGGCCACGGCTCCGCCATCATCGCGACCATGTAACAGGCCCCCGGGGAATCCCCCGGGGGCCTGGGATCAGCCGATGTGGACCACGTCGTGCGTCTCGGCGAAGTGGCACGCGCTCTCGTGCCCGGTCCCCGTCCTGATCTGCAACAACGGCTCCTCTTCTGCGCAGATCTCCTGCGCCTTCCAGCACCGCGTACGGAACCGGCATCCCGACGGCGGGTTGGCCGGCGACGGCGGATCACCCTGCAGGATGATCCGCTCCCGCTGCTCCCGCCCCTCCGGATCCGGCACCGGCACCGCCGACAACAACGCCTGCGTGTACGGATGCGCCGGCCGATCGTAGATCTCGGTGTCCTTGCCCAGCTCCACGAACTTGCCCAGGTACATCACCCCCACCCGGTCGGAGATGTGGCGCACCACCGACAGGTCATGGGCGATGAAGATGTAGGCCAGGTTGAACTCGTCCTGCAGCCGATCCAGCAGGTTGATCACCTGCGCCTGGATCGACACGTCGAGGGCCGACACGGGCTCGTCACACACGATGATCTCAGGCTGGAGCGCCAATCCCCGGGCGATGCCGATGCGCTGCCGCTGCCCACCTGAGAACTGGTGCGGGTAGCGGTTGATGTGGTCGGGGTTGAGCCCGACGACCTCCAGCAGCTCCTGCACCTTCTTGCGCCGGTCGCCCTTCGGCGCCACCTCGGTGTGGATCTCGTACGGCTCCCCGATGATGTCCCCGACGGTCATCCGGGGATTCAGCGAGGTGTACGGGTCCTGCATCACCATCTGGATGTTGCGGCGCATCCGCTTGAGCTCGCCGCCCCTGGCCTTGCCGATGTCGCGGCCGTTGATCAGCACGGAGCCCGAGGTGGGCCGCTCCAGCGCCATCAGCACCTTGGCGAGGGTGGACTTGCCGCAGCCCGACTCGCCCACGATGCCCAGCGTCTCGCCCCTGTTCAGGTCGAACGACACGCCGTCGACGGCCTTGATCGCGCCGATCTGCTTCTTGACCACGATCCCCTGGGTCAGCGGGAAGTGCTTGACCAGGTCGCGTACCTCGAGGATGCGCTCACCGCTAGCCATCGAGGACCTCCCTCCAGTAGTGGCAGGCGCTACCTCGCACGCCGCTGATCTCGTGGAGCGGGGGGACGTCGGTCACGCAGTCGTCCTGCCGGTACGGGCACCGGGGATGGAACGCGCAGCCCGTCGGCAGGTCGAGCAGGTTGGGCGGCAGGCCCTTGATGGCGTACAGGTCCTGGCCCTTGAGGTCGACCCGGGGGATCGACTCCAGCAGCCCCTTCGTGTACGGGTGCGCGGGCCCCTTGTAGATGTCGTGCACGGGGGCGTTCTCCACGATGCGCCCCGCGTACATGACGGCGATCTTGTCGGCCACGTCCGCGACCACGCCCAGGTCGTGCGTGATCAGGATCAGGCCCATCTGGCTCTCGCGCTGCAGCTCGGCCAGCAGTTCCATGATCTGGGCCTGGACGGTCACGTCGAGCGCCGTGGTCGGCTCGTCCGCGATCAGCACCTCAGGGTCCAGCGCGATCGACATCGCGATCATGATGCGCTGCCGCATGCCGCCGGAGAACTGGTGCGGGTAGTCGTTGACGCGCTGCCTGGCGGCCGGGATGCGGACCCGGTCCATCAGCTCGATGGCCTTCTGCATGCCTTCGCGCTTGGACATGCCGCGGTGCACCCGGAACATCTCGCTGATCTGCCAGCCCACGGTGAACACCGGGTTGAGCGCGGAGAGCGCGTCCTGGAAGATCATCGCGATCCGCTGGCCGCGTACCTGCGTACGGGCCTCTTCTGACAGCTTGAGCAGGTCGGTGCCCTTGAAGCGGATCTCCCCCTTGGGGATGACCGCCGGAGGCATGTCCAGGATGCCCATGATCGCCTGGGCGGTCACGGACTTGCCGGAACCCGACTCGCCCAGCACCGCGAGCGTCTCTCCGGGGCTGACCGAGTAGCTCACGCCGTTCACCGCTCGTACGGCGCCCGCCCGGGTGCGGAACTCCACGTGCAGGTTGTCGACCGCGAGCAGCGGATGGTGGCCCAGCTCGCCTTCGGCGGGCAACACATCTGCCGACGTTCTCTTCACTTGATCCCCCCTTCTACCTGAGCTTCGGGTCGAGCGCGTCGCGCACGGCGTCGCCCATCATGATGAACGCGAGCACGGTGATGCTCAGGAAAATGGCCGGGAACACCAGCGGCAGCGGTGCCTCCAGGAACCTGTTGCGCGCGTCGGAGATCATCAGGCCCCAGGAGATGTCCGGCGACTGCACGCCGACGCCCAGGAACGACAGCGCCGCCTCGGCCGCGATGAAGCCGCCCAGGTTGATCGTGGCCACGACGATCACCGGGGCCAGCGAGTTGGGCAGCAGGTGGCGGAACATGATCCGGCCCGCTCCCGCTCCCAGGGCCCTGGCCGCGACCACGAAGTCCTGGCTCTTCGAAGTGATCACGGCGGCCCGCATGATGCGGAACGTCATCGGCCAGCCGAGCACCGCCAGCGCGAGAATGACCAGCATGATGCTGTTGGCCCGGCCGCGGAACGTGGCCGCGATCAGCAGCGCGCCGAGAATCGGGGGGATGGCGAAGAAGATCTCGGTGACCCGTGAGGACACCGCGTCCACCGCGCCGCTCAGATAGCCGGCGACGATGCCGAGCAGGCCGCCGACGAGCGTCGTGATGATCGTGGTGAGCACACCGATCACGATCGAGTTGCGGGCGCCGTAGATCGTCCTGGCGTAGACGTCGCAGCCCAGGTTGTCCTTGCCGAACAGGTGGCCGGCGCTGGACCCCTGCCGCGCCGTGGACAGGTCGCAGGTCCTGGCGTTGAACGGGTCGATCGCGGTGAACAACGACGGCCAGAACGACATGACCAGCAGCACCACAATGATGATCACCGACAGGATGAACATCGGCCGGCGCCTGAGGTCGTACCAGGCGTCGGTCCACAGGCTCGCGGGCCTGTCGCCCTTGACCTTTCTGCGGTGCCGCGCCGGCGCCGGAGCGGTCACCGTGTCCGTAACCAGTGTCCGCGTCTCAGGGAGTCCTGGCCCGACCGGCGGGATTGGGTTACTCATAGCGGATCCTCGGGTCGAGCACGGCGTACAACAAGTCGACGACCAGGTTGGCCAGGATGTAGATCAGCACCAGGACGGTGACGATACCCACGACAACCGGCTGTTCTCGCAAGTAAACCGACGTGAAGAGCTGATTGCCAATTCCCTGGAGATTGAAGATCGTCTCTGTGATCACCGCGCCGCCCATCAGGTTGCCGAGGTCGGCGCCGAGATAGGTGATCAGCGGGATCAGCGCGTTGCGCAACCCGTGCCTGCCGATGACGCGGCGTCTGGACAGGCCCTTGGCCGTGGCCGTGCGGATGTAGTCGGCCCTCAGGGTCTCCGCGAGGCTGGTCCTGGTGAGCCTGGTCAGGTAGGCGATCGACGTTCCCGCGAGCACGAAGCCGGGCACCAGGTAGCTGCGCCAGCCGTCGGACGTGCCCGCGACGGGGAAGATGTCCAACCCGGTCCACTGCTTGAGCTTCACGCCCAGGATGAGCTGCAGCACGAAGCCGGTCACCAGCGTGGGCACCGAGATCAGCAGCAGCGTCGAGGCCAGGATCATGGTGTCGATGGCCTTGCCGCGGCGCAGCGCCGCCCACAGGCCCAGGCCGACACCGATGAGAGCCTCCATGACCAGTGCGGTCAGGGCGAGGTTCAGGGTGGTCTGGAACTTGCCCTGCATGATCTCCGACACCGGCACGTCGGCGAAGTTCACGCCGAAGTCGCCGCGGAAGAGCACGCCGCTGATGTAGTACCAGTACTGCAGCAGCAGCGGATCATTGAGGTGGTACTGCTCACGCAGCACCTCGGCCACCGCGGGGTCGGGACGCTTGTCTCCGAACAGTGCCGCGACGGGGTCCCCAGGCAGAGCGAAGACGATGAGGAAGATGAGTAGCGTGGCGCCGAGCAGGACGGGTATCGCCTGGATCAGACGCCTAATGACATAACGGCCCATTAAAGCCCTCCGGTACACACCTGGAGGCAGCCCCTCGGAGTCCGTGATTTCCCGGCCGAATGACTGCCTCCAAGCTCAGCCCTCCGCCGGGTGGACGGCAAGCGCCGCCCACCCGGCGAACGACGTCAGGACTTCGTGACGTCGGCCCACTCAACCTGGTTGAGCAGGTTGAGCTTGACGTTATTGACCTTCGAGGAGTACCCGAAGTTACTCCGGTAGAAGTAAACCGGGATGTACGGGAGGTCCTTGATCAGGATGTCGTCGGCCTGCTGGTAGAACTTCAGCCCCTCGGCGGCGTCGGTGGCCTGGTCACCCTTGGCGACCAGGTCGTCGAACTCCTTGTTGGAGTAGCCGCCGTAGTTGGAGCCGGTCTCGATGGCGCCGGTGCTGAAGATCGGGGTCAGGTAGTTCTCCGCCGACGGGTAGTCGATGGCCCAGCCCATGCGGAACAGGCCCTTGTACTCCTTGGCGTCCAGAGCGTCCAGGATGCCCTGGAACTTCTCGAACGGCTTCGGCGTGACATCGATGCCCAGGTTGGACCGCAGGCCGTTGGCAACCGCCTCGATCCACTCCTTGTGGCCACCGTCGGCGTTGTAGCCGAGCTCGATGGACTTGGGACCGCCCGCGGCGTCGTACAGCTTCTTGGCCTCGGCCGGGTTGTAGGTGCAGGCCGCGCAGGCGCCCTGCCGGTAACCGGGGATGGCGGGGTTGATGAAGTCGTCGGCGGGGGCGCGGGTGCCGGAGAAGACCGTCTCGGCGATGGTCTTCCTGTCGATGGCCAGCGAGATGGCCTTGCGGACGTCCGGGTTCTTGAAGTCCGGGTTGTACTTCAGCGGCACGCCGATGTAGCCGACCGCGGCGTCGGGCTCGTCATGGTAGCGGTCACCGAGTGCGGCCTTGGCCGTGGCGATCGTCGAGGGCGGGAGGGAGTCGTGGATGTCGAGGTTCTCGGCCTGCAGGTCGTTGAACGCCGTCTCGGAGCTCACGTAGACCTTGAACTGCAGCTTGGTCCAGCCCTTCGGCTTGGCGCCGGGGAACTTGTCGTACACCGTCAGGTCGATGGCCTGGTCGGTGCCCTTCTTGTAGGGCTTGTCCAGCTTGAACAGGCCCTGCCCGATCGGCTGCTCGCCGTAGGCCTGGGTCACCTTGCCGTCGGGGCCGATGGCCGACTTCGGCATCGGATAGAAGGCGGTGTAGCCGAGCATCGTCTTGAACTGCGAGAACGGCGCCGAGAGCGTGACCTCGAGCGTGAGGTCGTCGACGACCTTGAGACCCTTCATCTCCTTGGCCGTCGGCGTCTTGCCCTCACCCGGGTGCACGTCGTTGTAACCGTCGACGCGACCGAAGAAGTAGGACGAGCCCATGGCGTTGTCCTGGAGGGCGGCGTAGTTCCACGCGCGGGCGTAGTCCGCGGCGGTCACGGCGGTGCCGTCCTGCCACGTGTAGCCGGACTTCAGCTTGATCGTCCAGACCTTGCTGTCCGTCGTGGTGACCGACTCGGCGGCCGCCTCGACCGGCTCCTTGTTCTCGTTGTAGCTGACCAACGGCTCGAACACCGCCGCGAGAACCTCGGAACCCTCGGTCTCGGTTGTGTTCTGCGGGTTCAGGAGCTCCTGCGGCTCGCCGATTTCCATGCGGACCGGCGTCTCTCCGCCGCCCGCGGCAGTGCCACCGGATTCCGAGGCACCGCCGCCACACGCGGCAACCGCGAGGGCGAGCAGCGCGGTACCGGCGACGATCTGTGCGCCCTTAGTAACACGCATGGTGAAAGAATTCCTCCCTCTACAGGTGGGCGTAAGCACTGAGCTGCGATGATCGTGAGCAGCCTGACGGAGGGGTCCTGGTATCCCCCCGGGTTTGGCTGACATGGTCAAACCAGCCGACGCCCTGCCAGTCGATCGCGACTATCCCTTACTACTTGCCACCAGGGAGTCTCTGGCGCGTTGCAGTTCGGTCACACGTACGCCTATCCAGCGTCACAGACATTTAGCCCTATGAGCATCAAACACGGCAAATCGACCCCAATAGGTAGGGTCTGGACGTGAACAGTCGGTGAAAACTACCCTCTACACGACTGTGCTCGCGCCCTTGCCGCCGCGCCCCGGCCCGCTGGGCTACGGTTGAGCAGGTCTTGACGGCGCCTTGGAACCCGGCGGCGTAAGACTCCGTCCAACTGACTGCCGCCAACCGTGTGCGGCAGGCACCCCACCGACCGGGATCCAATAGAGTCCTTGCCATGAGCCAGCCGGAATCCGCTGTCGCGGACGCCCAGGCGGGCGGCCGAAGCGGGCAGGAGCCGCTGGCCAAGCTCGCCCAGAGATACGGACTTCGCCGTGCCATCGCGCGGCCGAGGTTTCCTGTCTACATGCGCCAGCTGTTGGAGCGGCGGCACTTCATCCTGACGTACGCCACCTCGCGCAACGTCTCGAAATACTCCAACTCGGCACTCGGCCAGCTCTGGCAGGTGCTGACCCCCCTGCTCAACGCCGCGATCTACTTCCTGATGTTCGGGGTCATCCTGGGCGGCAGCAAGAACATCGTCAACTACCCGGCGTTCCTGCTGACTGGGATGTTCATCTTCACCTTCACGCAGCGCACGGTCACCGCGGGCGCCAAGTCGATCTCGGGCAACCTGTCGCTCATCAGGGCGCTGCACTTCCCCAGGGCGTCGCTGCCGCTGGCCTACACGATCCAGGAGCTCCAGCAGCTCGCCATCTCCATGGGCGTGCTGCTCACCCTGGTGGTCGCCACCAAGGAATGGCCCAACTGGTTCTGGCTCATGATCCCCGTCGTGCTGCTGCTGCAGACGATGTTCAACATCGGCGCCGGCCTGGTGATCGCCAGGCTCGGGGCCACGATGCGCGACCTCAACCAGTTGCTGCCGTTCATCACGCGCACCTGGCTCTACGCCTCCGGCGTCTTCTTCTCCATCCAGGACAAGGTGGTCGGCTCCGCGGGCCTGCCGCAGTGGGTCGCGAACGTGATGTACCTCAACCCGGCCGCATCCTTCATCGAGTGGATGCGCGAGATCCTCATCAAGTCGCACAACCCGCAGTTCGGCCACCAGCCCCCGCCGATGGTGTGGATGTCTTGCGTATTCTGGGCGGTGTTCGCACTCGGCTTCGGCTTCTGGTACTTCTGGCGGTCCGAGGAGAGGTACGGGCGTGGCTGAACTGACCAAGGAGCTGTCACAGGTGATGGGCGAGAAGCCCGCCGTCCCCGGCGAGGATGTGAGAGTGCATCCCGACCCGGAGCCTCAGGGCAAACGGCCCCTCGACGTCCCCACGGGCACTCCTACCGTCATCGTCGACGACCTCCACATCGTCTACCGCGTCTACGGTGCGGCCAGCGACACGGAGAAGGGCAACGCGGTCAACGCCCTCACGCGCATTCTCAAGCGCCAGGGCCGCCCGCAGATGAAGGAGGTGCACGCCGTCAAGGGCGTGACCTTCGTGGCCTACCACGGCGACGCAATCGGCATCGTGGGGCGCAACGGCTCGGGCAAGTCCACGCTGCTAAGGGCCATCGCGGGCCTGCTGCCGCCGCACGAGGGCGCCGTCTACACCGACGGCCAGCCCTCGCTGCTCGGCGTCAACGCGGCCCTCATGCGCGAGCTGACCGGCGAGCGCAACATCGTCCTCGGCTGTTACGCCATGGGCATGACGCCCGCCGAGGTCCGCGACAAATACCAGGAGATCGTCGACTTCTCCGGCATCGATGAGTTCGTTCAACTGCCGATGTCCACCTACTCCTCCGGCATGGGCGCCCGCCTGCGCTTCGCCATCTCCTCCGCCAAGACGCATGACGTCCTGCTCATCGACGAGGCCCTGGCGACGGGCGACCGCGAGTTCCGCAAGAAGAGCGAGGAGCGCATCCGCCAGATCCGCGAGTCGGCCGGCACGGTGTTCCTCGTGGCCCACGACCTCAAGGTCATCGAGGAGACCTGCAACCGCGTCATCTGGCTGCACAAGGGCAAGATCAAGATGGACGGCGACCCGAAGGAAGTCATCGCCGCCTATAACAAGGGCTGATCCCTCAAAATCCTCATATTTTACGCGTTGCCGTGGCCTGCCACCCGCCGCACTTCGGCTGATGGCCCTCCAGGAAACGGCCTCTGACCCAACACCTTTTCGATCTTTTACGCGTCGCCGTGGTCGGCCACCCGCCGTAGACAGTTGCCGGCCCTCCAGGAAACGGCCTCTGACCCTTCAGTGGCGGGCCGCCGTTACGCGAGCCCACGCTGGCCGGCTCCGTGGTTTCGCTCGGCCTTCCAGCATTTCGATCTTGTGTGCGAAACCAGAGCTACCTGAGGGGCAAAAGACTGACAGCGAGCCTCCCGTTCCGATAGGATTCGAACGCCAATTCGATCTGAGGAACGGTGATGGAGTGGGGGCGCGCGATGGGAGAGCTTTCGGCCGCGATTGACCACCTGGCCACCGAGGACGTGTCGGAGATCCCGCGGATGCAGCTCGCCGAACAGCTCCTGGAGCTGCACTGGCAGATGGCCCGCCTCCAGGCCCAAATAGGCCGCCGCACCGGCGTCCGCCTTCCCTGAGGGTCCAACGGCATACGCCTGGCGCGGGGGTGCCACGCGGGGGTGGCTCAGCGGGTGACAGGTCAGCCTTAGACGGTCAAGACTGCGGCGTTACGGCGCCCGGCCATGTGGCGGTCAGCGAGCGTCTTCCTGGAGGCCACCGGCCACGTGCGGCGGGTGGCGGCTCACTTGGCTCTGCCGTACAAGATGGGCTTTTGAATAGGACCGCCGGCCCCAAAAGAGATCGGGGCCGGCGGTGGGGGGCTCGTGCGGCGCCGCTGCCCTGCAGTGGCGGCGCGGTGCGCGAGCGCTCCCCGGGCGTGGGCGCGTCCGCCCAGGCCCGTCATGAGCCGCCCGCCAGTGCGGGGGCTCGCAACCCACGCGCGCCAGTGCCCCCGGGCGCTCGGCACCTGTGAGCACCCTGATCGGCCTGGCGCGTCAGTGTGACGGCGTCCCGGTCAAGGGGAATGTCGCCGTCAGGGAACAGCTGGGGCGCGCGAACGGTCCCGCCTCGTCGCCGCCACGGCCGGTGCCCGGGCGTCGGCACCTAGGACGCCCGCGAACCGTCATGCAGGTCCTCGGCGAGGCCACGTTCGTCAGCGCCTCCATCGCGGCTAGTCGCGAATCCAGGAGTCCCGCACCGAGCTCGTCAGCGCGTCGGTGGTCCATCCCAGTGCGGCCACCACGCCGCTGTACGAACCGGCGGCCTTGGTCCCGTTGGACGTGACGAAGCCCGAGGTGTCCTCGACGAGCGGGGTGAGCTCGTCCACGGAGGCGGCCTGGGTGGTGCCAGGCAGCGCCTCGACGACCGGCGCCACCTCGGCGGGTGCCACCTGGCCGACCATCGGGGACAGCTCGCCGCTCGCGGCGTGCGGCAGCGCGCGCCTGGCGGCCTGGGTGAGCCCGGCCAGGACGGTGTCGGCGGACAGGGCCTCGACGCCCGTGGTGGCGCTGTTCAGGGTCTTGGCCGTGGCGCCGCTGATGTCCGTGACGCTGGTGCCGCCGCCCGGCAGCAGGTTGGTGCCGGTCACCTTGCCCATCGCGTTCCCGACGGACGAGTCCAGCAGGCCGGACGTCGCACCCATTGCGCCGCGCACGGTGGCGTCCTGGGTGACGGCCTGGTCCTGGCTCTGCTTGCCTGCCTTGACCGACGGCTGTGCCATGCGGGCCGCACCGCCCAGCACGGGCAGCGACTCGGTCAGGCCGCCCCCGCCGAGCGGGATCCCGCCTACGATCGGCGACAGCTCGGGCAGCGGGCCTCCGTGGCGGGTGACGTCCTCTGCGGCGTTGGCCGTGGTGGTTTCGGCCTGCTGCCGGTTCTCCGCGGCGATGTCGCGCTGGACGTCGGTCATCTGGCCGCCCGACTTGGCCTTGGCGCCGCCGCCCAGCAGGCCGTTGAGCAGGCCGCCGCCGACCAGGCCGCCCAGCAGGCCGCCGATCGGGCTGGCGCCCGCGGTGGTGCCGCCGCTCGGTGCGTCGATGGGAGCGTACCTGGCGGTGTTGTATTGAACTTCCGCTTGCGCCGGCACGGCCAAAGCCGCCGCCAAGCCGAATGCTGTGACGGCGACCGCCGTCTTGACTACTCGATTCATGGTTGCCTTCCCGGCTCGTGATCGATCGCTCTCGAATGCAGTGGAAATGCGAATCGATGACCCCCGAATGCCGTGGCGGGCGCGCTATGGGCACCACACGAAGCGTGCCGTCACGGCTGAGCTACGCAAGCAGTTCTATCACTGGTTGTGATCGGCCGCAGGCGCATGAAAGCCCATGTAGCAGGGGTTTGCAGCCCGGTTACCGAGTAAAGGGGGAGCGTTGAGCGGGAAGACAAAACGGGTAATAGGAGGGTCTTGTTTCCGATATTGCGCGGCACCCGCTTGGCACGCGTAGGTGCGCCCCGGCGACCCGTGAACAAAGGGTCGCGAAAACAATTGTCACGGGCCGGGGAGGCGGATTTTCCGGTCGCGATGGACGCGCGCGACCGGCTCAGACGGGCAAGAGAGCTTCCGCGGGCTCGAACGGAAAACGTTCGGCGAAGGCCGGGCGCAGATCCGTCAGCCAGACCGCGGCCGGGTCGTAGCGCGCGAAGAACGGCCGCCCCACGAGCGACGGGTCGCGGGCCTGGATGAAGTGGAGCATGAACACCTGCTCCCCCGCGATTTCCGTGACGCCGTCGACGCACACCTTGCCGGGTGTGGCCGACATCGACGGCCCGCGGACTGTACGGCACAGCCCCGAGACCGACGAGTAGGCGTCCCTGAAGATCTCGTACGCGCGAGCCAGCGGCACCGCGAAGTAGTCCTGTGGCCCGGTGTCCCGCTCGACGAACATGTAATAGGGAATCATCCCCATCCTGTGCTGCCGCCGCCACATGCGTGACCACACCGCGGGATCGTCGTTGATGGACCTGATCAGCGGCGCCTGGGTCCTGATCGTGGCCCCGCTGCCGAGTATGCGTTTGACGGCCGACTCGACCAGCGGCGACTCCAGCTCGTGCGGATGCGAGAAGTGGGCCATGAACGCGAGGTTCTTGCCCGCGCCGACCACCTCCTCGAACAACCCGAGCGTGGCGTCGGCGTCGGGATCGGTGGTGAAGCGCTGCGGCCAGTAGGCCAGCGCCTTGGTGCCGATCCTGATGGACTCGAGCTGCTCCAGCTCCAGCAGCGGCCCGATATACCGCCTGATCACCGGCTCGCCCATGATCATCGCGTCGCCCCCGGTGATCAGGACGCTGGTGACCTCGGGATGCTGCCGAATGTAGGACACCATCTGGTCGATGTCGTCGGAGGCGAACTTCAGGTCCGCATCACCGACGAACTGCGCCCATCTGAAGCAGTAGGTGCAGTACGCATGACAGGTCTGCCCCTGCTTGGGGAAGAACAGCACAGTCTCCGGATATTTGTGCTGCATGCCAGGGACCGGCTCCTCGTCCATCTTCGGGACGTTGAGCTCCTTCTGGCCCGCCGGATGTGGGTTGAGCTGTGCGCGCACCCGATTCGCCTCGGCCTGGATCTCCGCGTTGGGCGCCTCGGCTTTCAGCAGGTCGGCCAGCCGGGCGACGTCGGCCGCGGGAAGCATGTCCTCCTGCGGGAAGACGAGCCGGTAGATGGGGTCGTCGGGCGCAGCCGACCAATCTATGAGTTCATCCACGACGTAGGCGTTCGTCCGGAACGGCAGCACCGTGGCGACGGCACGGACCTTCAGCCGCTCTTCGTCGCCGAGCCCCGCACGCTGCAGGAGCTCGTCGAGGTGCTTGGACGTGTACGCCTTGAAGCGTCGGGTGCCTGCTTGGTTCAAGATCACTAGGCCTTTCCCATCTTTTTTGTTCGAACGGGTGTAAACCTCACGACCCTGTCGCGCGTCTACGGTTCTTAATACCCGGACGCGTCCCGCCACGTCACTGGTTCCGCTGGGCTCCAAGTTTTCCTTGAGGTTTCACGGACACTCGCGACATATCGCGAACAGGCATACACTCATATATCGTGACCGACGATCCAGACCTGCGCGCCTCAGACGCCGACCGGGACCGCGTGGCCGCGGTGCTGGGCGAGGCGCTCGCCACCGGAAGACTCACCAGCGTCGAGCACGCCGACCGGCTCGAGGTCGCCTACACGGCGAAGACAGTCGGCGAACTCGTACCCATCACTCGGGACCTGCCCGAAGTGTCCGTTTCCAACCTACCTGTCGCCGTCGAACAGCAGGTCATAGATTCGAAGTTCAGCAAGATCGTCCGCAAGGGCCGCTGGGTGGCCTCCCGCCACACCCGGCTGTCCGCCCGGTTCGGGGCGCTCATCATCGACCTGTCGGAAGCGGTCCTGCCTGGGCGCGAGATCACCATTGAGACGAACGCGTGGTTCAGCAAGCTGATCGTTCGCGTGCCGGACAACGCGCATGTGATCGACGAAGGCGGCTCGATGTTCGGCAAGCGTAACGTGACGGGCGGCTCCCAGGCGGACGGACCGCTGATCCGGGTGACGGGGAAGTCGAAGTTCTCGAAGGTGATCGTGTCCCGCGGAATGGACGACTGGAACCTCCACTGACCCCAGCCCCACCCCACCGGCACCGCGCCACCGGACAGCGCGCGGCCGGGGCAGGACTGGAACGCGGCCGGGCGGGAACCAACAGGGCCTACCCGCCGGTTTAACCTGGCACGTGCCATGCCTGTGATGCGGACACACCGTGACGGCGGGCTCGATGCCGTACGAGGTGATAATTGTCCGAAACCAGGCCCATCGCGCTCGACGCCATGGGCGGTGACCATGCACCGCACGAAATCGTGGCGGGAGCGGTGCATGCCGTGCGGGAGCGCGGCCTGCAAGTCGTGCTCGTCGGCTCCCCGCGAGTGCTGTACGAGGCGCTGACCGACCACGACGCCACCAAGGAGGTCCCGATCGTACGGGCCGAGGAGGCCCTGGCGATGGACGAAGGCGCGCTGGCGAGCCTGCGCCGTCCCCGTTCCAGCATCGCGGTCGCCTGCCACCTCGTACGCCGAGGCGACGCCGGCGCGATCGTGTCCGCGGGCTCGACGGCGGGAATCGTGGCCACCGGCAGGCTGCGGCTCAAGGCCCAGCAGGGCGTGCTCCGACCGGCCATCGCCGTGGCCCTGCCCACGCGCCCCAAGCCGACCCTGCTCCTCGACGCCGGCGCCAACGCCGAGGCGAAGCCGGAAATGCTGGTGCAGTTCGCCCACCTGGGAGCGGCGTACGCCGAGCTGGCCTACGACATCGAGGACCCCCGCGTCGGCCTGCTCACGATCGGCAGCGAGGCGGAAAAGGGCAACAAACTGGTCAAACGCGCCTACGAGCTCCTGCAGGGCTCCCCCGGCCTCCAGTTCGCCGGCAACGTCGAAGGCCACGATCTCCTGACCGGCAAGGTAGACGTGATCACCACGGACGGCTTCACCGGCAACGTGGCCCTGAAGACCATGGAAGGCACCGTACGATACGCGTTCACCGAGCTCAGGGAGGCCATCAGCGGCAGCAGGCCGGCCAGGCTGGGCGCCTTCATGCAACGTTCCCGCATCCGCGAGCTGCGCCGCCGCCTGGACGCGGAGGCGTACGGCGGAGCCGTGCTGCTCGGCCTGAACGGCACCGTCGTCATCGCCCACGGCTCGTCCAAGGCGCAGGGGATCAGCGCCGCCTGCCAGCTCGCGGCCGACCTGTCGGCGGAGGGAATCGTGGCCAGAATCGGCGACAGGATAGCCGCCACGGGGCGCTCCCACAGGCTCTGGTAAACCCTTAGGGTGAGACCCGATCCACAGAAACGGGGGGTTATGTGGACGGGCTCACCTCGGTGGCGCACGGGCTCACTTCGGCACAGGTGGCGGGCGCGAAGACCAACGACGTCCCGCGCCGGTCGAGCAGGTCGCTGAGCGCGATCCTCAGGGCGAACGTCTTCACCCTGTTCAACCTCGTCATCGGCGTGCTCTGGGCGCTGATCCTGATCTTCGGCGAGTGGCAGGACAGCCTGTTCGGGCTCGTCATCGTGGCCAACGCGTTAATCGGCATCATCCAGGAGGTACGCGCCAAGCGTACGCTCGACAAACTCGCGGTGATCAACGAGGCCCCGGTCAGGGTGCGGCGCGACGGCGGGGAGCGGCTGATCGAGCCCCGCCAGGTGGTGCTGGGCGACCTGATCCTGCTCGGCTCCGGCGACCGCCTGCTGGTGGACGGCGAGGTGGTCGAGTCCCGCGGGCTGGAGGTGGACGAGTCGCTGCTGACCGGCGAGGCCGACCCCGTGCACAAGCAGCCGGGCGACCATGTCCTGTCGGGCAGCTTCGCGGTGGCGGGCTCCGGCTCGTTCGTGGCCACGAAGGTCGGCACCGACGCGTACGCGGTGAAGCTCGCGGAAGAGGCCAGCAAGTTCCACCTCGCCCATTCTGAGCTGCGCGACGGCGTGGCGAGGTTCATCAAGTACCTCACCTGGCTGGTCATCCCCATCGGCGCCCTGCTGATCGTCAGCCAGCTCGTCAACTCGGCCGACC
The DNA here is from genome assembly GCF_043197025.1 of Nonomuraea marmarensis. Lineage (NCBI taxonomy): Bacteria > Bacillati > Actinomycetota > Actinomycetes > Streptosporangiales > Streptosporangiaceae > Nonomuraea > Nonomuraea marmarensis. Next base: position 161,334 of record NZ_JBICRM010000021.1, read on the forward strand.
TCGGCACCGCGATCACCGGCGCGGTCGCGGGCATCGTCACCATGATCCCCGAGGGCCTGGTGCTGATGACCTCGATCGCGTTCGCCGTCGGTGTCGTACGCCTGGGCCGCCGCGAATGCCTGGTCCAGGAGTTGCCCGCGATCGAGGGCCTGGCCAGGGTGGACGTGCTCTGCCTGGACAAGACGGGCACTCTCACCGCCGGCGGCATGGACCTCGACCAGGTGCTCCCGCTGCGTGACGACCAGCCGGTCGACGACGCGCTGGCCGCCCTGGCCCACCTCGACTACCAGCCGAACGCCACCGCCCAGGCCATCCAGGCCCGCTACCCGCAGGCCCAGGAGGGGTGGTCGGCCACCGAGACGGTGCCGTTCTCCTCGGCGCGCAAGTGGAGCGGGGCGGACTTCGGCGAGCGGGGCGCCTGGGTGCTGGGGGCTCCCGACGTGCTGCTCGACGGGGGCGACGGCTACGTCAGGGCCGCCGAGCTGGCCGCGACCGGGACGCGTGTGCTGGCGCTCTGCCGTACGGACAACCTCGCCACCACGGAGATCGTGGAGCCGGTCGCGCTCGTCACGTTCAAGCAGCGCATCAGACCCGACGCGCACCAGACCCTGCGCTACTTCGCCGAGCAGGGCGTGACGGTCAAGATCATCTCGGGCGACAACCCGACGGCCGTCTCCGCCATCGCGACCGGCCTGGAGATCCCGGACGGCGACCGTTCGGTGGACGCCAGAACCCTCCCCCATGACGACCCGCAAAAGCTGGGCGAGCTGCTGGACTCCCACGCCGTCTTCGGCCGGGTCAGCCCGCGGCAGAAGCGGGAGTTCGTCGCGGCGCTGCAGGCCCGAGGCCACACCGTGGCCATGACCGGCGACGGCGTCAACGACGTGCTCGCGCTGAAGGACGCCGACCTGGGCATCGCGATGGGCGCGGGCAGCCCGGCGACCAAGGCGGTCGCGCAGGTGGTGCTGCTGGACAACAAGTTCGCCACACTGCCGCACGTCGTGGGCGAAGGCCGGCGGGTGCTGGCCAACATCGAACGGGTCTCCAACCTGTTCCTCACCAAGACCTTCTACGCGATCGTGTTGTCGCTGCTGGTGGGGGTGGCCGGGGTGATGTTCCCGTTCGCGCCCCGCCACTCGACCCTGACGAACGCCCTGACCATCGGCATCCCGGCGTTCTTCCTCGCGCTCGCGCCCACGCTCGAGCGCTCCAAGCCCGGGTTCGTACGCCGGGTGCTGCGTTTCGCCGTACCCGCCGGGGTGTTGTGCGCGGCGGCGGTGCTGCTGTCGTTCTGGGCCGCGCACAAGGGCACCTCCACCCTCGTCGAGGACCAGACGTCGGCGGTGATCACGCTCTTCCTCACCACGTGGTGGGTGCTCGTGCTGATCGCCAGGCCGCTGAACTGGTGGCGGGTGGCGCTGGTCGGGTCGATGGCGGTGGTGTTCGCGATCGGCCTGACGCTGCCCTTCGTCAGGCGGTTCTTCGCGCTCGAACCGGGCGACATCAGCAACGACCTGACCGCCGTCGGCATCTCGATCGTGGCTGCCGCGGCGATCAGCATCGCGGTCAAGGTCGCCGGTACCCTTAGAACATGACCGACCCGCAGATAGTGCTCACCGAGCGCGTCCAGCAGGCGCTGGCACACGCGTTCGGTACGGAGCACGCCGACGCAGACCCGCTGATCCGGCCGTCCCAGTTCGCCGACTTCCAGGCGAACGTCGCGATGAGCCTGGCCAAGCGCCTGCGACGGGCACCGCGGGAGGTCGCGGAGGCGATCAAGGCGGAGTTGTCGGACTTTCCCGGCACGGTCGAGGTCAGCGGCCCCGGCTTCCTCAACATCACCCTCGACGACTCCTGGATCGAGTCCGAGGCCCGGCGCATGCTGACCGACCCGCGGCTCGGCGTCGGCACGATCACGCCGTCGCAGACCGTGGTGATCGACTACTCCGCGCCGAACGCGGCCAAGGAGATGCACGTCGGCCACCTGCGCACCACGATCGTCGGCGACTCGCTGGCCCGCCTGCACGAGCACCTCGGCAACACCGTGATCAGGCAAAACCACCTGGGCGACTGGGGCACGCCGTTCGGCATGCTCATCGAGCACCTGCTCGACATCGGCGAGGAGACCGCGGTCGCCCAGCTCGAAGCCGGCATGGGCACGGAGTTCTACCAGGCGGCGCGGGCCAAGTTCGAGAGCGACGACACGTTCAAGCTGCGCGCGCGCGTGCGGGTGACCACGCTGCAGTCGGGCGATCCCGACACCATGCGGCTCTGGCACGTGTTCATGGACGCCACCGTCCGCTACTTCAACAAGCTCTACACCCTGCTCGGCGTCACGCTGACCGACGCCGACCTCGCCGGCGAGAGCATGTACAACCCCATGCTCGAAAAGACGTGCGACGACCTGGAGGCGTCCGGGGCCGCGGTGATGAGCGAGGGCGCGCTCTGCCTGTTCCCGCCGGGTTTCACCGGCTCCGACGACAAGCCGCTGCCGCTCATCATCAGAAAGAGCGACGGCGGCTACGGCTACGCGTCCACGGACATGGCCGCCATCCGCTACCGGGTCCACGATCTCAAGGCCGACCGCATCCTCTACGTCGTAGGCTCCGACCAGGCGCTGCACTTCCGGATGGTGTTCGCCTCGGCGCAGCTGGCGGGCTGGCTGCCCGACACGGTCTCGGCCGAGCACGTCCAGATCGGCATGATGCTGGGCAAGGACGGGCGCAGGTTCAAGACGCGTTCTGGCGAGTCCGTCAAGCTGATGGACCTGCTCCAGGAGGCCATCGACCGGGCCACGGCCGCGATCGCCGACCGGGGGTACGACGAGACCACCCGGAAGGAGATCGCACATGCCGTCGGCATGGGTGCGGTGAAATATGCCGATTTGTCGGTCAGCCACGACAGCGAGTACGTCTTCGACTTCGACCGCATGCTCGGCTTCACCGGCAACACCGGCCCTTACATGCAGTACGCGACGGCCCGGATCCGCTCCATCTTCCGCAAGGCCGGGGTCGACCCGGCCGACGCGACGGCTCCCATCGTGCTGGCCGCGCCCGCCGAGCGCGCGCTGGGCCTCCACCTGCTGGGCTTCGGCGAGCTGACCTCGCAGGTGACCGCCGAGTCCGAGCCCCACCGACTGTGCGCCTTCCTCTTCCAGACCGCCAGCCTGTACAGCACGTTCTACGAGGAATGTCCGGTGATCAAGGCGCCCGACCCAGAGACCAGAGCCTACCGCCTGGCCCTCTGCGCCCTGACGCTGCGCGTGCTGGAGACCGGGCTCGACCTTCTGGGCGTCCCTGTCCCCGAGCGCATGTAACAGGCAGTTAGCTCAAAGAGCCCCGATCCGTCGTGGGCGCGCCTCCACCTCGTTGGCGCGCCCAAACGGTTAGGCTTTACGCGGTCATGAACTGAGGCCGAAATGGGGGAGTTCTCTGCCTTGAGCACGGACCTGACTGCGAGCCCCCCTGCAGCGACGGAGTTGCATCGCTACGCCGAAGCACTGCTGGCGCACCTCGCCGCCAACGGCAGCGCACCTCCCGCCCCGCCGGGCTTCCGCGACATGCCCGGCTACTGGTTGCCCCCGGCGGTCGAAGCGCTGGTCGCCATCCTCGCCGGCGAGGACCCTCTCGAGCCGCTGAGCAAGGCCGCGGGTCGCGACCAGCAGCAGACCGCGCTCTTTCTCTGCCTGGCACTCGCGGTGTCCGGGCAGGGCAGCCGCATTCACGCCTCCTGGCTCGGCACCGCCTTCGGCGACCTGTCGCTCGACCGGCCGGTCTCCCACGGGCAACGCTCGCTCTGGCTGGCCGCCGCCAGGGGCGCATACGGCCCCGCCGGCAAGATTTTCGTGCTGCGCAAGCTCGATGCGCTGGCCGTGCAGGAGCACGCCGATCCCGAGCAGTGGGTGCAGGCACTCGTGCCGGGCGAGCCGTCGGTCGTGGTGCCACCGTCACTGGTCGACTTTCCGGAAATGGCCGAAATTCCGGAGCTGGCCAGACCTGCCGTGGCCGCCGCCCGGCTGGCCAGGCTACGCGGCCGCTGCGCGGAGATCACCTCGGCACGGCAGGCCGAGCACGACTCCTCCGCCCCGCTCGTCAACAACTCGGGCAGCCCGGCTGTGGCCTGGGCCGAGGATGAGCCGCTCGCCGTACTGCGCTCGCTGATCGGCCAGGGCGGGCCGGCCGGGCCGATGGCTTCGCTCAGCTCGTACCTGCTCGATGACCTGCGGCCGGGCGCGGACCCGCACCTGGCGGCGATCGCCCTGCACGTGGCGGCGCCGATCCTGCGTGGCGTGGCCGAGGAGCTCGAGGCCGACAGCCGCCTGGAGCCGCCCGCCACGCTGACCGTCCCGCTTCTCGGCCACCGCATCCACCTGCGACCCGAGGGCCCTGAACAGTCTTCGCTCGCCACGGCCGAGGACGCGATCGTCACCGACGGAGTCGTGCCGCGCGCCCGCCCGTGGGCCGCCATGGTGCTGATCGTGGCGGGGGTGGCCTGCCTCATCGGCGCGGCGCTGGTCGACAGCCTGCTCGCGGCGGCGGGAATAGCCATGATCGGCCTGTCCTGCTGGCAGCTCTGGCAGCGCCGCAAGCTCGTCGAAGCCGACGCCCGCTACGTGGCCGCCCAGGTCAACGAGCTGAAGGAGCTGGCTGAGGGGGCGGTGTGGGCCCTGCACGCGTATGCCCGCGAAGCGGACACACGCGCGAAGCAGGCCGCTGACGACGCAGCCGAGCTGACCCGGCTGATCCGTCGCGGCCCGCGCGCTGCTTGAATGACCTGACGGGCCCGATCTCGCGTTAGGTCGTCTCGATCTCTACGTGAGCCGGCGCGAGCAGGAAGACGCGGTCGGCGATGCGCTCGATCCGCCCCTCGCACCCGAAGGCCAGCCCAGCGGCGAAGTCGACCATCCGCGTGGCCTCGGGCATCGGCATGCCCGTAACGTCCATGATCACCGTCTGCCCGTCACGGAAGTGCTGACCGATCAACGGCGCGTCGTTGTACTTGAGCGGCTGGACCATCACGATGCGTGACGAATCAACGTTCGGGCGCCACCGCTTGGCGGCCCGCTCAGTGGCAGGGACGTACTCGTCCTCGTAGTGCCCGTCGTCGTCGTAGCCCTCGTCGTATTGGTCGATCCCGCCCAGGCCAAGGTAGCTCACCACCTTGCGCACTGCCCCCATCGGCTTGTCCTTTCCTCAGGAACTCACCGTAATCGGCACGTCCCTACCCATTGGACGGTAACCGACGATTCCGCATTCGCCACGCGACACGCCCAGCCCTAATTCCATTTTGTACGGCTTGCAGCCCGCTTGCAGCTGGATTTCCGCCCCCCGTATAGCATCGGCCACATGCGCCTCTTCACCGTTGACGCCTTCACCGACACAGCTTTCAAGGGTAATCCCGCAGCGGTCTGCCTGCTGGACTCTCCAGTTACTGACCGATGGATGCAGAGCGTAGCCGCCGAGATGAACCTCTCCGAGACCGCCTTCCTGCTCGGAGATTCCCTTCGCTGGTTCACCCCGGCGGTAGAGGTCACTCTCTGTGGTCACGCCACGTTGGCGACGGCTCACGTGCTCTATTCCACCGGCGCCGCGACCGGCCCGCTGGAATTCTCCACCGCCAGCGGCACGCTTACCGTGAATCGCCGGCCGGACGGCATGATCACAATGGATTTCCCGGCCAAGGAGGTGACCCCCGCCCCCGTTCCCGACGGCTTGGAGAAAGCACTCGGGGTCACGCCCGTGCGGGTCGGAAAAAGCCACCTCGACCTGCTGGTCGAGGTGGAGTCCGAGGAAACGGTACGCTCGCTCGCCCCCGATATCGCAGCCCTGGCCGCCGTGGACGCGAGAGGCGTCATCGTCACCGCGCGAGGCACGGATACGGACTTCGTCTCCCGTTTCTTCGCTCCGAATGTCGGTGTGCCCGAGGACCCGGTGACGGGTTCGGCGCACTGCGCGCTTGCCCCGTACTGGTCGGCCCGCCTGGGCCGGGCATCGCTGACCGGCGTCCAGTTGTCGGCGCGGGGCGGCATCGTGCACGTAACGCACGCCGGTGACCGGGTCCACCTGGCCGGCCGGGCGCTGACTGTCCTCTCTGGCACGCTGCACATCTAGCCTCGTGCGAACTCCGAGGCCTCGGCGAGGAGTCGGGCGAGCACCGGGTCGAAGCCGTCCGCGTCGTAGCCGTCACGGCGGTCTCACAGCCGAGGTCGTGTTCACCCACACGGCTGAGTCGAGCGCCCTTACGTCAGGTTTCGGGTGCAGGCGGTGAGCAGGGAGGCCAGCCGTTGCACCTCATCGGGCGGAAAGCCAGTGAGACAGGCGCTTCTCCACGTCAAGCACGATGTTGTCGGCCTGGTCGAGCAGTGACTCGCCCGCGTCGGTGAGGGTGACCGGCAGGGCTCGGCCTGCCGGTCGGCTGCTCGGCGACGGTGACCAGCCCGGCCCTGTTCAGGCCGACGAGCACGTCTCGCAGGAACTGCAGGGTGACAAAGGTGCGGCGGGCGAGTTCGGCTGCGGGAGCTCCGGGCGCGTCACACATAATCTCTCATGTAAGGAACCTGACATGGAGGAGGGGCGATGCCCGCAACCACCACCATCACTGCCGGCGCTCCGGTCGCAACCCTGATCAACGTCTTCACTGTCCAGGCCGACCGCCAACGCGAACTGGTTGACCTGCTGGTCAGCGCCACCGAAGAGGTGATGCGACACCTACCCGGATTCATCGCTGCCAACATCCACGCCAGCGACGACGGCACCAGGGTGGTCAACTACGCCCAGTGGGAGACCGCGGACGCCTTCCACGCCATGCTCGGCAACCCGGCCGCCCAGGCGCACATGAGCAAGGCCGCCGACATTGCCGATCATTTCGACCCACACCTCTACGCCGTCGAATCAGTGCACCATCGCTGACCCTACGCACCCGGCGTGCTGCCCCAGAAACAGAAAAGGGGCCCGACGCGTAAGCGTCGAGCCCCTTCCCCAAACGATTGTCCGGCGGTGACCTACTCTCCCACACCCTCCCGAGTGCAGTACCATCGGCGCAGAGAAGCTTAACTTCCGGGTTCGGAATGTAACCGGGTGTTTCCTTCCCGCCATAACCGCCGTAACCCTCCGAAACACACAAAC